>CAZSXB010000005.1:13108-46394 GCA_964611155.1 uncultured Thermotogaceae bacterium
AAGAAATCTCGAGGTTCTTCTGTCTCTGTATCAATGAATGTAGAGTTACAGGGCATGCTTGCATTTTCCTCTCCTGCGGCTCATCTGCCAAATCTAAAGAGATCAATGATTAGGAGGGTTTTCATGGGTCTAAACTGGATTGATGTGTCAGAAGTATCGTTCAACTACCTGCTGTTTCTTGAAAGAATGCACGTAGAATGGCTGGTAACAAGTTTTGAGAACAGGAAGACTCTTGGAACTGCGCTGAATGGGAATCCTGTGGTTGTGTGGTACATGAAAGCCAAAATGCCGGAGCTTTCCGACGAAATCGACAAGATCACCCAGGAAGGAATCACGGATCCTGATCGAGAAACTCTGAGAAAGGCTGAAGTTCAATTGATGGAGAATATCAATGACTGGATCGTCTATCTGGTTGATCCTGAAATATATGCAGGTCTTAAGTTCATGTCGTGGGATCCGAAAGCTTTGTCCTCAATAACAGATTTTTCTGGCAAGAGAGTGATCGATGTTGGTTCAGGCACGGGAAAACAGGCTTTTATTGCAGCTGAACTTGCGCAGGCTGTCTACTGTGTTGAACCGGTTACGCGTCTCAGGCAGTACCTGATTTCGAAGGCTGAAAGTCTCGGACTGAGAAACGTCTTCGTTACTGATGGTCTGATTACTCAAATTCCGTTTGAAGATGGTTTTTCAGACATAACGATGGGAGGTCATGTCTTCGGCGACGAAATGGAAAAAGAGTACACAGAGATGAACAGAGTCACAAGACCGGGAGGAATGATCGTCTTCTGTCCCGGTTCAAACAGTCAGGAAGGACCAATACATGACTTTCTGAAAGACGCCGGTTTTCATTGGGATGAATTCGAAGAACCTGGCGAAGGCATTAAGAGAAAATACTGGAAGACGACTTAAGGTGAGTCACCATGAAGCTGTTTCAAGAACTTGAGAAGATAGACATGCGGCCTGAACTCTTTGAGTCGTATACCGCACGAGAGCTTTGGGCTGACCCTCATATATCTGAGAAGATGCTTTCCTTTCATCTTGATGGATCAGTTTGTGCTGCTTCCCGGAGCAATGCTTTCATAAGTGAGTCAGTAAAGTGGATTGTTGATTCCCTTTCCATTAGCGAAGGAACAAGGATCGGAGACTTTGGTTGTGGTCCGGGTCTGTATTCTTTGAAGCTAGCTGCAAAGGGGGCTAGTGTTACGGGGATAGATTTCTCCGAAAGATCAATAACGTATGCTCAGGATAGGGCCAGAAGTGAGGGTTTGAGCATTGAGTTTATCCACCAGGATTATCTGAAATTCAGAACAGAAAAGCTATTTGACCTTGTTATTCTGATTATGTGTGATTATTGCTCGTTGAGTCCATCGCAGAGACGGAACCTCCTTGAGGTATTCAGTGATTCACTGAAACCAGGGGGAGTAGTGCTACTTGATGTATACTCGCTGATCGCTTACGAGCATGAACAAGAAAAGGTAATGTATGAGAAGAACATGCATGACGGCTTCTGGGCAGCATGTGATTATCATGCTTTTCACAGCAGGTTCAAGTACGAGAGTGAGAGTGTTGTCCTGGACAAGTACACGATTGTGGAATCAGATCGCACGAGGACAATCTACAACTGGAAGCAGTGTTTTAGTCCAGAAAGTCTCATGGAAGAACTGCAAGCATCTTCTTTTTCCGTGGAGGAGATCTATTCTGATGTTTGTGGAACTCCTTTTGATTATCAGTCGAAGGAGTTCGCCGTCTTGGCTCGAAAGCTTTGAACATATGAGAGTGCAGATACAAAGCACGAAGGTGTTTAAGTAGAGAGGAGCGGAACAATGAGGGTTCGAAATGCTCAGGAGAAAGACAGGAATGCCCTGGTGAATCTCATTGACGCATTCAGGGCTGAACTAGCTCAGCTCCGTAACAGAAAACACAAAGAGGATTTCAATGCTGCTGAAGAAGAGCTTGACGGCTATTCGAAAGATGAATACCCGATATACATTGCCGAAAGTGATAGAGAAGAAATCTCTGGCTACATGGTATGTCGAGTAGTAGATGGGGTCGTCTGGGTAGAGTCAATCTATGTTCTTCCACGGTTGAGAAGACACGGGATTGCAGGCGCACTCTATGAGAAAGCGGAACAACTCGCAGTCGACCTTGGCGGGGATGCTCCATACAACTGGGTCGATCCCAACAACGATACAATGATCCGCTTTCTCAGAAGCCGCGGCTATAGCGTTCTCAATCTTATTGAACTACGTCGTCCCAGGACAGAAGAGAGTCTCACTAAAAGGATATTCGTCGGTCATCAGGAATTTGACAGACCGTGACCGTTACGATGATAGGGCTACTTTGTCTTCTTTGGGCGCTTTTTCGACTCTTTGGCCTGCTTCTTCTCATACATATCTCTAACCCACTCGTGTACCGGTGCTTTCCAGGGTTCAGACTTGTTCGGAATGTTCTTGATAAGAGTCTTTGGGTTAATCCCCAGCTCTTTTGCCATTCTTATCGTTTCATTGTTAAGTCTGCACTTCTTCTTTGCTTCTGCCCAAAGGTCATCACGCTTGTTTTTTCCCATGTCTCCTCCGGTTCATTAGCGAGCAAGACCAGTCTCTAGCTCGAAAGTAACTTGTTCAGGAGCACTTGTGCTACGTCTCTATTATGCACAATCATGAAGGATATGCAATAGCTTCGGTTTGCTCACGAGATTTCACAATATCCAGCTCTGACTAAAGGGTAATCCGGGAGTTTCGAATAGCCTGGGTCATTTCGACCAGGATGAAACGTGTGAACTTGTGTCTTGAGTGCTGATGTATAATTCACATGAAAGCCCATCAATTGTGGTAGAGCAAGGGATAAGCATAGAGAAAGAGAGACAGACGGGTTTTTTCAGGAGGTAGCATGCAGAAGGTTCTGATGATCATTAATGATGCTCCATATGGAACTGAGAAATCATACAACGCTCTGAGATTAGCAATGGCTCTTCAGAAAGAACACAGAGAGGACACGAAGGTGGCGGTCTTTCTTCTTGCGGATGGCGTCTTCTGTGGTTTGGCGAATCAGAAGACCCCCACTGGCTACTACAATATAGAGAGGATGCTCAAATCGGTTCTTCAACATGGTGGAGAAGTGAATTGTTGTGGTGGTTGCATGGAAGCACGCAGTCTCCTTGAGTCATCTATGATAGATGGAGTAGCAAAGAGCAACGTGAAGGAATTAGCACAAATGACGGTCGACAGTGATAAAGTACTGTGCTTCTGATGTAGAAGGAGACCAGAAAATGCTCAAAGACCATACCGTGAAGGAACTGGCAAGGATGATCGATCATTCCTTGTTGCATCCAACAATCACAGATGAAGATGTTCTGAAAGGTTGCAATCTGGCCAGGAAACTTGGAGTAGCCACTGTCTGTGTGAAGCCTTGCTGTGTCCATGAAGCTGTCGATGCTCTTACTGGATCTGGTGTTGGAATATCCTCGGTGGTTGCTTTTCCTCATGGCAACAGCTCAACAGCAATGAAAGTCGCCGAAACCAAAGAAGCCCTGAACGCCGGAAGCCACGAAATTGATATGGTTGTGAACATTGGTAAGGTCCTGGGAGAAGACTGGGACTATGTGTCAGGGGAAATAGCTGCAGTAAACGATGTCGTCTTGGATAGCGGGTGTATTCTTAAAGTAATCTTTGAGAATGACTACCTGCAGGACTTCCACATCATTCGTCTCTGTGAGATCTGTTCGGAACAGTATGTGGCATTTGTCAAGACCTCTACTGGCTATGGTTTTGTGAAACAAGTAGACGGGACGTACAAATACAAAGGTGCAACTGATCATCATCTCAGACTCATGAGAAAACACAGTGATCCTTCGGTTCAAATCAAGGCTGCAGGTGGAGTAAGAACACTCGCCGATCTGCTTAGAGTCAGAACCCTGGGAGTCACTCGTGTGGGGGCAACAGCAACCGAGTCGATTATCAACGAAGCTATTGAGCAAATGCAGTAACAGCGGGTCCTCCGCGCCGATTGCATGATGCGAAAATGGTAGAAACAGGGTCTGTAGACTTTCCTATATAATCCAAGAGAATGGGTTACTTGAGGTATCTGCACAGACCCGTAGAACTCACGGGCTCATGCTGATGTATCTGCGTTAAGTGATGAACCCCTTTTCCAAAGTGTGATGGATGCTGAAGATCTTTCCTGGAAAAGCTCCTGTCCATAATCTATCTTCCGGCTGCTGCTCTTCCCACCTTTCCCGCTCCACCCAACCGAACTCCTTCAACCGTATTTGAAGAAATGTCAGTTTCGAGTATATGGTCCCGGGTCCAGGGTTGACAGTTCGTCATGGCTCTTCTGCTCTGAATCCCATCCTTGGAGGGGTGGCGTTCTTTGCCGGGGTGGGTGTTCTTCTTCACACGTCACAAGTCAGAGTTTTCACACAGCGGATCTGCAGTGTCCTGATCTTCTTGCAATATTTACACAATTTGAGGTATCACAAGTTCTTCGACAAGCTATGAACCACGCCGTGAGCAGAATCTCTTCAAAACCTTGCCAGAATTCCTATCTGCCCCGTCGGAACAAGATCAGGTTCAAAGTCCTCAATATCAAACAACAGGCAAAGACTTATCCCTGCTTGAACCCCGAGTCTGAATGAAGCTATCTTCCAGGTAACCTCAGTGAGAACTCCTGGAATGACTCCAAGGTAGGTAGTATCTGTCAGGACCAGCGCCGCAGCAATTCTTGGAACGAGCTTCAGTTCGGATCTAAAAGTGTCCAGAAGAGTAAAGGCAGAAGCATATCCTCCCGCAAATGAATAGGACCACTCCCCACCGCCTCCAAAAATGCTCATCGGTGGAGAAGCTCCAATAGTGAAAAAGAGACCAGAATCGGTTTCAAGTGTAGCCCCGAGCAACGCTGGCCCTTCGAACCCGACTCTGATAGTTATTGCAGACGCCATTATTGCCACAGTCAGAAAGAGAAGTATCGCAACGATTCTCATGAAGATCCCTCCTTAAGAGCATTATAACCTCTTCGTCTGTTGCTGCATAAGACTTGATGACAGGGAACCCATATGATGATGTGCTTTAAAAGGTATTCTTTGATGCATCATCCAAAAAACAAGAGGAAGCAATCACTTTCGGAAGGTTATATGCTGAGGCGTCACCTTACGGTATAACCGCCTTAATAACACTTACAGGCAATTTGCCACTGGTTGATTCACAGAGAACCATCTGCTGTGTCGAACTAGCTCGTCTTCCGTCAAGAAGTGAGACTCTGCTCTGTTATTGGTTTCTCAAGGAAATGTATGATAGCATGATTCATCAATCGAATGCTTTCTTATTGTGTCATCTGGACGTTTGTTTTCTTAACATAGCATAGGTTCCTTTGTATCGGTGAACTAGCAGCTTTCTTCTTGATGTCAGGTATTTTCTATGAAGTAGTTCGTGATTACCAGAGCATTCAGGACTGACTTGCTGGAGATCGCTGGATTGCTCCTCTCTTTTCTGTGCAGAACCAGGTTGGCTTACAGCACAGGAATAATGCCAGAAGGTTCCGGACATTCTGTTGCTGCAATCGACAGAATAGTGTTTTCTTCGGTTTTGAGCCCGGCCGAGAGAGTGAAATAAGAGTGGGTTTTGTGTCTGAATACACTCTTGTACGTGTGTGGAAAATCCACTCGAACTGGGTGAAAGTTTAGCAATAACAGCACAGTTTGGTTCCAGTAGAAGACTAACCGAACTCGGAAAAGATGATGAAGTGTGTCCCGTGTATATGTTTCTGCCAGCAAGAGGATCACACAACTGAGGAGGATGGGAGCATGAAGTTATTCTTTGTTGTTCTAATGGCGATAGTTGTTCTAACGACAGGGTTTGCACAACCTGTTGAAGCAGAAGTGCTTAAAGCTGCTCGAGATGATGCGATGGCCGCTTTCTCTCGAGAGGACTACGAGCGCTGGGAGAACTGGACTGCAACGGGATGGTTGAGAGTGGTAACAGACCCCAACTATGATTACTACCGGACCCTTTCATCCGTAGATCTGCAGAGGACGTACAGCTATGCGCTCTATCTTGAACTCAATAGCCTCTACTTCAACTACCTCGATGCGAATCCGGGTAGTGTGGAACCAGCATTCTACAACTCCGATGTGAAGAAGATTCTTGAGGTTATGCCAAAGTCAAGAGATGAGATTCAGAAGTTCGTCTCGTCTATTCGGAAAGAAGAGCAAATTGCGTCTGTGATAAAGGAACTCGCAAGGGAAAGGCCAGCGGTGCTAACGCGCATGTATGTCAATTCAAGGCTTACAGTTCCACTTAGCAGATACCATGTGTTTCTCTTCCCCCAGACCTGGAGAGACGATCTGAATGATGAGTTCATAAGAGTCGCGAAAGCAAGACGAACAACCACTATTGTTACATTTTCCGGGATTCCTGTGCTGGTTGGCATAGGAATACTGGGGTTCATAGTCTTCAGAAGGAGAAGAGCTAAAAGAGCGGGAAGATGAGAGGATAAGAACCGGGTGTTATCCAACTCCTTCTCGCATGAGTAGTCTGTATGAGGTAGTTAAGTAAACCGTTTTGAAGTCATTCTGGCTATGCTTGTTTCCCGAGGGTAGTGTCATATAATCAAGTCAAGGCTTCTTCCTCGTAAGCCCCATTGGTAATCCAGGAAGTGTCTTGGGATTCACTTCTCAGGATTCGGGCGAAATAATGCAGTAACAGCTGCTTATAATGACATCGGGAGGGATCAGCATGAAAGAAGGTATGAGCAAGGAGAGGCAGAATAACAGCGCCTCATCAAAGATTGACTTTGGCTATTTGAAACGCTTTAATTTCTCGATGGGTTTACTTCACCTGATTCAGGGCATCTTGATGTTGTTCTTCGCGCTGACTATTGATCGCATAAGTGCCTTCAGGACACCAGTCTGGTCGTATTTTCTTACATTTGATACCGAGCAGATGCGCCTTATTACAAGCCCGGAAAAGCTGGGAGAAGTGCCCTTTGCCATTTTTGTATCGTTCTTCCTGTTTCTTTCCGCTCTGGCACACTTCATAATTACCATGCCCAGGGCAAATAGTATCTACAATCACGATCTCAAGAAAGGGATTAACAAATTCCGATGGCATGAATACTCTATCAGCTCATCGTTGATGATCATCCTTATCGCTATGCTCCTTGGAGTCTACGATATTGGTGCTCTAATTGTGATATTCATTCTCAATGCATCAATGAACTGGTTTGGACTTCTGATGGAGGAGATTAACCAGTACACCGAAAAGACCCGGTGGTCTCCGTTTGTATTTGGATGCTTTGCAGGAATAGGTCCATGGATCGTCATCTTCCTGCATGCGCTCGGAAATGCAGATCCCGCTGAAGTGCCTTGGTTTGTCTATGCAATACTGGGCACGTATTTCGTTTTCTTCAATCTCTTCCCGATTAACATGGTTCTTCAGTACAAGAAAGTGGGCAAGTGGAAAGACTACCTTTATGGTGAGCGAGGTTATATCATTCTCAGTCTTGTGGCTAAAAGCGTGTTAGCTTGGCTTGTCTTCTTTGGAGTGATGCAACCGGCCTAGCGAAACTGCACACACGTCCTTGTAGCTCTTCCACAAATCTGCGATCAGAAAACGTAACCCAGCTGCACTGTAAATATCCTCCCGAGGGTCTCTTTGAGCTGCTCCAGGATCCCTACGGCAGTTGCTTCGATACGCATGTGCTTGTTCAACATGAGCCCGATTCCAAGGCGCACAGGAGTGAATCCCAGCTCGAGATCCTTTCCTAGTGCGATCGCTCGTCCTATGTCAACCTGAAAAAGCATTTTGCCCAGACAGAATCTTGCGCCAATATATCCATACCAGGCAATTCCAGGAAGGATGAAATGAGGACTCAGTCCCGTATCTTCCGAAAGCGCCATCATGAAAAACGGTGTGGATAGGCCCCCAACTAGCGGCCCCAACCCAAACCGAGCATCAATTCCCGTGACATTTATTCCCACAAAACCTGACAAG
Source organism: uncultured Thermotogaceae bacterium (assembly GCA_964611155.1). Lineage (GTDB taxonomy): Bacteria > Thermotogota > Thermotogae > Petrotogales > Kosmotogaceae > UBA9910. The sequence goes on from CAZSXB010000005.1 coordinate 21,094, forward strand.
GGGCTGCCAGAAAACGATTCAGTTCTTGCGGTCACGTTGTTGATACTCACAGAAAGGCTTGCAACACACAGGCTAACAAGCAGTAACAGAGAGAAAATCAACAGAAGTGCTTTCACAGGTTTTTCACCACCCTATGACAGATTATATGCCTGAATACCGCGAGATGTATCTCTTGTCGAGTATTAGAATCTGGAGTGAGTAACAAAGTATTCATCTGAAACCAGAACACCGAAACTGCTGTCTCAAATGTAGTCACCCCATTCGTTCAAACCAGAAAGAGTCCTTGTTGAAGCAAGAGCGTTAGATCCAAGAGAGGGGTATAATAGCGCTATAGAGATTCCGGGAGGGACTATGATGAAGAGGATTCTGTTTGTTTTGTCATTACTTGTTCTGACAGTGGGTTTTGCTTTTGGCAGTGCTGGAGATAACGATTTTGCGGCGGCCTCAACTCAGACTTGGTATCAGTTTTCAGTGTCTTCTCATCCCTCAGGTGCCAGCGTCTATATTGATGGTGTTTACAGGGGACGTACTCCATACAACACCACTATGCTCAGGGGCACTTATACTCTCAGGGTAGAAGCTAGTGGCTACAGGATCTATGAAGAACGATTTACACTGGACAGAAATACCAGCAAGCACGTGAACTTGGTCTTTTCAACCAGAACTCATCGGCTCACAGTGTCATCATATCCGTCACGGGCTGAAGTTTTCATCAATGGAGCCTATGTGGGAAGGACGCCGCTCACAATCAATCTGGAAGAAGGAACACATGATGTGCGGCTGTCTCTTTCCGGTTACTGGGACCACTGGGAGAGAATACGACTTACCGGTGACAGGTATATCGAGGTGACCCTGCAGCCGGAAGCAAGACCGGTAATTCGCAGTAGTATCTGGTTGGGTAACATCCCACTGGACCGTTTCTTACTCCTTTCACTGGGGCTATTATTCGTTATTCTTGCTCTCATGTACTGACTTTAGTTGCTGAGAAAACACCGCGGCACATTGTCAGCTAAGCACTCAGCGTTCTACAGTTGAGAGTGCTTCCGTTAGTTCAGGCGGGGATTGTTTCCCCGCCTTTCTGCAATTTCCTTTCAGAGAGAAGCCTTCGGGCTGATTTCTGAATGTGATGGTCTCACAGAGAACTCAGCTTGTTCTGACTATCTGAAACGGACTGTGACAAGCAATTGCTGTCCGTATCATTGAGGAAGTCAGTCGGAGTGTGGAAGCGCCGGAAAGCTTCTCTATTTGACGTCTTTTAATACAGTTTATAATGGACTCATATTTGAGTGACGATTGACCCTGATGGAGCCATGATCACATTACGCTTCTGAAGCATAGGAAACAAGAGAACACTGCTAAGAACCAGGGACCATAAGCCTTCGGTTTTCGATGCTTTGAGGTATTTTTTATAGCAACAAACAGATGCAGGAACAGCGAGAGAGGTGTCACGAATGAAAGCAAGCATTGGATACGAGATATTTCCGGACAGGTTCTGCTCGACAGAAGGCAAGCCTGGTGCAGTTGCATGGGAAATCCCTGTAGAGAAGAAAGAGGACGCTTCTCATCAGTTCATCTTTTACGGAGGGGACCTCAAGGGAATCACTTCCAAGCTCGATTACCTGAGTGATCTCGGTATCGATTTTGTTTATCTGACGCCGATCTTCAGAGCAAATACTGCTCATAGATATGATTGCGTCGATTACTTTGAGATCGATGCCATGCTTGGCAAGAAAGAGGATCTTGCCGATCTAGCCGAAGCTCTGCACGCCAGGAATATGAGGCTAGTCCTGGATGTCGCTTTCAATCACGTTGGACTTGGTCATCAGTGGGTAACCGATTCTGCCTTCTCGGATCACCTTTACCAATCGGGCGGTAAATCTACTTTCTGGTCAAACTCTCCCACACTTCCTGAAGTCAACCTTGAGAACGAAAGCGTTCGACAGGTTCTATGGAGGGGAAAAGAGTCTGTCATCGCTCACTGGACAGAAATGGGTGTGGATGACTGGAGACTTGATTGTGCATATGATATTGGTATTCCCTATCTCACGGACATAACAGCGGTATTGCATAAGATGGGTGAACACAAGACTATTGGTGAAATATGGTCATATCCCGGCGAATGGCTTAAAGAAGGCGTACTTGACGGTGTAATGAACTATTACTTCAAGACACTGACGGAGATGCTACTCAGGAACGAAATCGAAGGAAGTGTCTTTGGAGAGCTTGTTGAAAGAACTGTTGCTGATTGCGGACTAGACAGCATTTTGACTTGTTGGAACGTTCTTTCTACTCATGATACCCCAAGGCTGAAAACGTCTATGCCTCAGAAATGGCAACTGGCACTTGCCCTGCAATTCACATTGCCTGGGAGTCCGTTGATCTACTATGGAGAAGAACTTGGCCTTGAGAGTGGTGGTGATCCGTACAACAGACAACCCATGCCATGGCAGACGATGACTCCTGACAATGAGACAATGAAGCACTACAAAAAGTGGACAGAGCTGTTCCATTCAAGCAAGTCTCTGTCTGAAGGAAAATTCAAAAATCTGAAAACTAACAACAACAGTATCACAGCCTTTTCAAGGAAAGGGCCTTCTGTAGTTGAGTACACGATTGTGATATTGAATCCGACTGACGGAGAGATCGATTTCACGGTGTTCACCGAAGAATCGTTTCTCATGAACGCCACGAAGATGAGAGATGCCTTCACTGGAAACACTCATCCAGTATGGAATTCAACGGTGAGCGGAAGTGTTGCGCCTGAGAGTTTTCTGGTCATCAAGCCTGACATTCGCTTCAGTAAGTATAATCCTTACAAGAGGGTGCTTTAGCTTCACAGCAGTTTGATAGAAGCAGGATGATCATGGGAAGGTGTGTGAGGAATTGTGGGCATCAGTTATATGAACTCAACAGAAGGACTGAGACAGGATCATCTGGAGGATTTCTTTGAAGGCTGGGTTGTCGCGCCGAGCAATGAGACGCGGCTCGAAATGCTGAGAAACAGCTACGCAGTATGGCTTGCATTTGACGGTGACCTGTGTGCAGGTTTCATCAATGCGCTCTCCGATGGGGTCTTCTACTCCTATATCCCGCTTGTAGAGGTCGTACCCGCATACAGAGGTCAGGGGATCGGAAGTGAGCTTGTAAGACGCATGCTAAAGACCCTTGGGAGAATGTATGCAATCGACATTGTCTGTGATGAAGCAATCGCAACCTTTTATGAAAAGCTGGATTTCGCCAAATCCACAGCAATGATAAAGAGGAAGGGCTACAATCATTAGAACACCTGTGTGAAAAGAGAAACGTTGCTTGTATGTTCATTACCTACCAGGATGAGATGAGAACTTGCCAAGACTTGATTGCGGGGGTGACAGGATGAAGGACAGTTATGATGCCTCAATCTATGGCGAAAGGATTTCTTCGAAGTACGATGAATGGTACGGATCATGTGAAGAGAGTGTTATTAATCTGATCAGCGAATATGCAGATGGAGGATCTATCTTTGAACTGGGCATTGGTACAGGGAGAATTGCGATCCCTCTAGCGCATCGCGGACTGGATGTTGCTGGCATTGATGCTTCGAAAGCAATGGTCGAGGAACTGAAGAAGAAACCTGGAAGCGAAAGTATTTGTGTCCAGATTGGAGACTTCTCAAGTTTCTCTACCGAGAAAAATTATGATATGGCCTTTGTGGCCTTCAACACCTTCTTCTTGCTACCTGATCAGGAGCAGCAAATCAACTGTTTCAGATCAGTGCACAGGCTTCTCAGTAATGCAGGCAGGTTTCTTATAGAATCTTTTGTCCCGGATCCAAAGCGTTTTGACAAAGGTCAGACAGTAAGAACTGTTGATCTGAATGACGGAAGTGTGAAACTGGAATGCTCCCGGCACGATACAGTAAACCAGGTTGTGACTTCTCAGATTGTCCATATCTCGGAGAATGGGGTGAATCTGTACCCCGTAAGGGTGCGTTATGCCTGGCCTTCGGAGATCGACTTGATGGCAAGACTAACTGGTTTTGTGCTTCTCGAAAGATGGGGAGGCTGGAAAAAAGAGCCGTTTTCCGAAAGCAGTGGATACCATGTTTCAGTCTATCAGAAAAGTGTGTGAGAGTCTTTCAGATTTTCCTCACGCAAACATGCCGATTAAGTACGACAACGCTTTGCTCACGTTCCCTTTGCCACTAAAGCCTTAAATCTGGCCTTCGAAAGGATTGTGAAGTGTTATCCTACCAAGAATCCTTCAACTCATATACTTCTACCTGTTCGTTTCACGTTAAAAGCAGTACGTTTTGACAAGCCAGCTGCTAACTGTTTGCTGTAGAGATATCAAATCGAAAGATGGACCACATCATCGGCGATATTCAGTGCTAATCGCGCTCAGTAGCATTTGACTGAGAATGTCAAAAAACGGTAATATCAACGTGGAAGCATATATGTCCGTACATTTGCTCGTGATCTTTTATATTCAGTCCTGGGAAGAGTTATGACCAAAGTCTGACCCTCCAAATGTATGCTGAAGTAAGAACTGAGGCGGTTACTTCCGCAAAAATCGAAAGGAGTGAGGTTATGGGTAAAAAGTTCGGGGTATTTCTGGTGATTCTGCTTGCGGTACTGGTCTTTTCGACGACAACACTGGCTGCTGACGATCCCGTAGTAATCTACTTCTTCCCTGGGGGAAGCCCGGGGTGTTCATTCGCAACCGTTGTTTACAGAGGAGCGGTTCACGCTGCTGATCTACTAGGTGATAGGGTGCAGATGCATTACCTTTGGTCCGACTGGAGCCCGCAGATGATGGTAACGCAGTTTGAACAAGCAGTTGCTGCTAATCCAGACGGTATCGCAATAATGGGTCACCCTGGCGATGACGCGTATCGCCCTCACGTTGAGGCAGCTCGTGCGAAGGGAATAATCGTAACGAGTATGAACACGACTCTCCCTGGGCTTCAGGCGCAGTATGCAGGTGACGGATTCGGGTATGTTGGACAGGGACTCTACGAGTCTGGATGGACGCTTGGACAGGGGATTCTCCAGAGAGGCAATGTGAAGCCAGGGGACAAAGCCCTTGTGTGGGGACTCAAGTCACAGCCTACAAGAGGGCTAAGAACGATCGGCGTGATTGATGCTCTTGAAGACGGCGGGCTCATTGTTGATTACATTGAGATTTCTCCTGAAGTTGACAGAGATGCTGCAAACGGCATTCCGGTAATCGTAGGATACCTGATGGCAAATCCTGACACCAAGGTAGTAGTTACTGACCACGGAAATCTCACATCGGCACAAATGACTTACTTCGAAGCTGCTGGATATGATCCTGATGTCATATTTGGAGCAGGATTCGATCTTTCACCTGCCACGGTAGACAGTATCAAAGCCGGTTACACGCACCTGGTTCTTGACCAGCAGCCATTCCTGCAAGGCTTCTTGCCTGTAATGCAGATCTACTTGACAAAGAAGTTCGGCTTTGCGGGACTTCACATTGATACTGGTGGTGGTTTGATAACGCCCGAAAACATTGACTTCGTCGCTCCTCTAGCTGAACAGGGAATCAGGTAAAATCGAGGGCTTTTGATCAAAGAGCAAATCTGGAAGGGGCCATGCCCCTTCCAGTTCTCCCAAAACGGCGGGAATGTCACAGAAGGGAGTCTGTTGAACATGAACATCGTTGAGATGAAAGACATTCATAAGTCATTCGGGGGTGTAAAAGCCCTTAAAGGAGTTGATTTTCACATAGGCCCGAATGAAGTGATTGGCCTTCTGGGAGATAACGGTGCAGGAAAGTCAACGTTGATAAAAATCATCTCCGGCGTTCATACTTTCGATAGTGGTGAAATGTACATCAAGGGGAGGAAAATAAGCCCCAGGCGTCATAACGTGAAAGCAGCACACAAAATGGGAATAGAGACGGTCTTTCAGGAAAAAGCACTCGCTGAGAAACAGCAGCTCTGGAGAAATATCTTTCTTGGAAGACAGATAACTAACAAGCTGGGTTTCATAAAGGTGAGCCAGGAAGTCAAGGAAACAAACAGGATTATGCGAGAACTGATGAAATTCAGAGGAATAGGTGCGGGTGCAGATTCATTTGTCAGAACGCTCTCTGGTGGAGAGCGGCAAGGTGTGGCGATTTCAAGGGCTATGTACTTTGATTCTGATCTCGTCATCCTGGATGAACCTACAGTAGCCTTATCTCTTCAAGAAGTGAAGAAAGTGCTCGACTTCATCCTCGCGCTCAAAGAAAGAGGAAAATCATGTGTTTATATTTCCCACAGTATCGCGAGCGTGTATCCGGTCTCTGATAGATTCGTAGCGATAGACAGGGGAGAGGTAGTTGCCGAGTACAAGAGGGAAGAAATATCACTCGAAGAGCTCAACGAAGAACTGATAAAGCTTACACAAGCCAAAATCTTCTGAAAGACGGTGTGTCGAACGATGTCTAATACAAGGGAAAGAACTGAACAGAGCTTCTTCTACAAGTACAGTTCTCAAATAGGACTCTTGATAATGATGAGCCTGGTAGTCCTTGCTTTTATTATCACTAGTCCAGGGGTCTTTCTGAAACCTGGAATATACTTTTCGTTTCTGGCATCAGTTCCTACAATTGGGATAATGGCACTGGGTTTGACATTCATCCTGGGGATGGGAGAAATCGACCTTTCCTTTCCTTCCACGATGGCTCTCTCAGCTTATCTCTTTGCTACCATTTACAGAGGAACCGGGAATTTCTTCCTTGCTTTCCTGGTCTGTATCGGCGCAGGAGTAATCGTTGGAATGACCAACGGATTTATAGTAGCAAAGATTGGGGTTCCATCAATTGTCGTGACACTTGGGATGCAGTACTTGGTTAGAGGCCTGAGTAATTTAATTTCCGATGGCGTAGCAGTTGTTGTGAGACTCAGGGGTACCCTTTCACACCAGATTCTGGTGGGCAGGTTCTTTGATATTCCTCATCAGGCGCTGTGGTTTCTGGGGATAACGATCTTCATGTTCTTCCTGTTATACAGGCACAAGTTCGGTGAGCACGTTCTCTTTGTCGGTGACAATCAGGAAGCTGCAAGAATGATGGGTGTGAATGTTGTCTGGATAAAGATAGGCGCCTTCGCGTTAATGGGAGGTCTCGCAGCGCTTGCAGGTGTCTTCGATCTTTACAGAATGGGGACCTGGTGGCCAACGATGGGTGACGGTTATCTCATGATGATTATGGCAGCGGTCTTTGTTGGAGGAACTTCGATGTTTGGCGGTGAAGCCTCCATTTTCGGTACGTTTGCTGGTTCGTTCATGATTGGTGCCATGGAGGCCGGAATTGTGGCCGCAGGGCTTAAAGGTTTCTGGACAAGATTCATAACAGGGCTGCTGATCATCTGTGCTGTAATAGTTCACACTCTTGTAAGAAAGAAGAAATAGCCTGGAACTGGCTCAAAGATACTTCGCGTGAAGCACACGTCAATCAAAACGTCTGTATCTGATGACTTCTGAGAGGGAGGTCGTTATGAGAACCAAGGAATTGGAATTATGGTTTGTCACAGGAAGCCAGGAGCTCTATGGTAAGGAAGTACTCAAGAAGGTCGAAGAGAACTCGAAGAAACTCGTGGATCATCTCAACAATGAAAACGACTTTCCTGCGAGAATTGTCTGGAAGGCAGTTCTCAAGGATGCTGAACAGATAAGGCGAGTAATGAACGAAGCAAACAGCACTGACAATTGCATAGGTTTGATCGGCTGGATGCACACCTTCTCACCTGGCAAGATGTGGATCGGTGGCCTGGGTTCTATCAGGAAGCCCTTCTTACACTTGCATACACAGTTTGAACAGAAGATCCCGTGGAAGACGATAGATATGGACTATATGAACACGAACCAGTCGGCTCATGGAGGAAGGGAATTCGGCTACATCGCTACAAGAATGGGTATCAAGCGGAAAGTCATTGCTGGTCACTGGAGAGATGAGAAGGTTCTTGAGAGTTTGAATAACTGGATTAGGGCGACGTTGGGCTGGTACGATTCACAGAATCTCAGGATCGCCAGGTTTGGCGATAACATGAGGTATGTTGCTGTCACTGAGGGGAACAAGGTAGACGCTCAGATTGAACTTGGATATGAAGTGCATGGATACGCACTTGGAGATCTATTCGAGTATATCAGTAGAGTGGAAGACTATGAGGTTGAAAGGCTGCTAGAGCAGTATAGAGAGGAGTATTCCAGCATAAAGGGTTCGGTTTCCGATGAAGAAATAAGGGCATCTCTTTGTGAAGCGGCAAAGGTCGAAATAGGAGTGCGACACTTTCTTGAAGAAGGCAACTTCAAGGCATTTACGACGACCTTTGAGAACCTTCATGGTCTGGGTCAGTTGCCAGGTCTTGCTTGTCAGCGCCTCATGAGGGATGGTTACGGCTTTGGAGCAGAAGGAGACTGGAAATCAGCTGCCCTGGTCAGGATAATGAAAATGATGGCTTCTGGGAAGGACTCGGGGACTTCTTTCATCGAGGACTATGTCTATCATCTCGAACCTGGTAACACGAAAGAGTTGGGTGCCCACATGCTGGAAGTCTGTGAATCAATAGCCAACAACAAGCCCAGTCTCGAGGTCCATCCACTTTCTATAGGAGGAAAAGGTGCTCCAGCGAGATCGGTTTTCACTGCCAAGGAAGGTCCAGCAATTCAGGCGTGTATAGTCGAGTTTGGGGACAGGTTCAGGATGATTGTCAGCGAAGTAGATGTTGTGAAACAGGAAGAGGATATGCCTAGCTTGCCTGTTGCACGGGCATTGTGGATTCCCAGGCCGGATCTTGCAACAGCAGCTACTGCATGGATACTCTCTGGTGGTGCGCATCACTCCTGCTTGAGTTACTCGGTCAGCGTTGAACAGATGGAGGATCTCTGTGAGATCATTGGCATGGAGCTGGTAGTAATTGACTCAAACACCGAAATTCGGAATCTGAAGAGAGAATTACGAAACAACGAGATCTACTACAAACTGAAGAACATTTGACAGTTCTTACTTTTTCAATGAGAACGATCGAACAGACACAACCGTATCTGGTCAGCGTCGAACGAATTTAGCATCTTGCTGTATGCTTTGCCTTTTGTAAGGGAAGAAACAAAGCTTCGCGGGGGAGTCTGCTTCGTGAGTTGATTACAGCATCTCGAAGAGTATGTCTATACTCTCAGAATTACGTTGACTGGGATCTCCTTTCGCTGCAAGAAGGCAATGAGCGTGCAGAGAAGATAATCGTGATATCTTGAGACGGAAGAATAGAATCTGTCTGCTTAATGTTACCCCAGCTGGAGGATAGCTCTCAGACCAGTGTTTCTGGTATGGTATTCAAAATGATCATCTGAGAACCGCTTTCATGTTGTCGGTGGCTACAGGCTATAATGATTTCAGAGCACCACAAAAGAGGGGGGCTTGTTATGGTACGTGTCGTTACTGACAGTTCATGTGATCTCCCTGCGGAACTTCTAAAGAAACACAGAATACCATTCGTCTCTCTTAACGTATTCATTAACAACAAGACTTACAGAGAAGATTTGGAAATTAATCCGGAGGAATTCTGGGATCTGATGAGCAGGTCTGGAGAGCTGCCCAAAACCTCGCAACCCACCCCGGCAGATTTTGCAAAAGTCTTCAGTACCATTCAAGAGGAAGGAGATACCCCCTTGTGTATAACAATCTCTTCGGGATTGAGTGGGACCTACCAATCAGCCGTTCTGGGCAGACAACTCAGTGGCAACAAGGCTTATGTTTTTGATTCGCTGGCAGGATCGATTTCGCATGGGATTCAGGTGCTGATAGCAGCAAGAATGGCTGAAAACGGTTATGAGCTGGAGGCAATTCTTCCCGTCCTGGAGGATTATAGAGAGAATGTCAAGATAATCATTCCCCTGAAGACCCTGGAGAATATCGTCAAGGGAGGCCGCCTGAGCAGGGTCCAGGCCAGCATAGCCAACATCCTGAATATCAAAATTATCCTGCACGGGGTCAAAGGAAAGGTCGAGCTACTCAAAAAAGTGAGAGGAACACGGCGCTTCAGAGAAGCAGTTCTGGAAATCATTGACGATGCCGCGAAGACTGGAAAGAAGATATTCGGTATCACTCACGTCGACAATCTGGATGATGCAACCTTTTCTGCAAATGAGATCAAGAAACGTGTTGAAGATGCCGAGGTGATAATCGGGAAGATGGGTCCAACAATAGCCACTTATGCCGGATTGGGAGGCCTGATACTGGCCCTGTAGAAGAGTCCGCTCTTCAGCTGGCAGGGTGTTGTTCAATAATGGGGGATGGTACCGGAAGCAGAGGACTGTGAACGAGCCCGCTATTTACTGAACTTGCTCGTGATGGTATGAGAAGATGTTATGGAGTAATTGAGACATATAGCTGTTATTTGGGATGGTTACGATAGGAGAGATTCTCATGAAGACGCGCTTTGTATTCAATAACAAGCGAGAGTTCCGTGACTGGCTTGAGGATAACTGCGAGACTAGTGAACCAATCTGGATAGAGTTTTACAAAGATGGAACAAAGATCATATCTTACAATGATGCGCTTGATGCTGCACTTTCATATGGCTGGATTGATTCGTTAATCAAGAAGATCGATGAAAGGATCTATGTCCGAAAGTTCTCCAGAAGGAGTCCGGCAAGCAGGTGGTCAGAAGTCAACAAGAAGAGAGTAGCAAGACTAATCAAGACCGGGGAGATGACTGAACACGGTCTTTCTGCGGTCGAAGAAGCAAAGAGAAACGGGCAATGGAGCAAAGGAGATGAAAGAGAGGAGATCATCGACGTCGAAGGACTCAGGGATATACTGAAAGACAGCATGGACGACATAAGTCAGTTCGATCAGCTCACTGATTCACTCAAACGACATTATTCGTTGGTTTACTTCGCTGCGAAGAAGGAAGAGACAAGACAGAAGAGGCTTGAGAAGATACTCGAATACATGAAAACCAGAAAGCGTTTCATGTGATATGCCATTGAAGATCATCCATCTTACCAGTGTAATTTGCTGGTCTGCGATGAGATGATAAGCTGACTGAGAAGAAATCCAGGATCTTGCCAGGGAGGCGATTGGTGTCGAATTCTGCATACTCAATCTGAACCCCTGTTACGACCACTGGGTGATCCTGAAGAAGCCCTCAGAGATTCCTGATGTGGTGCGCGGTGATAAGGTTGTTGCCCTGGTTGATGGCAAGGGGCTCAACATTGCCCGTGTCTTTTCGAGTGTCTTCGGATACCATGGTTACTCGTGCATAAACATTTTGGGTGGAGAGGTTGGCAGGATCATCGAAAGCGAGTGTAACGCTCAGAAGATGAAGACCGAAAACTTCTGGATCTCTGGCTCAAACAGAATCAACACTGCTCTTGTGTATGAATACGAAGATAGAATGCTAATGATTAACGAACCTGGGCCGATTATAGACCATGAAGAAAAGAATAGCTTCATAACGTTCTTCGAAGAAAAGCTCACTCCTGGTGTCAATATTATCATTTCTGGGAGCGCCCCCAGAGGGTTTGAAAGTGAAGACATGATGAGACTGCTGGATATTGCTGAGCACTCAAACTGCCGTCTGAACATAGATGTTGCAGGCAACTGGCTCTGTGATATAGTATCTCGATCGCCAGACTTACTGAAAGTCAATGCGGATGAGTTTAAGGCGTCTTTCGGCATAGAGAAGGGTGATCTGCGTTCTATGGAAGAGTTCAGATTGTCCCATTCTATCAAAGATCTGGTTATTACGGACGGTAAGAATGGGAGCGTCTGGCTTTGCGACCTGGAGAAACTGCGGGCGTATTCTTCCGTGATAAGATCGAGATTTTCGGTTGGATCTGGAGATTCATTCTTCGGAGGATTATTGTACGGCCAGCAGAAAGGTATGTCACACACAGAATCGCTGAGACTGGCAACTGCTTGTGGTGCTGCCAATACAATAAGCTATGGAGCTGCGCAGTTCGAACTCTGTGATGTTGAGAAGACTATAGACGAAGTGGTTGTAAGGAGAATTAAGTGTTGAAAGCATATCTCGGGGTAGATATAGGGACAACAAATACCAAGTTTCTTCTTCTTGGGTCAAATGGTGTAATCATAAGAACGATGAAACAGATAACGCCCAAGAAGGTTGCACAAAAAGTGGAATACCTGGATATCAAGAAACTACAGAAAATGATTGAAGAAGTTATAACAAGTATCAGTCAGGTGTATTCACTTCAGGGCATCGCTTTCTCCAGTATTGGTGAAACTGTCATACCGGTAAGCAACAGAGAACCTCTCTGTGAACCTCTGATGTGGTATGACAGGGCCAGCTATCCAGAGTGGAAAAAGCACAGAGAGACCGTTGAAAGTCTTGCTCCATATAGAGTTACGGGCATTGAGAACGGTTACATTTTCTCGATATACAAGATCATTTTCCAGAAACACTTATTTCAGCTCGACCATGTTGAACACTGGCTACCCGTTGGGTCGTATTTTGCATACATGTTCGGAGCAAAAGCCACGTGGGATATGAGTCTTGCCTGCAGATCACTTTTGATAGATGTTCACAAAAGACAATGGAATGAGCCGCTTGTCGAGTATGCTGGAGAATCGTTGGAATCCATGGGTGCCCTGGTCTATACCGGGCAGTCCATAGGTGAAACCAGGGATGGCATTCCAATCGCGAGTGGAGGTCATGATCATATAACGGGTCTCTATGCGGCCATGGCTTTTGCCAGGAGTAGAGAATTTCTCCTTGATTCCATGGGCTCAGCCGCTGTAGTGGCGGCTGTTGTGAATGCGAACGAGAGGGAGTTGGAACTTGAAAAGCCCTTCATGGCCGGAGGGACGATCGGAATAGCTTTTGAGGAGTCTCAATACTATATTGAGAACGACGTGCGTTACTACGGTCGGTTTCTCGAGACCATGATGAAATTGACCGGTTTCGAGCCAAATAGGGAAGGCTTTGAGGAAGTCAATCAGCTGCTGGGGGGTAGCAATGACTGGGAATTAGATCCGCTCTTTCTTGTGAGTGGAGACCTGTTTACCGGCGAAGCGATGAAAGGAATCACAGTTCTCGATATTCCATTAGGCACAACAAGAGAGCAGTTACTGAAGTCAGCGTATGTCTACCTGGCTTCTTCAACTAAAACTGTTGTGGATAAGCTTGAGGGAATCGCTGGCAGAGCATTGCCGATAATCGCAGGTGGAGGCGGGAGCCAGAACGGGCTTCTCATGAAATACAAGGCATCACTTCTGAACAGGGATATAGCAGTACTTCAGACGAGTGAACTGACAGCCCTTGGGGCAGCATTTGCTGCTGCCAGAGGTGTTGGAGACACTGAAGCAGTGAACGCCTGTGCGGTCAATTATGAGCTGCTAGAGACCAGTCCTGATCATGGTCTCTCTGGAAGCATCAAAAGGATACATTCTGAACATCTGAGAAGATACGAAGGTATCTACAAGCGCAAGAAAATCGATCTTTCCAGAGGAGAACCCTAGATAGCAAATACAATAATGCTCCTTGATTTAAGCTTTAAACAACCTCTATAATGTTTCTAATGACGATTGTCCAAATACTGAAAGGGAGGTAGTATTCATGCACTATGGCAAACGCTTTCTAAGATATAGGTACGGTAGGACCTTACTTTGTGTGTTCTTTACAGCGCTGTTTGTTCTCGCAGCTAGCACCAGTCTTGTTTCGTCTGAAGATAACTCAAACTGGATTGACTTCACGATTCTTCATACAAACGACGAGCACTCTGCACTGATTCCGCATTCTCCGGCGATAGACCACGATCCTTTGAATCCTGACGATCCGACAATAGGAGGATTTGCTCGCCTCGCAACAGTGATTGAGCAAATCCGGACAGAGAAGGCACAGACTGGTGAACCTGTGCTTCTTCTGAATGGAGGGGATTTCCTGGGCGGAAGTGCTTTTGGGTGGCTGGCCCCTGCAGGATACGCCGCAGAACTGGCTGTGATGCAGTCACTTGGGTACGATGCTGTTACTATCGGTAATCATGAGTATGACTATACTCCAGACGTACTTGCGGACTACCTTATTGCTGCGGGATATCCTCAAGCGCATGAAACCATGGTGGTACTTGCTTCCAATACTCTACCTCCTGAAGAGCATCCGCTGGCAACAGAAGGCCTCTTTCGAGAGACAGCGGTGATTGAACTCGAGAATGGATTAAAGGTGGGCTTCTTCGGGATGATCGGTGAGGATGCTGAATCTGTTTCTTCAGATACGGGGGACGTTCTCTTCCTTGACCGACACGACACAGCTCGGAAAATGGTTGAAAGGCTCAGGCAGGACCAGGTGGACATCATAATCGCTCTAACTCACTCAGGGGTAGATGAGGATAAAGCGCTGGCAAAAGATGTGGAAGGCATTGATGTGATCGTTGGGGGCCACTGCCACAGCTCATTACACCAACCTGTAACCGAGGGAACAACGATAATCGTCCAGGCGGGTTCGCTCGTCAAGTATCTGGGGCGAATTGAACTGGCCTACAACAGAGACAGCGGTGAGATAAGAATACGCAACGATGCCGATACGCCCTTTCTTATTCCTATCGATGGATCGATTCAGCCACAAACCGAGACAGCAATTCTTATTGAGCAGTACACCAACATACTCAACGATCTTGTGAAAGAGATGACTGATGGACTCGTAGATGATATTCTCGCACCAGTAATAACGTCTGACTTCCCGATTTCTCATCGCCCTTCACTGCAGGAATCTCCAGTAGGCAACTTCATTACTGATGCTATGCGATTGATTACCGAAGAAGTCACAGGTGAGCGCGTGGACGTGGCGATTATGGGCAACGGAAACATCCGCGGGACGATGTATCCAGGTACTATGCCTCACTCAGAGGGCATAATCCCTTTTTATGAGATCGTCGAAGTTATCGGATTGGGTCACGGTCAGGATGGATATGCCGGCTACCCGATAGTATCGTTGTATCTTACCGGTGACGAGCTGGCGCGATTGCTTGAAGTAGCCGTGCTGCTGAAAGAACTAATGGGGAACACGTATTTCCTGCAATTCTCGGGGCTTAGATTCGACTACAACCCAAAGAATGCGGTGCTCTTTACCGTGCCAATCATGAACCAGCCTCTTCCGAGCACCAGGGCGGTTACGAGAGCGGAACTCTACACTGGAGAGGGAGTGCAGCCCGCGGAAGGAGATAAAGGGTATGTGCCGATCAGGAGAGGAGATCAACAGCTCTATCATCTTGTGACTGACAGCATGAACCTTTCCTTCCTGCCCCTGGTAGGCAGAATACTTCCGAGTCTTGATCTTGTTCCCAAACATGCAGACGGAACGCCTATCGACCTGACCAACCCCGATGAATACACTGTGAAACGCAACGGTATGGAGCTCAAGGTTTGGCATGCAGTCGTTGAATATGCTGCTGCGCAGCCCACAGGAAAGAATGGTATACCCCAGATGCCTGACTACTACGAAAAAAAGGCTGGACGAATCAATGAGATTGAGGCTATCTCATACATGACAGCAGGTCTTCTGGCATTAGGAGGTCTAGTGGCATTGGGAGTTGTGACTACGATAGTTGCGTCATTCTTCATAGTGAAGTAGGAAATCACTGCGGTTTCGAGTCGGTGAATCGAGTTCCTGCTCTCGGATTAGCTTAGCCTGTCAGCAGGACTGCACAGAACACAGGTGTTCCGAATACGGGATTTATGAACAGGGTCGAGTAACGTATCTTTACTGACGCTCGGAAAGGGTTGAACATCTTAAGTATCTGAGAATCCTTAGTGGACTGCTTGGTCTCAGATATCGTTCGCTGGCAGAAACCAATATTGTTTGAAAGAGTGAGGATATGGGAAAATCGTTAGCACTTGTTTTTGCGGCGATCACAATCTTGCTCTCACACTCATCTGTCTTCTGCACAGGTTTCGTTGAAGATATGCCATATGATGAGTTCACTGGGGGCGCTGCTCAGAGGATCAAGACAGCCGAAGAACTCAAATTGGAAAGGATCATCGAGCAGACCTACGAGCTGTATATGCTTGAAGTCATAATCAATGGCCAGGAATTACTGGTACGGATTCCTTTTGGAATGCAGGGCGAGAGGTTTCCTGAACAGCGATTCATTCTGGGAGGAAAAGGGACACCGAAAGAACTTTGGCCAATCATAATGCAAGAGTTGAATTCCGCCGAGTTCGCAGAGTACATTGAAATGCTTCTATCCCCCGGGAAGAAACTCGTGTTCTTTGACCTTCCTACCCGGTCGATTCGCTTCATCACCGATTCAGATGAAATGGGTGAGATCGATCTGGGTGACCGCATGTATCCGGTAGAGATCAAGATGACGCCGGGGTTCAACGAGGTAGATGTGTACAACTACCTTTACACCAAAGGGATTGGTGTAGATTGCTCAGGATTTGTCTTCAATATACTCAGGAGTATTGGTTTCTCATACGGGATAGACCTGGTAGACAGTTTCAGTACTGATCCTATTTACATTGGTAGTTGGATTTTCAACGACTGGAATGTGCAGGTTATTGAAGACAAAATAATCAACCTCAGACCCGGGGATGTAATACAGTTTCACGGCTGGATCCAACCGTATAACCACTCTGCTGTGATAAAAAGCATTGATCTCGAAAGAGGAGAGATTGTCTACTATCAAACTTCGGACTGGATAGCAGATCGTAGAGAGAGAGGACCCCACGCTTCGAAAATACTCTTCGACCCGCTGTACCCGGAGAGGAGAATAACAGACCTGAGAGTAATATGGGATAAACGTTTTGGTGAAGCTTTTGTAGGTGAACCTTACATATATGCAGAAAGTGGCGACTGGTATCGTTATACAGTAATCCGGGGCGGGGGTCGTGTTGTGAGGCTTAACGTCTTGGCCGATCTCATTCTTCAAGCAGAACCGGGTTTCTGAGTCGGCGCTCACCTCCGCATTCTTAGAGAATACCTGACGATTGCCTTCATCACTCATCTTTCTGGTGAACTCTCAGCTGATCTACTGAGCATACGGCTTCAACTGAGTGTTCGATATTGGAGCAAATGGCTCTGTATGGGTTAGAATATATCGTTCAGGCGACAACTGGCTCACGCATATGAGTGACAGCCACTCATGGTTTTTTCGATGTTTGTTGATGTTACGATCATCATCTAGCATAAGGGAGTGAATAAGTTGAGGAAGTTGTTTCTCGCTCTTGTTATGATTTCTATCACTGGTGTTTTGTTGAGTGGTTCGGTAGAGTCTTACCCTGTCAGTTCGGAAGTCTTCTCCACGATGGTTTTCGTGGAACGTGGTAGCTTTCAGATTGGCGACGAGTTCGGTGATTTGAGAGAATGGTTTCAGCCAGTTCACCAGGTGACGTTCACTTACGATTTCTATATCGGCAAGTTTGAAGTGACTTTCGACGAATACGACAGGTTCTGTAAAGAAACTGGCAGGTTTGAGGCAGATGATGCAGGTTGGGGAAGGGGAAGAAAACCTGTAATAAACGTGAGCTGGTGGGATGCAATAGCTTACTGCAACTGGCTGAGCGATGAGGAAGGATTGCCCAGGGCCTATGATGATGCTGGTAACTTCATTGATAGAAACGGAGCAATTACCATGGCGCCTTCTGAGGTTCTGGGTTATCGCCTGCCGACGGAAGCAGAATGGGAATATGCTGCCAGAGGAGGACCTCACAGCTCACCATTCAGGTATGCCGGAAGCGATTGTGTGGAGGAAGTAGCATGGTATGGCGGGAACTCTTCTGGAAAAACCCATGAAGTTGGACAGAAACTTCCAAATGTCCTCGGAATATATGATATGAGCGGAAACGTATGGGAATGGTGCAGCGATCTATTTGGAGCGTATACATCAGAAGCCAAGACAGATCCATATATGAATCTCTTTCCTTCTGGAGGATTCAGACGTGCATTCCGCGGCGGCAGCTGGTTGGAGAAAGCAGAGGGTGTTCGTATTGCTTACCGCCATCGTTACATGGCCTGGTACGGTGATGTGGTAATCGGTTTCAGGATTGCAAGAACCGCTGCTCATACTGAATAGGGGTAAGCTGCGAGAAGAACTATTCAGTGAGCGGATAACCTGCATTTTGTCTGCGAAGAACCAATCGCTTCTCATGTCATCACTGAACTGCATTTTGAGGAAAAAGTGGAGACGGTTTCTAAGTAGCCGTGAAGTCGTTTCGCGATAGTACCGATACGCAATCTGCGGAACAGAGATCGTTTGTTCTTTTTTCTGTACTTTGAGCTTACTGATTGTGAGAGATATGCTAAGCTTCAACTAAGTACGTCTTTTCTGACTTCAGCGATTAATTGTTGGTCAATTGAAGGAGGGATCCACGTGAGGAGCAAGCTCTGTGTGTCAGGCTTGATGTTACTCCTGATGCTTTGCATATCTGTAAGCATCAGTGCATACTCAGTTCCAGAAATTGTGGAGAAGGACGGTGTCCTCTGGGCAGGAAAGGGATGGGCTGTTGAACAGGATGGAATCAGGGTCCTTTATCTATCCGGAAGCCCCCTCGAGATTGGAATACAGCACGGTCTACTTTCAGTTGATGATCCAGACAAGATGCTCGAAGTGTGGCAGTCTTTGGATCCGGCCTATCATGCCGAAGGATTTGAGCGAATTGCCTGGTTCTTCAGGAACCTGTACGCACGCTTTCAATTCTATCCTGTTTTCAAGCGACACACTCCAGATGAGTATTTTCAGGAAATGAAGGGATTCATACTGGGCGCCTCACGCGGTGAAGACAGTAGTACTTACGACATTATGATGAGTAATGCCTCACAGGACCTTGCCCTTACTGGTCAGGCCTGTTCTGCTTTTGCTGCGTGGGGAGAGGCAACTGCTGACGGTCATCTCTATCTTGGACGTAACCTGGACCATTCTGGCATGATCCCTATGGCACAATTTCAGTACCTGGCATTCTACAATCCAGATGAGGGTCATCCATTTGTGGTTCACAATTACCCATCGCACGTGGGAACGATGAGCGGCATGAACTCAGAAGGTATCGTAATAACCTCCAACTACTCGATCGCTGTTCCTCAGGAAACAACTATATTCGGGCTCCCGTACATGCTGGTAGTGCGAAAAGCCCTTCAGTACAGCAGTACTATCGAAGAAGCCCTCGAGATTATCCTGAACTCACCTCGAACAGTCGGACTAAACCTCATGGTTGCCGATAAAGAGAGGGCAGTAGTAGTCGAACTGACAGCTTACCGCATGGTGGTCAGAGAAGCTGAGAATGCAATCTATTCGACGAATCAGTTTCAGAATCCCTATATGAAGCAATTCCAGGCAACAGGCTGGATGGCGTCAGCATTACGCGACCAGCGCTTTGAAGAGCTAATCAATGGAAACTGGGGGAAGATCGATGTCAGTCTTGCTCGTGACTTCATGAGAGACAGGTTTGACCCGGGAAGCAGTGCCAATCTTGGTTTCGTCAGTGGAATTCACACTGATAGCAATCTGGCAAGCATGGTATTCGTCCCAGGAAAAAGCCAGGTCTGGCTGGGGCGGCTGGGTGATATCGAAGCCCGTGCACCATATGCTGCAGATGGGGCGTTCATTGGCTTCGATGCTCACGCGATATGGCAAACAGGACTGCCTCAACCACCTATTGGAGTTCTTCCTCCGACCCCCCAGGAGGGCTTCTATGAGGACTGGTTCTCTGTTTTTGATGCAATATACCTGAGGTACCTGGGGGAATTCGAGGAAGCTCTCGAGATGCTTGAAGATGTTCTTTCCCGTCATCCCGATGCAGAGATGCCACTTTACTGGGCTGGGCGGATGAACATTCATCTGGGCAATCTTGACGAGGCTTTCGAATACCTTCAAGAATACCTCGAGTTGGAGACGCACAATGAACCATTCTACCTGTTTCTTGCAAAAGTGTGGAGTGCGGTTATTCTGGACACGTGGGGAAAAAGAGATGAAGCACTAAGATTATACAAGTCGTCTTTAGAGGTAGAAATAGAAGACATGCCTGGAGAGTTGACTGGTTTCAGACAGACAGCTACTCAAGGGCTTCAGTTTCCTCTCTATGTCGATGATGCTGGTCAGGTAGGGAGGCAATGAATATGAGATCTGTCTCCTTTAGAAAACCGTTTCTTCTCGTAACCATATCCCATAACCGGGTGGTGAGCTTTTCATGAGGAAATCGATCCTTGCGTTGATCCTGCTCCTGGTGGTCTTCACCAGTTCAATGACGCTTTCTGCTCAAGAAGGACTTATAATCCGCGAGATTGTTGTTGTTGGGAACACCCGAACGTCTGAACGAGTTATCAGAGGTCAGTTACCTTTCAAGGAAGGTGATGTCTGGAAAGATGATTTCCGTGAATGGACTATCAGGCGCTTTACGACGCTCAACATCTTTGCATATGAACCGATGCGCATAATCACTGAACCTCTCTCAGATGGCGAGTGCAGAGTATTGGTTCGTATTGGTGATCCGAGTGTTTTGTATAAGGACCCGGCTGAGTTTGCATTTACGACCGGCGTAGGGTTAATCTTCAGTCAGTTCACTCCCACTATCTTCAATCCTCTTGGTACTGGACAGAATCTTAACCTGAACATCGTCTGGGGACACAACTACTCCTACGGAGGCTCGGTAACTTCTCCGCTGGGGCCCGGTACGTTTGCACTTGGTGGCCGGTACTATCGGAGTGATCGCGTCTTCTCGAACACCGATTATGAGAGTAGTGGCTGGTCTCTTGAAGGTAGTTACAGATACTGGTGGAGCGATTCACTGAGGCAGACGACTCGAATTCAGTATCACTCATATGAACTCGATAGTGAGAAGTATGACTATATCAGTCCGAGCCTGGGAATCTACTTCAGTGACATGTTTAGCGGTTCTCTTTCTTCAACCGTGGGGTTCTCGCTGCGGGATGAACCGTTCTTCTGGCAGGTACAGGGTGTGCTTTTCGGACAGTACGGCCCCGTAATTGGACTGACCCGTGCGGGGTACACCTCTGACTCCACGCCAGTAAATCATCGCTTCATCACTGGCGGATTCAGTATGCTTCCTCTGAGAGGAGAGAATCCCTGGCACCTGACAAAGGCGTATGCACTTGGAACCGTTGAGTATCATCTGTCATTGGGGGATATGCTCGCTCCTATTGTCTTCATTGATGGTGGATGGCTCTGGAAAAGCGGTTCTATACCCGGTATTGATGCTCTCCTGATCAACATCGGCTTAGGAGTTGCTTTCTATACCCCACTGGGAGTTCCAGTGAGACTTGATCTTGCCATCAACCCTGTAACATTCAGTTGGGGCTGGAACCTGGGGTTTGGACACACCTATAGTCCTCCGTTCTAGTAGTGCAGAAACAGCCGTTTCAGTCTGACTCATTGTCAGATATGTGACTCTGATTGTGAGGAAGCAGAAAACTTGTGCTGCTTGAAGGTGTTACTTTAGCGTGATATATTTACCAGCATGAAAGAAGCGAATAACAGAATGAATGCTCTCATATTTGATGTCAAGCGCTACGCAGTGCATGATGGACCAGGGATAAGGACAGCGGTCTTCTTTAAGGGTTGTCCACTGAATTGTTTGTGGTGTCATAATCCTGAAGGGATAGAGCGGTTTCCTGAGATCCTTTACAGACCCGGTATCTGTGGCAGATGCTACGCGTGCCTGAATGCATGCCCAAATGGTGCTTTGAGAAAAGATGACTCGAAAGCTTTGACTATAGCCAGGGAGCTCTGCAACGGCTGCGGACTGTGCGTGGAAGGCTGTCCCTACGATGCCCTGCAGCTGGCAGGAAGACAGGTGAATCTCAATGCCCTTCTCGGCGAAATTGAAAGAGACAGGATCTTTCATGACCAGTCTGGTGGAGGTGTAACCCTCACAGGAGGGGAACCAGTTCTTCAACATGAATTTGCTATCTGTCTACTGAGAGAATTGCGAAATAGCTCGATTCATTCAGCCCTTGATACGTCTGGCTATGCACCTGAAGATCTGTTTCATCGAGTTGCCCTGGAGTCAGACATAATTCTGTATGATTTGAAACTGATGGATGACGAGAAGCATAGAGAGGTTACAGGAGTCTCCAACGAGCTAATAATCAAAAACCTGAAGTGGGCAGCAAACTCGGGACTTGATCTTGTCATCAGAATACCGTTGATCCCCGGGATAAACGATAATGATCATGAGATTCGTAATAAAGCTGAGTTTCTTGCAACTTTAGAAAACATAAGATATGTGAACATACTGCCGTACCATAGAGGCGGGGAAGAAAAAGCAAGAAGGCTGGGTAGAACCATCAGATCTCGAGGGATTGAGATTCCTTCAGAAGAGAAGCTGAGTATGGTCCTGAAGATATTCCGTGATTATGGATTTGAGGCGAAAGTCGGAGGGTGATCGTATGAGGGAGAGGATCCGTAAACTAAGAGCACAATCTCTACAGACGGAGGCTACAATCAGTTCGGAACGTGCCAGGCTGGTTACAGAATTCTATTCGAGTCCGGCAGCAAGAGGAGTCTCTCCTGTGATGCAGAGAGCCCTGGCATTTAAGCACATCATGGAAAACAAGGAAATCTGCATAAACGATGAAGAGCTCATTGTAGGTGAGAGAGGTCCTTCTCCAAAAGCCACCCCCACGTATCCAGAAGTGACATGCCATAGTGTTTCAGACCTGGAAACACTCAATTCCCGTCCAAAGACTTCCTTCAGAGTTAGCGAAGAAACGAAAAGGCAATACTCAGAGCATGTTATTCCATTCTGGCAGGGGAGGTCAATGCGTGATCAAATCTTCTCAGAAATGACCCGTGAATGGAAAGACGCATACGATGCTGGAGTTTTCACTGAGTTCATGGAACAACGTGCACCGGGTCATACGGTAAACGGAGGCACGATATACCGCAAAGGCATGCTAGCGCTAAAGGATGAGATCTCCAGGGCTATTGCTGATCTTGATTATTACAATGATCCCGAGGCCTTCAGCAAGAAAGAGCAATTACGAGCAATGTCTATCTGTGCTGATGCGATTATCACCTTCGCAAGGCGGCACTCGGATACGGCAAAGAGAATGGCACAAAATGAAGGAAATCCTCAACGTCGATCAGAACTACTTCGAATAGCTGAGATCTGTTATCGTGTACCAGCAGAGGCTCCAGGAGATTTCTACGAAGCCTTGCAAGCTTACTGGTTCGTGCATCTTGGAGTTATTACTGAATATAACACGTGGGATGCCTTCAATCCTGGAAGACTCGATCAACACCTCTGGCCCTTCTATGTGAAAGGGTTAGAAGAAGGGTCGCTTACCAGGGAAACGGCACAGGAGCTACTACAGGCGTTTTGGGTGAAGTTCAACAACCAGCCGGCTCCTCCAAAAGTTGGTGTCACTGCCGAAGAAAGTGGTACTTATACTGATTTTGCTCTCATCAATGTGGGCGGACTCAGACGCGATGGAATCAATGGTGTAAACGATCTCTCCTTCTTAATCCTCGACGTGATAGAAGAAATGAGAATTCTCCAACCCAGTTCGATGGTTCAGATCAGTTCAAAGACGCCTGAGTCATTTCTCCTGCGAGCACTGCGGATTGTCAGGACTGGCTTTGGGCAACCGTCGATTTTCAACAGCGATGCCATTGTTAAGGAACTCGTGCGCCAGGGGAAAACGGTTCAGGATGCAAGGGAGGGTGGAGCAAGTGGTTGTGTTGAAGCAGGTGCTTTTGGTCGCGAGGCGTATATACTCACCGGGTACTTCAACCTGCCCAAGATCTTCGAAATAACGCTTCACAATGGAATCGATCCCAAAACAGGCAAGAAGATCGGCCTCGAAACGGGGACGCTGGAATCCTTCGACACGTTTGACAAGCTCTTCGAAGCTTATGAGAGACAGATCAGATACTTCATTGATGTCAAGATACAGGGAAGCAACGTAATCGAAAAACTCTACATGGTTCGTCTTCCCGCGCCATTTCTCTCAATCCTGATCGATGACTGTATTTCTCGTGGGAAGGATTATCATGCCGGCGGCGCAAGATACAACACCAACTACATCCAGGGGGTTGGAACAGGAACTATTACGGACAGCCTGGCATCAATCAAGTATAACGTTTTTGAAAAGAAGAAGCTCACCCTCAAAGATCTTGTAACTACACTCGACAGGAATTACGAAGATCAGGAAATCTTGAGAAGTGTTTTTCTGAACAAGACCCCAAAATACGGCAATGACAACGACTATGCCGATTCTCTTATGCAGAGGGTGTTCGAGGCCTATTTTGATGCTGTTGACGGAAGACCAACACCCAGAGGTGGCACATATCGGATAAACATGTTACCAACTACGGCACATATCTATTTCGGCAAGGTCCTGGGAGCAACACCTGATGGGAGAAAGTCCGGAGAACCGATTTCAGAGGGGGTATCTCCTGTTCAGGGAGCAGACAGACACGGACCCACAGCGGTAATAAAGTCAGTAGGCAAAATGGATCACATTCGCACTGGAGGAACGCTTCTGAACCAGAAGTTCACACCCCAGCTTCTTTCCAGCGATGACGACCTAAGAAAGCTTGCCCATCTTGTGCGGTCCTATTTCTGCCTGGATGGGCATCACATTCAATTCAACGTTGTAGGTGCTGATGTTCTAAAAGAGGCTCAGGCTCACCCGGAAAAGCACCGTGACTTGATCGTCCGAGTTGCTGGCTACAGCGACTATTTCGTTGACTGCGGTACAGAATTACAGAATGAGATCATCCGTAGAACCGAACACCAGGAACTGTAGCGAATCGCTCCAATTCCCATGCTGATAGAGAGCTCAGGGTTCAATCGCCTCATACTGGGCAGTAACAACCATATGAGACGTCACTACTGAGAAGTCTGTGTCCCAGCCGATGAACTCAAAACCTGTCCTCTCCGGTGGAGCAGGTGGTGTTGCCGGTTGACCATGCCCAACAACAGCGAGCTTCAGTCCCCTGCCGTCGAAGTCCTCAAAGAACACAGTATACTCGACTATCTCATACTCGGCCCTGACAACAGTATCAGAAGTCACAAAGGAGAAATCTGCGTCCCAGCCAAGAAAGTTGTATCCTTCTCTTTCGGGTGACTCTGGTGCGGTCGCGGTTTCACCATGACCGACAGTCTGTATCTCCAGTTCTGTTCCGTCATGATCCACAAAGACAACAGAATACATTGCTGGTGTATACAGGGCCTCAACCGAAATATCTGAGCTAACGCTTGAGAAGTCAGTATCCCAGCCAACGAAACTGTACCCTTCTCTCTCGGGTGATTCTGGTGCAGTGGCAGCCTTACCATGTTCAACTGTCTCAGTTTTGAGTTTGGTACCATCATAGTCTTCAAAGACAACTGAATAT
>CAZSXB010000005.1:46494-55432 GCA_964611155.1 uncultured Thermotogaceae bacterium
ACTGTGCAGTCACCACGAGATCCGAAGTTATGTTCGTGAAATCCTTGTCCCAGCCCAGGAATCTATAACCTTCCCTTTCTGGGATTTCTGGAGCGCTTACATCGTCACCATGTCCAGCTTTCCGAACTTCAAGATCTGTTTCATCATGATCTTTGAAATGAACTGAGTAAGTTCTCGGTCTGTATTGCGCTGTTACATGGAGATCTGAGGTAACGCTTGAGAAATCTTCATCCCATCCAACAAAATCGAAGCCTTCTCTTGTGGGAACACGCGGAGCAGTAGCGGACCTTCCATAACCAACTGATTCAGTCTTCAATTCAACTCCATCATGATCCACGAAGACAACGGAGTGCCTTTTGATTTCATACTGAGCTTTGATTTCCATATCCATTGTCACATCAGAGAAATCCAGGCTCCACCCAGCGAATTCATGTCCGGGTATCTCCGGATCTTCTGGGGCAGTAGCAGCACTTCCGTGCTCAACGGTCTCCAGCTTCAATTCAGTACCATCGTAGTCTACAAATCTCACAGTATGGGTTTTAATATCATACAGTGCTCGGACATTCACGTCTGATGTGACGTTCGACAGGTCAGTATCCCAACCAATGAAGTTGTATCCTTCTCTTGAAGGCGTTGCTGGGGAAGGTACAGCGGCCCCATGTGCAACTGTTTCCACCTTTATCCGTGTGCCGTCATAATCCTCAAAGACGACAGTGTAGCTTCTGATCGTATACTGCGCCGTGATTACAAGATCTGAAGTGATATTCGTTAGCTCTTTGTCCCAGCCCACAAAATCATAGCCTTCCCGTATTGGATCGCGCGGGCTCGTAGCCGTTTCTCCGTGTTTAACAGTTTCCTCAACAATCACTCTGCCATCGTAGTCTTGAAAAGTCACAGTATGTCGCCTGGTATTCAGGACGACTACCAGAACCACAACAAATGCGACAGCAACAACTGCCAGAGTAAGAATAAGTCGAGTATTCTTTTTCATAGTTACACCCCCATCCGTATCATAATATAATGATCCATGCAATAAACAGGTTTGTGATACCACAAAATGTGCCAGCTAAAAGTCTTAATTGAAGCTGTTTACATAGATACTACCACATTAGTATATTCAGGGTAGCGCATTTATGGAGTGTCTGCTGTCGAGCTGTAGCTGGAATCACAAAAATCTCTTGACCTGACAATTCTGAATGCATCTGACCAACCTGAAAGCTACTCACTCATTCAAACATAAAGCAGACTCAAACAGAGTTCGAGTCTGCACATAAAGTCTCCTTATCGTGAGACCAATGTCAATGGATAACAATATCGTCTATCTTGTCACAAACCTGAATGAATAAAGATCAGCATCCTTCAGAACAAATCGCAGGCGAATTGGTCTGCCAGCAAGATGACTGAGATCACTGGTGCGTTCTTTACCACCCTCAGGATCTCTCCAGGTGACTGTGCGCTCGAGATGATCACCTCTTATGAGTGGGGAGTACACTAATTCGAGGCCAGGAATCGGCTGGCCCCTTTCGTCAAGTATCTCAATCTGAATGCTTCCCTGCGCTGAAGTAGCGAAGTTGATAACCATGTAGTTGCCATGAAATATCAGAGGTTTGGTTATGATCTCCCCCCCACGATATGGGGCGTATGCGGAGACGAATCCATCTATTCTTATCGTGTGGCGGCGGATGTTCGCAAGGCTACCAAATCCAGAGCTTTCAACGGTATAGATGGAAAGTTCGCGGTAGTCTGGGACAGATTGAGACTGCGTTTCCACGATACCCCAGAAAGCTCCCGAACCGTAATATCCCCATCCTGCTCTCTGTTCAGGACCTGGCCTCAGGAATGCCTCGTTCCATCTGTAGAAGTTCACACCGTCTCTGCTACTCATGAAGAGGGGATTGCGGATCGCTGCAGCGCTTCGGTGCATTCTCATCTTCAGCCATTCTTTGTGTTGCGGATTGTAAGCGGGATCGTTCATGGCATATCCCGGATTAACATCAAGAGCCATTGCTTCTGGCCATTCCTGATCTATATACACATCAGGAAAACCGATTAAGATCTGGGGATTTCTGTAGTATGGCAAAATGCCCTGTTTGTACAGATGGAAGTTCGGAGCAGGTTCGCCGTCCGGAGAATGAAAGACTAACCTCTGCGGCTCGGTCCAGTTTATGAAGTCCTCGGAAGTCGCCGTAGAAATCGTTCGAATCATCAGATGACGGTCCCGCCAGTATGCTCGGTATACACCGCTGGCAGAATCCCAGAATGCGATATTCAGAGAACCAAACTCTCCTTGAGTAATAACCGGTTCTTCCTGCATTTTTTCCCAGGTTACTCCGTCTGGAGACTGGTAGGCGAACATCGGTGAATCCGCCATTGCTTTGTACTGTGCTTCAGGCGGGGCATCGGGATTAGTGTCTTTAAAGGGAGCGAATTGAGGTCCCCGCCAAAAGATATTTGTCTCTTCTATGTCATCGAATTTGACAAGGCCCAGGTTTGGTTTGGTCCAGTTTATGCCATCTGTGCTTTCGGCGTAAGCATAAACCGATGGACCGCTGTGTATTCGTGGATAAACATTGAAGCTCATATCAAAGGTACTGGTGCGGTAGTACATCCTGTAGAGATCTCCATCCTGGAAAACAGTACCGTATGCAGTAGAACTGCCTTCCCAGGGGAAATCAGAAGTTGTGAAAACGATCTCCTGAGCCACAGGATGGTGCAGTCTGAGATGTGCTCCTCCTCTGAACTCCTCGATTATGAACTCGTCAACAAACAGTTGAAGACTTGAGCCTATGCGGATCGGAGTATCAGAAGCACTTCCAATAACGGGGAGCAACAGAATTGCAAAGAGTACCACGACACTAAGAAGCCTGAATGCTTCCTTTCTGATAAGCATAGCAAGAACCTCCTTCATACTCACTTCGATTCTAATGGTCTGGACAACCTTCTGACTGCAAAGTACGAAAAGCCCGCTCCTGAGGAAAACTCGCAGCGGGCTTTTTTGGTCCTCTTTCTATTTCTTCCTATCAGCTGTCGTCCCCAAAGGTTTCGATTCTGAAGATAGTGATACGCCCTTCCACTTCAGGTGCCACAACTTCTTTCTCTCTTATGAAGTTAATCAGGACTTCTTCCATCGGACCGAAGCTATCGACTATTTCTTTATTCAACATCTCAAAGGCGTCTCCACCTGCCGCCAGGAAGCCATTCGTGACTACAACGAATGTGGCCTCAAGATCTATGGGCTTACCTTCGTAGAGTACTTCAAGTATCCTCTGACCAGCGGGTCTATCAGGAGTGAATGAATACTTGATCCCGCTGACATGTGGGAAGCCGCCCCATCCGGGGTACGTTGAAACGCCATGTTCCAACGCTGCAACAATTTCCGCGCCAGTGAGTTCGATTGTAACCACTTCGTTGCTGAATGGGTGAATCGAGAGTACAGCCTCAAGAGTAATATCGCCCGGCTCAACGCTTTCTCGAATGCCGCCGCCATTAGTGATGGCGATTTTAGCACCCGAAATCCAGACAAGACTATCACAAATGAGGTTACCCAGGTTTGTCTCTCTACTTCGCACGTTTTCTCTCGCCCCGTCAAGATAGACCTCGGTCTTGCCAAGAACCATTTCAAACGCAAACAGCTGGGTTACTCCAAGGATAAGAAAGAAAGCGCCAAACAACAGAGCCTTGATGAGAGTTAGTTCCCTTTTCACGATCTTTACACCTCCAAATTGTAGTGTGATACTTCTTTGTATAGAGAAGCTACTGATACCGAAAAACGGCTCTTCCAGCACAATTTCCATGAAGCGCATGACTGAGAAGTGATTCTAAGCCCAGTCATTTCGATCTAGCAGGAAGCAATGTTTCCGATTCCACCCCCTCTTAGAAGAAACGAACTGGTAACCCCCCTTATGCATCAATAAAGACTGTAGAAAGAAAGACAACAAAGCGGTCTTCCATAAGCAGTTTAGCAATCTCTGGAGACCACAGAAATGAGTAAACCTCGTAAAGCTTTGCTGAACGTGATAAACAATAATATCACAGAATTCTCTCAGCCTCCTGATCATATTCATTAAGAGTTCTTATCGCTTAACAGTCCCTTTTGTAGAGCTGTGATATAGCTGTATCCATAGTAACTCAATTGCGCACCCGGGAAACCACAGAGTTTCTATCTTGCTGCAGTTCTGACAGGTTGCTCGCCAAAAGCTGTCGTGATAATATCCCATGTGAAGACAAAAGACCTCGGGATTGGAGTCCCATGACCTGGAGTTCATTATGAAGAAAACACTCGATGAAACATTTGTGAAAGATCTTGTAACCGGCATGATTGATTGCAAGAAGATTCACAGCGCAGTTATCAGGGTGGAGAATGGAGATGGCACACTGGTATTGAAGGCTGCTGCTGGAGACATGAAAAGCGATGACCGCTATTTCATCGCAAGCGTCACAAAGCTCTACGTTACAGCAGTGGTCATGATGCTAAAAGATCAGAAACGATTGAGTCTTGATGACAAGATAGTCAACTATTTCCCACAAGATATGCTTTCGAGATTGCACGTGCTTGACGGTGTCGATTATACTGAGGAGATCACAATCAAGCACCTGATTTCAAACACCTCAGGCATTCCTGACTACTTCTTTGGAAAGACTGAGTCAGGCAAAAAGGCTGCCACCGAGTTGCTTGAAGGAAAAGACGAAGCATGGCCGCTTGAACGTATTCTGGAGACAGTGCGGAATATCAAGCCACGTTTTCGTCCCGGACAGAAAGGCAAAGCTCTTTATTCCGACACGAATTACGAGCTGATGGGTGCGATTATTGAGAAGATCACTGAAAAGCCTATTGATGTAGTCTTCAAGGAATTTATCTTTGACAGGCTTGGACTGCAGAACACCTACTGCTTCAAGGATGAGAACGACAAAACACCAGCACAATTGTACTACAAGACAAGACCTGTCCATCTTCCCAAGTACATGGCCTCTGTCACTGTAGAAGGGGGTATTGTCTCAACTGCGGAAGAAGTTATGCGGTTTCTTAAGGCTTTCTTTGCTGGCGAGTTCTTCCCTGCAGAGGACATCAACAACCTTAAGCATTGGAATCTTGTCTTCGGTCCTGGATTGTTCCAATATGGAATCGGACTTGAGAAGTTCTATCTGCCATTTTTCATGAAGCCTTTCTATCCCATCGGGGAGACTCTGGGTTTTTGGGGTCAAACATCTGCTTTTGCCTGGTATAACGTGCCGAATGATGTCTATTTCACTGGTACGGCAAACCAGTTGGGAGGTCGCGGTCACAGCCTGATAAGCAGAGCAATTCTGAAGATGATCAAAGCAAAGGCAAGAGAAAGCTGAGTCCCATAATCATATAGGAAGGCTCTTCACAGAATCGTTCATGCAATCCTGTGACTGGTAACCACTTCTGTCAAATCTGATAGTGAACTTCCTGTTCATTAATCCATTTGGCACATAGAGGTTGGCGAAATCGTCACGACTGCTTTGACCGATACGAAAAGCTGTACCAAGGACTCATATCTCACTTATTACTCCTTCACGTGTGCGAAGATCATCAGAACCACCTAAGAATTTCCGTCATTCTTCGGTCTTGCTCGGGCAAAGAGTTGCGGTCCGCGATCCTTCATCGCCAGGGTCCTCACGGAGAACATACAGCTTGTGGTAGGGTAGAAGTACGGTTGAGGTCTTAGTTCTATCATCACACTGCAGGTACAGACTAACTTGTGAGTCATCTTTCATCCAGTGTGCATAGGGGGTGTGAAAATGGAGAGGTCAGCTTGTCCTCTCATATGCTTGATGATACTCCTGTCTTCTGCTCTAATCGGGGCATCTCTAGCAGAAATCCTCTTGTATGATGAGTCCACCGGTTTCTGGCAAGTTCTTGAAGACTACGATCCTTCTACAGGTGAGATGATAACCCTTCAGTTCGTTCTTCATTCCAAGAGAACACATGAACTACTTTCACCTGACATGGAACGTCAGGATATCAAAGCCCTTTACATTCGCTTGTTGGACAAAAATGTAGATGTCTTCATAGCCTGGAACAAGGATTTGGGAGAAACCGGGCATATTGCCTACAAATTCAACGATGAGGAAGAAGAGCAAAGCATCTGGTACAGGTCATTAAGCCGAGAGAGCCTTTTCTTTCCGAGGTTAGAAGAAGATCCCAAGGAGTTCGTGTCAAGATTGCTTGGTGCCGAACGATTTGAAGTGCGTTTTCTTGCAGAAGATCTTGGGATTGGCAGGGAGGTCTTTGATGTCAGAGGGCTGGGTAATGCAATGCTGCCCTATTTGCATCTCTTCGGATGGGAAGACCTGGGGACAATAATTGAAAGCAATGATGAAGACAATGAGAGCTAAAGACGAGTGAAGTCTCCATAGCTTTGTGGCCAGCGGAACCTGGGCTGTCTTACAGACGATTCGCGCTAGCGTAACCCATATGCCTTTTCGATGTTCTTAATAAGAGTCAAAGTGAACTTCGCTGCGGGCAATCCATCGACAACATCATGGTCTACGAGAATTGTCAAATTGAGGATGCTCCTTATCTCAAGTTTCCCATTAAATGCCCACGGTTTCTTACAAACAGATCCAACTCCAATACACAGGTTGTGAATGCTCCTGGGTATGATCCATCCTGAATGATTGCCTGACATTCCCACATTTGTAACCATGGCTGTACCGATGTACTTTCTGATGGAAAACGGATTCCTCAGCAAAATCCTCCAGACAATCAATCGAACCCACTGTGGCAAACCAAAGAATATCCTGTTCAGCTTTCGCGAGTTTTCTTGTGAAAGAACATAATCATCTTCACTACTAACGTTTCGGCCTTTCATCGCTTCAATCTCATAGTGTATGTCTGCTATCGACTTCTTATCTGAGCTTCTTATTACACCTACAAGGGGAACCTTAATCCCCCTTACCTCTCTTTCGATCGGAACCGAAATATCGACATCATCAAAGACTACCTGCTTTCCTCTTCCGTAGTTAATTGCCTGTACCGATCTGTTTTCTGCTATACTGTCGCTTATCACTTTTACTATCCATGAGGTGAAACTGATCTTCTCGCCAGACTTAATGGAATCACGAATCCTTTTCCTTGCGAGAGTGACATCAGCTTCTACAAGCCCGGCAATATGATGCTTTCTCTTCCCAATCTTCCCTACATCAAACGTTGCAACCCTGGAGTTCGGGTATCTTTTGACTGTGTGGGTCATCGTACTGCTCCTCTCGATCTGTCAGCTGTGCAGATTCTGTAATCCTATCATGTCTTCCGTAGCCTTGACTCGCTTCTGCTTTTGTCATAATATTCTTTAGCCATAGTGCGCCTACACTAACCATGTATTGGCGTGACTACATTAACCATGGTTAAGAAGAGCGTTGTATGTTTGTCGTGGTGCTTTAGTAATGATTTCGGAGTCTGTCATCTCTTCTAAGGGGAGGGTCATCTGTGAAGTTCTCAGGATGGTTCGGGATTGTTGTCGGTCTAATGATGGTGATGATGTGGGTGTTCTTCCTTACCAGTGGACAGGTTCCAGAGCTGGAGACGGAACCTCTGAGTATCTACTTCCACCTGGTTGCGGAATTCGCTACTGCAGTACTTCTTTTTGTTGCAGGTATCGGCCTGCTGAAGAGCTGCCAGCGAGCTAAGAAGACGTTTCTTGTGGCGGCGGGAATGCTAGTGTACACAGTGATAAACAGTCCAGGCTATTACGCACAGCGAAGCGAATGGGTATTTGTTGTTATGTTTGGCATAATCCTTATTGTCGCTATTGCGAGCATCTTCTCTGTATCGAAGCACTTAAAGAACTAAAATCCACTCCAATTGCCCACCTGATATTATGATACTCCATGCGGCTTATTGAGAGCGTCTTCAAGACTGGTATATCGGCAAATCGAGTGATGAGGTGATTGCATATGGGATCTGGACTTCACGACCTCTATCGTCTTACCAAAAGAGACTCAAAAAGTGCTGCAAAGGTATTGGCCGACGCTTTTGACGACGATCCTTTATGGGATAGAGTTATGCGAGGCAGTTCTCGTTCAAAGCGAATCTTTCTCTTTGAGGCCCCGACACGTTACTGCCTGCATTATGGAGAGGTATGCGCACCATCCAGTGCATTAGAGGGTATCATTGCCTGGGTGTCGGGGCGCTGCAGACATGACATTGTGGAGAATCTTTCGTAGTGGAGCACTTTGGCCAGGGTTGAGAATGGGTGTCAGGATGGGGCGCAGAATGCAGATCGTCTTCAGGCAGATTCTCATAGACCGAAGACGCTACATTGACAATAGACTATCAATCTACCTTCAGATATTGGGCGTTTCCAAAAGCTTTCAAGGAAAAGGATTTGGCGGAATGATGCTGAGGTTTCTGATCAGAAAGAGCAACGAGATGGGGGCTCCGATCTACCTGGAAACAGAAATCGAGGACAATGTGAGTCTGTATGAGCACTTTGGGTTTACAGTGATAAAGAAGCTGATTCTACCGATGATTGACGTTCCCATGTGGGAAATGGCAAGAGAACCTGAACGCTGATGCCAGTGCACCTGGAGTCTTAATCTCTTGCAGCGATAACAAACGAAAGTGTTCTCTCGAAGTGTTGCAGCAGAAAACTGACTGAAGAAGCTTGTCAAAGAGGGTACTTTCCTCACAACCACTGATTCTCATGGAGGGATCAAAAATGATTGATAAGATAACACTCAGAGGTGCCTTCGCTGGACTGCTTGTTCTCATAGTGATATTCATCTCTGCAGAAACAGAAGGCCATGGATCTATTGTGAGCCGGTTACCCTCTTACAAAGATTCTGCAAAGAGCACCAGCAATAATGATTGCTGGAACTACCAGCCAGATGAGATGAAACCCAATCCTGGATGGGATGCTGTTGATCTCAATGGGCTAACTCGAGAAGAACTCCTGGATGTTCTGGGCTGTCCACC
>CAZSXB010000005.1:55532-59534 GCA_964611155.1 uncultured Thermotogaceae bacterium
GCTGAAAGAGCTTAGGATTGAAACGCGAGACAACACGAAGCAGAAGAAAACGAAGTGTTTTTGATTGCCGTCCAATCGATAAGACTCTCAGTAAGGGCTCCCGCAAGTCTTCACAAAAGGATCATTTCGGTGTTAACTCGCGTATAATTTCTTCATAACCTCTCTGGTCTCTTCACTCAATCAAACTCCTGATGCCCTTTCAGTTACTTTCTTGGAACGACTCTGAGTTATTGCGAAAATCGTGTTTAGCACTGGATGGGGGAGTTCTAATGAGAAAACGAGTTGTCCGTCAGGCAATCAAAGGTATTCTGATCGGCATTGGGCTTTGGCTTCTGATAATCCTGTTGAGTCCTGCCAACACATTCCTGAACAGGGGAAAGACCATTGCTGAAGTAGAAAGAGCTCACGTGTATATGACATTGAATGAAGATGGTTCTCTTGATGTGAGTGAGCATTTCTCATACAGATTCGTGAGACCTTATAGGGGGGTATTTCGCGAAATTCCCCCGGATAGCATTGGAAGCAGGTACAGCGAGTTTCAAATTGAGGCCGATGGGCTGTCTGTGCGACATCTCGTTGAACGAGGAACAGATACTTATGCTGACATTCGCGTCTGGTTCGTACCGTTAGATTCAGATCCGGTTTCACCCCAACCAGGTGAAGACACCGTAACGGTGACGTTCTCCTATACAGTCTATGGTGCTGTTGAAGCTGGTGCAGATGTTCTTCAGCTCTTCAGAAAAATCTGGGGAGAAGATACCGTATCATGGGTTCCAGAGTTGTCTGCAGTGGTACGTTTCCCAGACAGTTTCGACGTATCTGATTTGTTCACTCACCCTCCTGCAGAAGTATTGCGAAATGGAAACACATTCACTATGGAGCTTAAGAACCATCCTCCTCAAACCTTTGCTGAATTCAGAGCTGTGATTGACAGTAGTGCTCTTGATTTCATGGACTCATCGAACATAAGGATGAGCAGCTTTACAAGGGCCGATATTGAGAAGGCAGAGCAAACAATATCAAGAAATGCCTTGATGGGGAAATGGGTACTTCCCATCGTACTGGGGCTTTCAGTGATTTTTCTGCCGATCCTGATCTTCTTCTTCTTCGGGAGACAGCACCATGTCGACTATAGTGCCGAATACGAGCGGGAAACACCTACTGGTGACTCACCAGATATTATCAACTTCATTGTGAGAAACGTCACCAGCAAACTCGACAACGATGGTATTGGTGCGGTGATTATGAACCTCTACAGACTCGACTACATTGATTTTGAAGAAGGTGACAAGAAGGGTCAAGCAAGCGCAATTATCATCAAAGAAAAGGATCCGGAAGCTCTAAGCATTTCAGAGAAGGAGTTCTTTTATCTTCTCAAACAGCAATCAACTGATAACAGTTTCAACTTTGAATATGTAAAGAAACAAGTCATCAGAGACAGTCGTAAAGCCAGCACATATGCTTCCGCATACAATCTGTACAGACTCAAAGTAAAAACTGAAGCTTCCAAAACACAGATGATTGAAAACACGGGAACTCGCTTATCGAGAATCCTCTCTTTTTCATTGATGGTTGCCTCTTTCTTGCTCTTTGTATTGTTCTACAGTCGTCCTGAAGTAAGCCATCTTGCTCTTCATAGCTCGATAGTCTTTGGTGGTGTATGGACGATAGCCCTTGCAATATCCCTGCAGAAGAGAGATGTC
Organism: uncultured Thermotogaceae bacterium; assembly: GCA_964611155.1. Taxonomy (GTDB): domain Bacteria; phylum Thermotogota; class Thermotogae; order Petrotogales; family Kosmotogaceae; genus UBA9910. The sequence goes on from CAZSXB010000005.1 coordinate 57,236, forward strand.
TTTGGAAGGTGGACGCGACATGGCAGAGAATTCTATCTTAAGTGGGAGAACTTCAGGAAGTTCATAACTGACTATTCCCTGTTGAACGAACGGCCTCCTGATTCTGTTTCGCTATGGGAAGAGTACCTGGTCTACGCAACCGCTCTTGGAGTAGCAGATCAAGTGCGGAAGAATTTCAAGAGAATTGTCCCTGAAGATATGTGGGAGGGGAGAGAAAGTCACCGTTATCTCTACACCACAACATCTGTTTCTGCCGCAGTATCATTCGCGGCTTTGAGTAGTGCGGCATCTTCTTCTGACAGCTCGTCATCTTCCGGTGGCGCAGGTGGTGGCGGCGGAGGTGGGGGAACTGGCGGGTTCTGAACCCAGAGCAAACAGTTAGCACGGGATGGTGATGAAGTGAGAAAAAGAAGCTACCTGGTCGTTATGTCGTTTGTTGTGTATTTGTTGTGTTGCATGCCGATAACCTTTTCGCAACCACCTGATGATCTACTTCCTCCGATGATTCTTGTGCAAGGTGGAACGTTCGTGATGGGAGATACCTGGGGTGAAGGTTCTCCATCAGAACTCCCATTACGTCAGGTTACACTTACGTATGACTTCTATATGAGCAAGTATCAAGCAACATTTCACGATTATGACAGGTTTTGTGACGAAACAGGCAGGAGCCTCCCGGCTGATCGGGATTGGGGTAGAGGAGATAGACCTGTCATTGGTGTCTCATGGTGGGATGCAATTGCTTACTGCAATTGGTTGAGCGACAAAGACGGGGTACCGAGGGCCTACGATAGCTACGGGAACTTCATCGATGGACAAGGAAATGTGACAACTGATCCTGCAAGGGTAATAGGATATCGACTTCCCACTGAAGCGGAATGGGAGTTTGCTGCTCGTGGTGGCAACAACAGCGAAGGATACGCTTACCCTGGGAGCGAGCACTTTGCTGAAGTTGCTTGGTACTGCGGAAACTCAGGGGATGAGTTTATCGATGCTACCATGCATTATGCCAGAGAAGGCATATGGGAAAGGTTGCCCGATACTGACCCTCCCGTTTACGCGATTTATGTTCTGGCAGGTTGGTCTCAAATGCTTACAGACAACAGGAACAGAACCCATGAGGTTGGATCGAGAAAGCCGAACGAACTTGGTCTGTATGACATGGCTGGGAATGTCTGGGAATGGTGTTCCGACTACTATTCTTCTTACGGCAGCGATCCCGAGATTAATCCCTTTGCTTCTGAAGGTTCAAGTCGTGTGCTACGAGGAGGGAGCCACCGCAGCTATGACATTTATCTGAGAGTGTCAAAGCGTTCTGCAGAAAGTCCCGCAGGTAGATACACAGATACCGGGTTTCGGATTGCAAGAACGGCGAGTTCAGCTCCTTCTATGGTGCTCGTCGAAGGGGGCACATTTCTCATGGGAGATGAATTCGGGGATCTCTGGTGGGGATGCAGACCGCAGCATCAGGTAACTCTTTCATACGACTTCTTCATAGCAAAGTATCCCATTACATTTTCCGAGTATGACAGATTTTCCGATGACACTCTGAGAAGAAGGGTCTCTGATCAAGATTGGGGTAGAGATGATAGACCTGCCATAAACGTAAGCTGGTGGGATGCCATTGCCTATTGCAACTGGCTGAGTGAGCGTGAAGGCCTTCCTGTGGCATACAGGCTGAGTGGAGAAGTGGATGAAGGTCAGTTGCTGGACGCACATGGGAGAGTGACTTCTGATGTGACCGTGGTCGTGGGTTACAGACTTCCAACAGAGGCTGAGTGGGAGTATGCCGCAAGAGGGGGCAGCTCGAGCCAGGGATTTAAATACCCAGGAAGCAACGCAGTTTCAAGCGTTGCCTGGTATGCCGCTAATTCATCAAGTATGACCCATCCAGTGGGAAGAAAAGAACCCAATGAACTGGGAATATTCGACATGGCAGGCAACATCTGGGAATGGTGCTCAGACTTTTATGTAGACTATACTGAAGGTCCGAAAATGAACCCTTACATCAGCGACGGGGAACTTCGCATGATGCGTGGTGGTAGCTGGCGAAGCAATGCATCTTTCGTGAGAACTGCGAATCGCTTTGGCTTGATCACCCCAACGCCACCCGGAAGACGAGTAGGATTTCGAGTTGTGATAACCGCTCCTTAGACTATCAGGCTTTTATAGATACTGATTCGGCGAATCAAATCGAAGCTGATTCACATTATTGGTATTACACAGAAGGAGAAACGAAGGAGATAAGGTTGAGCCGTGTGCCAGCTGACTATTTACGTCGTCTGCAGTAGTATCATTTTCC
>CAZSXB010000005.1:59544-61852 GCA_964611155.1 uncultured Thermotogaceae bacterium
CTGTAACCATATCTGAAAACAAGAGGTAGATGATTCGCCAGTTTGTTCCCAGAGGGAGGGAGAAGGAGTGAAGAATCTTCTTGTTCTAGCTTTGGTTGTATTGTTTTCATTAGCATTGTTTTCCATGAGTGAAGCAGAAGTACGAGCTCTTGCTATGGCTCATGCGAAAGAAGATGTAGATCTTGCAAGGCAGGGAGCCATGTTTATGGGGCTTCTTTTGCCCGTAATAGGTCCGATAATCGTATGCAGTTCTGAGCGTGGAAAGGACCCGGCTATTGCACCACCTTCTGACAGACTTGCACAGATTGCAGAGCTGACAGATGATCCGGAGCTCATAGAGCTTTACAAGTCTGTCTACCTTCAGGAAAAGGAGGAATCTCGACTCTGCTCCTGGAGCATCAGAGGAACAATAGTCTGGCCTATCACGATCGCAGTGGTTGGAGGATTGTTGTTTCTGATGACCTTGTTCTTGTAAGAAAGGCATGCTGCATTGATCACAGTTGATAGCAGAAATGCGATGTCTTTCATAAACGTTCTGTGCAGGAACCTGCAGGTGCAGAATGTGAAAAGCATTAATGGCAGCCATGATATGATTTCATCTCTCGCTTGCTGGCAGAAAGGGGCACATGTATGAAGTACAGACGACTCAATGCGCTAGTTTTCATGGGTATAATGGGCGTGATCACCTGGGGATCGATATTTGCCGTCTACGCAATAAGGACTTTCGCTTCTGATCAGAACATTTACTGGACTGCTCAGAGCATGCCGTTGCGTCTGCAAGAAACCAGGGACTCGTTTGAACTGTTCATATACGGTGATTTCCTTGAGAACCATTTGTCCAGGGGAGCACTGACAATACAGAACCTTGAAGGAAGCAGAACTGTTCTGCTAGAAGATGTCTCTGTCAGACTAAACAACTGGCATAGAGTCAAGAGCTCATTTCTGACACATGCACTTTGGTCCGGGCTGCTTTTCAGTGCATGTGCTACCCTGCTTCTTGTTGGTGTCTTGCAGAGTCTGTTCCCCCGAAAGAGCATTCACGAGAAATCCAGCAGATGAGAAAGGCTTGAGTGTATTTTGCTATGAGATCTATAGCGCCAACAGTAGTGAAATAAGATGACATCCCAATCTTTCACTCATAAGATAAGACTGTAGTATTCTTGAGCTTGGTATTTCTATAGCTGATCAGAAGAATGAGATGTTGCACTGATGTGCTATTGTGTTTTCTGTCTGATCTTTTTACATGTATAATCTTGTGTAAGATTTCGTGGGATTGATTCTTAAGGCATTATCCCGCGATCAACTGCAAGGAGACACTTATGAGTATCAGATTGCGCAATTACAATTACCCTGAAGACTATTACAGAGTAAGCGATTTTCTCATTGCTCATCACCAGCCGGGTAATAAAGATGGTAACTGGCTTGAACCAGAGTGGGAGTATATGCACTTTCATCCTATGCTGGACGAGTCTAGTCTGAACAGGATAGCTATCTGGGAAACCGAAGAGGAGATCGTCGCAGTATGCAATTACGAGCTCAGGCTCGGTGAAGCTTACTTCCAGGTCCACCCTGATTATCACTTTCTTAAGGAAGAGATGATCAATGAAGCAGAGAAGAGATTCACTTCAATCTCTCGCAAAGATGGCAGAAAATACCTGAGCGCGTATATCAACGACTATGATCATGATTTCCTGGACCTGGTTAAGACGAGGGGATACGAAAAGGAAACTCAGTACGCTCGACCAACGACCCGTTTCGATATTCCGGAGCAATTTCCTTCAATCACCTTGCCTCAAGGATTCCGACTCACAAGTCTCGCGGACGAATGTGATTGGGCAAAGGTGCATCGAGTTATGTGGCGTGGATTTAACCACGAAGGTGAGCCTCCTTCTGGTGAGGAAGAACTTGAGAGTCGCCGAAGGATGTTCGATACACCGAGAGCGCGGAGGGATCTCAAGATAGCCGTAGTTGCGCCAAACGGAGATTTCGTTGCCTTCTGTGGCATGTTCTATGAATCTAATGCCCGATTTGGTTACGTTGAGCCTGTAGCGACCGACCCTGATTACAGGCGCATGGGCTTGGGCAAAGCTGCTGTGCTGGAAGGAATACGGCGATGTGGCGAACTCGGGGCGAGTATTGCTTATGTGGGTTCTACCCAACCTTTCTACCAGTCTATAGGGTTCAAGCTTGTCTACAATACAGAGTGCTGGGTCAGACACTGGTAGAAACCATTGTTCGAAGCACTGTAGGCGTCGAACAATCAACCCTGATAGGCAAAGGGTGTAAGAAGGAGTGTGCTATATACTGT
>CAZSXB010000006.1:0-25646 GCA_964611155.1 uncultured Thermotogaceae bacterium
GATTGTGTTGAACAATCACCACATAACGTTATAATATTGATATTGTCGCAAAAACGGATGATTCATAGTTCTGATTGCGACAAAAACTTGCTTGGTGATAATCGCTAAGGGAAGGTTCGTGATACCGATGCTTCATCGGTACCTGTTTATCCTGGGAGCCGTTTTGATAGGTTCTATACCGTTTTCTCTGGTCACAGCCTATTTGATAAAAAGAGTCGATATAAGGCGGCATCATGACGGAAATCCCGGGGCGCTAAATGCGCTTCGTACTGCTGGTTTTGCAGCCGGTGCTCTGGGTGTGATCTTCGATTTCTCCAAGGGTATCTTCGTCGTGTACTACTCAAGATACCACTGGACAATTGAATCACCGATAACCTGGATAGCAGCTCTTGGGGCAATAGCAGGACATATGTACTCGATCTATCTTCGTGGCCGTGGAGGTAAGGGATTGGCAGTTACCTATGGTGTCCTTTCAGGACTATCACATGGATTCGCAGCCATGCTAATGGGTGGTGTTTCCTTCTTGCTGAAAAGCCTGAATTTCTCTCCGCCCATGGTCGTCCTCCCAGCGATTCTCGTTGTAAACATTGTCTACTGGTTCGTCTATCCTTTCTGGCTTTCCAGAATCGGGCTTGCCCTTATTGCCTTACTCCTCTTCACCAGGTATTCCAGAGAACTTTTCAGCCGCGAAAGAACCTCGTGAAGATTCAGAAGATGTATTCTGCCGACAATGCTAGTCCGAGATGTTTTGTGCTACCGAAGATTGCTCCAAAATCTGCGATTCTGACTCCCAGGAAGATCCTGTTCCCGATAACCAGGTGTCCTGATATTCCAAACAGAATGGAATTGACATCAGAGCGATAGGTCAATGAAAGCGATAGCGGTAAAATATCGATTACCCTGAGTGTCGTTCCAACTGCAAGCTCAATTGTCGGTCTGTTCGAAAAGCTTATTCCCAAGCGAGTTCCAAGAGACAGAAAATCCAGAAGATCGTAGGCTACATCCACCGACAGACGAGGCGACAGGGCCCTTGTGATGTTCTCAGAGAGTATGTAAGAGACTTCCTGGAGTTCACCAAAGTTTACCCACTCCTTATCCTCGTTGATCAATCCATCAGGATCCACTTCAAATTCGATGCTGTGCTCTAACCTCTTCACGTTGCTCCAGATAATCGCTCCAAGATCGTAGAAAGAGAGCCTGGCCACCAATCCTTCGTTCATGACAGCCATTGCAGAGAAATCAAGCGAAGCACCGATTCCCCAGGCGCCTTCTGAAGGTATAGCGAGATGTGTTGTCGAATATCCATCGCCTCTTAGAAGAAAACTCTCTTGATCCAGGCTGACTCTGGCAGACGCATCGATTTCCGCATACGCAAGACCTATCAGGAAATGTCCCGCAGCAGTAATTGACAGTTCGTCGAACCCTAGGGTTTCTGCCAGACCGGGAAGACCGATGCTCCCTCCTAGTGCTATGTCAAGAAACGTGCTCGTTCTTCCACTGACGAGATTCAGTTCAAGATCTTCAATTTCCTCCATGCTGAATCCGTCAAGAGCCATCTTCAACAGCTTTCGATCGCTGGAGACCAATTCTTGATTTCTCAAACCCATCCCAAAGTAAAGTTTCCCAAGATTCATGCTTACCGAAGAGACTGCTCCTCCGCCTAGTTCCAGCCCTCTTTCAGGAACTCTTCCAAGCAGATACTCAATTTCCGCAGGTTCGCTGTAACCAGATAGAAAGGCTGCTATTCTGTTAAGAGTCCATGAGTTGTTCCACAATTCTACCGTTGCAAGATCAACAACAACTGCATTTTTCGCAGCAATACGTGCATTCTTTGTGACAAGGAGACTCTCAACGCCGTCTGAGAATCTCACAGGAGTTCCCAGAGCAAAACTCGTGACAAGAAGAACAACCGGGATAATCAAGAACAGTCTATGCATGTTCATCACCTCTGTTCCTCTTGGGGATTGACTCTCACATCTGCCAATGCCCAGATCTTTGGCCAGACAAAATGAATAATGTCCTTCTTCTTGTCATTCCAGATTTCGACAGTCTTAGAACCTTCCGGAAGGACCAATTCTACAGAAGCCCCCACAAACATTGTTCCTCTTAGCAAACTCCGTATCTCCTCCTGAGAAAGGTCGAAATCTAGTTCAATCAGTGCAGATGAGGTATCTGATCCTTCTGACAAAGGAAGCCGGACCGTTCTCTCATAGACAGGATCAGAAAAAAGTTTCCCGAGATCATCTGAAAGGTATATGCTTACGTCTGCTCCAAATGCGAGCACGTACTCGATCTCTGCAAGCAATTTCACACGCCGTATCCATGTTCCCGCAAGGTCCCCAGCCTCGGTAGGAAGCTCGACTTCTATGGGCCCGACTTCTTTCAGCATTTCTTCCACTGTTTTGGCAGGAACCTGGAGATAAGTAATGCTTCCTGGGTATCCCAGGTATTCTGCAATGTATTCCAGAACGATAATCCTGGTCTCGTCAGTCTTTCCCACTACCGGTAGTTCGAGCGATACATCCCAAGATGGCCCCTGAGTATCCGGATCTTTGGCAAGCTCCCAAAAGGGTCCGCACGAGGAAATAATCATTAAGAACAAAACTGACATAATAACAAGGATCATTCTTGCTGATTTCACTTCTATCCCCCCAATAACAACGTGCAGATATTAGTGATTTTAGCATTTTCTGCGTTTGGCCTTGAATAGACCCTGATGGAGAATCCTCTGGTCCAAGCTTATCATTGTATAATGGCTTCATCGAAGACCTGTATTGGGGGGATTGACGTGGGTGAAGTAACCACCATTCTAGAAGTAATGGTAGAGATTCCCAAGGGAAGTCGTAACAAATACGAGTACGACAAAGAACGTAAGATGTTTCGATTCGATAGAACACTCTTTTCCGCTGTGCACTATCCCTGTGACTATGGTTTCATTCTTAACACACTTGCTCAAGATGATGATCCCCTTGATGCACTGGTTCTAGTCTGGGAACCGACCTTTCCGGGTTGTCTTATTCAGACAAAGCCTGTTGGGTGTTTCAAGATGTGGGATGAGAAAGGACCGGACGAGAAGATCCTGTGTGTCCCCGTGAATGATCCTGTGTGGAGCTTCGTAGAATCGCTAGATGATGTTCCTCCGCACCTTTTGAAGGAGATTGAGCATTTTTTCTCGATCTACAAGGAACTGGAAGAGAAGATCACTGGAATTGATGGGTGGGTTGAACTGGCAGCAGCAAAAAAGATCATACTCGAATCTCAGCAGCGGTATGAAAAGGCTTCGGAGTAGCTCACTCTTTCTTTTCACAATATTCAAGTGAATTCAGTCTGAAAGGAAACACGGGCTCTCCATCAGACGCCTTCTATAGATAAGACTTGACTACCTGCAACTCTATTCTGAAGAGCCTTTAATCAGTATAATGCGAAAGAGCTGTGGTTACTCGATCTCCAGACCATTGAGGAACTCGTCGATTCACGCCGGGGTCGTGAAAATGCGATTATACGGGATTTCTGGAGAAAAGGACACCTAAAGTATTCCTGGGAGCTCTAAATGCTTCTGTTAGAGCTTTACGATTAGAGACACAGATGTTAATGTTAAGGTGCGTTAGTCATCACGGTCTTGAGGGAGGCATTTCAATGCAAACAGGGCGACCTGTTTCTGTTCAATCCACAAAAGCTATTCCGGGATCATTCCCACTGCAGAATGGTTACGTTGACATCTCTGAAGTAGCTCGGAAGGCTGGGTTTCACTGCCCTTTTATGGTTTCCCGGCGTGTCTGGGAAGACGTCATAACACCCGACGACACCGCACGAATGTATGGACAGACTGAGAGCGCGCGGCTCTGGGATCTGATGGAGTCTTTCAGGAACGAGGCACTCAAGGGCAGGGTTAACAAGATGTCATTTGGCCTCATTGTCATGTCCGGACAAAGAAGACCGAAATTGGTACTCCTTAAGTCTCACTTGAAGGAGCAGACGGACGGGAGACGTCAGGTCGTCATATTCTTGCCGGACGAAAACTGAATCTTCTGTTAACTGCACCGAAATAAGCCGTTTCGGCCGTTGTTTGTTGTAAATGCTTTGGCAGAGATTCAGGTCGATTCTATGAGTTGCAATAGTTTGTCAGCGGCTTTAAGTGGTCCTGAGTGCTCAAATCCAGGTATTCCCAACCTCGTCTTTAGTTCTCCGACTTTCACCCCTGCCTCCATCATCGCTCTCATGTGTTTCTGTGCAATTCCATGATGGACTTCTCTGCGCTGAACAGCTCCAAAGGGGTTTGCAAAATAGCTGTAAGTAAGCCCCTTTTCCGATGTGGTGCCCTTGGCCATCCTCGCACCTTTTGAGAAGGTTTCCATCGCACTTTCAACATCTTCAAAGAAGGAGATCTCCTGTCCTTCTTCCGATTCTTCATAGTTATTGGCATAGAACATGTATTCAATTCTGGTGGGTCTGATTATATCGTTATAGTTCGAGTACGGTACAATAACCCTGGCATTGACTTCATGAGGATTCATGAATATGCTTCTGTCTATAGTAGAGTATGCATAGCCGGGTTGCAGATCATCTAATCTCACGAAAGCCCCTGTCTCTGTTCCGTAAGCCACTACCCTGCCTTGGGAGTCTATCTCGAGTGAACCCATATCGTCGATCAGGATATCAACCTCTGACACTCTATCGCTGAGTCTGAGCAGGGCATCCAGTGTTTCGGACTTCCCTGCACCACTATCACCTATCAGCAGAACGTTTGCTGTTTTGCCACTGATCAACTTTATGTGCGCCAGCGCTCCATGAACTGGCATTTTGTCTTCATCTATAGTCAGAAGATTGTGCACTGTGAGGATCATCTTCTTCATATAACCGAAATAATCAATTGAAGGACTGTCTCCAACCAATGCTACATAGGTGCCATCTTCTTCACGATATATCACACCATTCCTGTCTTCAACTCTATCAAAGAGCTCTTCAGGCGCTCCGAATATATATATACCGTCTGGTTTCCTGTTCATCAGAACGTTGAAGCTTGCCAGCTCAAAGAGGTTCCCAAGTCCAGCCGCATGAGCCAGATACTCCCTGTTAACAACCACGAATATCAGTTTCTTTCCGACGTGAATTGGCATAGCAAGCCAGTCGGAGAACTCCATTTCCTTCATCTTCCAGAGAATTGATTCATCACGAACACCGAAAACGCCACTGCGCGTGTTTGAACGTGTGTAAAAGATCACAGGAGGTTCAAAGACCATTCCCCATATGAAAGGAATGTCATATAACCACTGAGCATCTTTCAGGATATTCTCTTCCGCTGGTTCAAGCTTGCTCACCATGAACCCTGCCTGGGCACCTGCGGGTTCCTGGCGCATAATCTTCATTCTCATGTCCGTGATATTTGTCATTATCTGCGAATACATGCCCAGAACGAGGTTTCTCAGATCGTTGTTAGTCTTGGTAAGTACCATCTGTTTGAAGATTCTCTTTGTCCTGTCTCCAGTGAATCTGTCAAATCGTATGATAAACCTGTGCTTGCTTCGCCATAATCCGAACAATGCTTCGACGAACTTGACCAGCAGATCCCTTTCGTGCCCAAGTTTTGGAAAATAGTAATTGGGTGAAGCATCAACCTGTTCGAGTGAGTTTGCTGTAAGTGCTAGCAACAATTGCTTTATCGCTTCAACGTTGTACTTCTTTTCAACACTGGGCGCCTCACTATCAATCAGGAATTTCTCGAAGAAGGGTAATAGATACGTGTTTTTCTCCTCAGTGCTCAGTGCCAGTTCTCCGATCATTTCACCGAAGAAAGACGCGTTAAATATCTGAGAAATCGAATTGTATGCTGTCTGACCGCTCATCAGAATTGTCCTCAATGCTATCCCTCCTGCCTTCACACTATTATACAGAAGCGGTCAACTCCTGGCACATAGCCCAGCAACTGGTGGAAGCGACCTTTGACGACAGCCGATGCTAGAATCTTCAACAAACTGAAGGTTCTTTATGAGGTGATCTTATGAGGACAACTGCAAAACGACTCATGCTAATGTTATTCATCACGGTACTTTTCATTGTGAGCCCATACGTAATGATCCGTGGGCTTAACCCCACCTCTACCACGGCAAGGAAACAGTTATCTCTTCCTGATCCGGGATCGAATTCATCAAGCTTAGCAGAGGCGATATTCAGCAGGCGGTCGACAAGAAGCTTCTCAGATATCCCAATCACCATAGAAGACGTTTCTGATCTACTCTGGAGTACCATAGGGATAACCATCGATGGCATAACTGGCCCCACACGTGCTTCCCCTTCTGCGGGAGCCACAAATCCACTCATGATCTATCTCTTCGCTAGAGACGTGGAAGGATTGGCTCCGGGGGTGTACAGGTACCATAGCGAAGATCATTCCCTGGAACAGGTCTCCCACCAGGAAAAGAGTACAGAGCTCCGACAGGCTGCATTGAACCAGTTCGCAATTTCAAGAGCCCAAGCGAATATCGTGATTGCCGCTGATTATGCAAAGACTATGGACAGGTACGCGATTAGAGGAATTACATTTGTCCATCTTGAAGCGGGACATGCTGCGCAGAATGCAGTCCTTATGGCGGAATCCCTCGGGCTGGGGTCCGTCATAATCGGATCGTTTTCTGATGGCCTGGTGAAAAATCTCCTCAAGTCTGATGTTGCTGCTCCTTTGCTGATAATCTCCGTTGGTTCGCTCTGATCACTCTCAGTTACACGCCAGTTGGAAGATTCGGTATGGTCTGCTAGACTGGTTTTATGGAAGCCAAAAACACGACCTTTGTGAAGAAGGTAGTTTCTCCTTTTGCGATAAACACTACCATGGGCTTTATTGTCGGGGGAATCCCAGCACTTCTGCCTCTTATAAGCGATGAATTCAACCTTACAAGAAGCCAGGTTGGGCTCTACACAACTTTCATGTTCATGTCTTCCGTATCTGTGGCCCTCTTTGCTGGTTATATCGTTGACAGAATAGGCGTAAAACGTTGTTTGACTTTCGGTGGTATCGTTTCGGGTTCTTTTGTAGCACTCTTTTCAGTGGCTCCATCATACATGTCTTTCCTATTATTTGCCGTAGGACTGGGATTTGGTCAGAGTATATTGACACCGGCAGGAAACAAGGCAATAATCGACGCAAGAGAAGGCGGGGTAAGTAACCTCTTGATGGGACTGTTTCGCTCGACACTGGGCCTTGGTTCGTTGACCGGCGCGGCAGTTCTTCCTCTTGTAGCTGTGAACTACGGTTGGCGTACCTCAACACTCCTGGGAGGAGCAATAGGCGTGACTATAACCGTATTGCTTGCTTTCAAACGCCACGATGATAATAATGTGCAAAACCTTTCTTCTGCAAGAATGAAGGGATCATTCAAAGAATCTGTAAGAGTTCTTGCTAGATCTTCATCCTTGCGGTTTCTAATGGTCACTGGATTTTGCTTTGCCGCCGTTTTCTCGATCTCAGTGACATATTTAGCCCTGTGGTTAAGGGACTCAGGTGGCCTATCCGAGTACTATGCTGCCCTGGGCCTAGCTCTTGCGCACTTTGGTGGTGTTCTGGGCAGGCCTCTACTGGGTTTTCTTTCCGACAGATCAGTAACCCTCAGACCTATTACACTTCTTGTCTTGGACGCTCTTGCGGTAGCAGTGATCCTCGTGGTTTTCGCGGTGTTTGGATCGGTATTACCTGGGTTTATCTTGCTGCTGATTTCATTTTTTCTTGGGTTCACTGCAATGGGTTTTGGCGGAGTCTTCTTCGGCTTCCTGGGCGTTGTTGCTGGAAGAGAGAATGCTGGAGTAGCCACAGGAATGGTTCTGATGTTCATAAGGAGTGCCATACTCGCGGCGCCGCCTGTCTTCGGACTGATTGTCGACAAACTTGATTCTTATACAGTTCCCTGGTTAATCGCAGCAGCTGTGATTGTCATACCAGCGATCTACCATTTATTGAGAGTGAAGAAAACTGCATCAACCGAAAGCAGCCCTGGTTGATCGTCGTCAGAAAAAGGAGGAGTGTTCCCTTGAAATTAGCTTTCTGGTCATTTCTCAATATAAGTGCAGTGATTATCATATCGTCGGTCGTGTTTGTTACTGGCACCGCATGTGCGAACACATCCCAAAACGAACTGCTTTCGCCGGACGGGTTTCTTGATGTCGAAATCGGCGACCCTTTTCACTTAACGTACTATTCCGATATTGTCCGCTATATGCAGTACGTCTCTGATAACTCCGAACGGGTAGAGACAGCCACGTACGGTACCAGCACCCTCGGGAGACCCTTGCAACTGGTTATCGTTTCCAGTGCTGAAAACATAAGCAATCTGGACTCATTGCTCGAGCTAAACCATCGTCTTGCTGACCCCAGGGATTTCACTCCTGAAGAGCTTGAAGGCAAACTCGACGAAGCGAAGCTCTTTCTGTGGGTTGAGTGCAACATCCATTCCACTGAACCCGCCGGAGCTGAGATCGCTCTGGAAATCGTTTACGAACTCGCCACAACAGATGATCCACAAACACTAGGTATTCTTGACGATATCGTGCTGGTGATAATTCCTTCAACAGAACCTGATGGCCATGAGGATTTCACTGAGTGGTTTCATACTTACAAAGACACAGGGCTTGTGCGAACAAATCCTCCGATATACGGTGCCTACGTGGGACACGACAATAATCGGGATCGATTCAATCAGGCCCTCAAAGAGTTGAAGGCCTGGGCAGAGTTGTGGTTAAGGATCAAACCAGTTATTTCTGTTGACGTTCACCAAAGTATAGCCCCTTATGTGTTTTTTGTCCCTCCAGGCAAAGAACCCACACATCCAGAGATCAGCCCCTTGATCGAGGCTAGCTGGAAAATGATTGGCGGCCAGATTATGGCCAAGATGTATGCGGCAGAAATGCCTGGTGTAACTTCCAATGTCGTGTTTGACATGTGGTATCCAGGGTATGGCGACACCTGGGCGAGTCTCCATCATTCTGTCGGCCTTACATTCGAAATCTGGACTGGGTTTATATCGGGTCCGACTGACTATGAAGGATGGTCAATATACGCAGAACCAGAAGACCTGAGATACGCCGAACGTGACTCAAATACTCCGTGGCCATGGCCTGGGGGATGGTGGACGCTTCGTGACCAGATCGATTACGGGAAGAAAGGACTATATGTTCTGTTAAATATGGCCAGTGAAAGAAGGTTCTTCTTCCTCAAGAACCGTTATTCTATGACAGAAGCACAGATAAAGCGAGGGCTTTCAGAGGCACCCTTTGGTTGGGTTATTCCGTCAGATCAGGTTGACTCAGCTGCGGTGAAGATCCTGATAGAGAAGCTGGTGCAGAACGGCATAGAAGTCAGAAGAATTCATGAAGCGTTCTCAACACAATACCGAACAGCTCCCGCAGGATCCTTCCTCGTCTTGATGTCACAGCCCTATGGGAACTTCGCAAAAGCGCTTCTGGAAATCCAGCATTACCCCGAGAGTATGTGGCCGTACGATGTTACCGCCTGGACGTTGCCTTTAATGATCGGAGCAGAAGCGATCAGAATAGACGATCCTTCAATCCTTGATGTCTATTCCACAGAAGTCACAGAGGTTCCCTTCCCCAACGAATCTGGGTTCTTCGGTTCTGATGAAGATACCGGTGTTCTCTTGTTGAATAGAACATCTTCTTATACCCCAAGAGCAATCAATGTTCTTTCAGATGCGAACGCAGAAATCCTTATTCTCGCAGAGGCTTTTGATTTCGAGGCCACCACAGCTCTCAAGGGGGATTTCATCATTCAGGGATATGAAGCCACAGATCTTGAGTCCCTTGCCAGAGAACTGGGCCTGAGATTCTACAGGGTCAATTCATACGAGCTCAGTCAAGTGAACACAGAGCTCTTCGAAATGCCCCGAATCGCCCTCTACCACGCCTGGCTCGACCTTCGTGAAGAAGGATGGACGCGCCTTGTCCTGGAAGATAGCTTGTTCGAGTTCTCCCGGCTGAATAACGCGGCTTTGTTGGAAGAAGACCTCATCAACAATTACGATGTAATCATTATGCCTGATGTCAGAAAATGGGCGGCTGTAAGCGGCTACACCCCAGGTACCTATCCTGAGCCTTACGCAGGCGGAATCGGTGATGAGGGCATCTCTCGCCTCCGTGAGTTTGTGGCAAATGGTGGAAGACTAATAACCATAGGAAGAATCAACGATATTGTGTTCGAAGACTTTGATGCAGGATTACAGCCTGTCGAAACCACTGCATCTTTTCATATCCCGGGCTCGCTTTTGAAGATAGAAGTCAGTCCTGGTTACTTCGAGACACGCCACTACTCGGAAAAGCCCTGGGCTGTAGCAATGTTTAGACATGGATATACTGCTTTCGAGGTTCTTGACGAGAGGGTTAGTGTGATCAGTGAGTTTGGCATAGACTGTCTCGTTAGTGGCTGGGCAGAAGGAACACCCCAGATTGAGGGTAAAGCTGCGGTTGTTATTGCTCCATATGGTGAAGGGGAGATCGTAGGATTTGGATTCGATCCTACTTACAGATATCAAAGCCTCAACACACTGCCTCTTTTCTTTGATAGCGTGCTTGGTGCAGGCCGTTCCAGATAATCAATCTCTCTTATATATGCCTGCCGATGGAGTATAATCGTTTTGCCAGAATGGGGGGAGATGAACTATGAAGAGACTTATCGTGTTACTCACTGTATTGCTGATAGCTTCGACCGGATTTGTTCAGTTCCAGTTTCTGGAACCAAAGGTTCTACAAGATGGTACAGGAGAGTTATCAATCGGTGTTGAGTCATTTATCAAGTATGGTGTCCTTGACCTCATGGAAGTTGGTCTTGCCCCTCTTCCTTACATAAAACTTGGAACGAGTATCGGTAGTATATGGACCGCCCTGGGGTATGCTTATGTGCCAGCGATCGGCTATCTCGACAATCTGAGCATGGTATTTCTCGGCCTTGGATACTATCCCGGGACTTTCTCGTTCAGTTTTAGCACAGCATATGCTGAAGAGACGATTCACGAATACGATGAAGATATCAGCGACTGGACGGAAACCATCGAGAAATCTGTTGTCCTTCTTGGTGTTCTGACGCTTCACAACCAGGGAAAGAACGGAGAAGTGAAGATCACCGGAGGATTCTCAAGAAACCTCACTGTTTCAGAAAACAACGCCTATATCGACATGAAGGTTGGGGGTAAATACCCCTGGGGATGGTGGATCTTTGACCACGTGTTCATCTCAGGAGGACTTGGCACTTACTTCCCATTTGAAGACCTCAGCAGCGTTGTCGTGCTTGGTAACGTAGGGGTGGGCTTCAACCTCATCAGGTGAATCCTGTCCACAGTTACTTACTAACTCTGTTTCCTCTTTCTGTAGATGGCGTACTTCAGATCTCCCGGAAGGTGATCTGTTTTTGCCCAAGAAAGCATTTCCAGGGAATATTCTGGATTTGCTCCATTCACCCGGATTTCACATATTGCACAGTTATCAATGAATCTGTTTCTGCCGTCTAAATAGAAGGTTTCAGGATCAACGTTCTCGCACAGAAACGGGATGGTCATTGTCATTATGCCTCCATGAGAAACTATTACAGAGACTTCGCTATTATCATTTGAAATGACCTCGCGAATTCCTCGTTTTGTGCGTTCCAGAGCAGTTAGATGGTTTTCACCACCTTCAAAAGTAACTGAACTCCTGCCTTCAATCCATTGCTGAAGAATGTGCTGATAGTAACCGTCTGTTTCTTCTGAGTTCTTCTTTCCTTCCAGACAGCCTGTATCCAGCTCCGCAAAATCCTCTACCTGAACAACCTTCTTCCCGTGCGGTTCTGCAATGATCTCCGCTGTCTGTTTGGCCCTTATGATCTTCGATGAAAAAAAGGCCACATCTCGTAACCCGATAAAGAACTCACCCGTCCGCTTCGCCTGTTCCTTTCCGCGCTCCGTTAAGGGAAAAACTCCCGGCGAACTCGTGAAAATACGCATTACATTCGATTGGCTCTCGCCGTGACGCACAAAATAGATTTTCTTCATTGTATCTCCTAACAGTATAGCTTCTATATAATACTACCAGATATTGAGCCGTAAGTCATCAGATGCTACCGCAATTAGAGAACAGCCGATGAAACCTGTCGATCAACGCTGCTTCTCAAACCTTGAGTGCTGCGAGCTTCGCTCTTTATTAGACTTCCTTCATGAAACTCCACAAGCCTTCTACCGTATAAGCCAGCGAACTCCATGTTATGAGTTATCATCATCACGGTGATCCCCTTTTCCCCGTTTATGGACATTGTCAGATCCATGATGCTCTTTGCGCTCCTTGGATCGAGGGCAGCCGTGTGTTCATCAAGTAAGAGAAGCCTCGGGCAGGAAGAGATCGCCATAATCATGGCAAGACTTTGCTTCTGACCTCCGGAGAGTTCTCCTGCAAGAACACCAAGACGTTTCTCCAGCCCAAGGCCCAGACCTTCAAGAAGATCAAGTCCCTCCTTCTTGAGCTTTGAGAAGCGTATCGTTCTGAATCCTTTCTTCGCTGCTATCAGAAGATTCTCCTTTATTGAGAGAGACGGGAATATGCCTGTATTCGGGTCCTGGTAGACCCGTCCAATAAACCTGGCCAGATGGTGTGGTGGCCTGTTATTCATGAGCTCCCCATCTATGCGATAAGTGCCTTTGAGAGGCGACACTTCACCCAGCAGGACTTTGAGCAGGGTTGTTTTCCCTGCACCATTTGGTCCGATGATCGTGACAAATTCCCCTTCGTTGACCGTCAGCGAAATGTCCCTCAAGGCCTTCTGTTCGTTGGGCATTCCTTTGTTGTAAGTTACCGTGACCCCCTGGAGTTCAACCAAAGCCTTTTCACCTCCGCTCTCAGACGCTGCTTCTTTGGTTTTGAGGCGAACTGCCTTATCCCAATGACAGAAATCACAAACAATGCCGTTAGCAGTTTCATGTCACTTGCAAGAAAGCCTATTCTGTAGCCATAACGCATCGCTGTTGATAATAATCCCTGATAGATGACGGCGCCTGAAATCGGCGCAAGAAGGCCGTAGAAGACTTTCACTCTTCCGAAGATGATCTCACCCAGAATCACAGAAGCAAGCCCCGTTACAACCATTCCTTGTCCGAGAGTTACATCGGAAAACCCCGAGTAGAGAGCAAATAGCCCTCCAGACAAACCCACCATCAGGTTGCCAATAACTAACCCGGTTATGGCCAGAAAAGTCTGAGAAATGCCAAATGCCGTTACACCTGCAGGATTACACCCAAAAGCCCGTAAGGACGTCCCCAGGTCCGTTCTCAAGAAGAGGCTGAGAAGCAGCAGCGCTCCTATTATTACTATGGAGATCTTCGACAGATCTTGACCGTCAAGCCTTCCGGTGAAAAGGTTTGCCACAGTCTTTTTCTGTGCCGCGGCAGAAGGACCATCTGCTGCCTTAGAGTCCGCGAAGAGATCATCGAGCAAAGTACCGCCACTCATGCTTTCGTAACTGGGCGCCTGCTGTTGGCCTGAAACCCTTGGCACAGGAAGATTGGGCCCTCCCATGATTCTCAGATTCACGGAATAGAGCATTGTCATTACGAGTATCCCTGCAAGCAGGACGTTAACTTTGAATCTCCTGTGTATCAGAGCAGTGATGAATCCCGCAAGTGCTCCGCCAACAGCAGCCATTGTAATCGCCATAATCGGAGATATCCCCTCGAATAATGCCTTGACAGCGATCGCGGCGCCCAGTGCGAAAGACCCATCTACCGTAAGGTCGGGGAGATTCACCACTCTGAAAGCCAGGAACACTCCTATCGAAAGCAGGGAAAGAATCAGTCCTTGTTCAATGATTGCAAGCATTCTTAGTCAACAGACCTCTCTTGACCATCAGATACAACTATGTCTGCCCGGTCAAGCAGGTTCTGTGGAATCGTAATCCCGAGAGCTGAAGCGACATCAAGGTTGATGAACAGAACCAGGGATTCCTGACCCACAATCTTTGTTTCGAGTTCTTCAGTTGAGACGCCCCGCAGTACTTCTGCAACAAGCTTTCCCGTTTCTCTCCCAACCACATAGTAATCAAAGCCGAACCCTATAAGTCCTCCACTTCTTGCTATGTCAATATCACCGGCGATTATTGGGATGCCTTCCCGGGATGCAACCCTTGCTATAGATTCAATGCTTGAAGCTGCAGTGTTGTCGGTACCTATGTAAAGCAGATCAACATCGCTCGCCATTGCATTCAAGGCATTGACCATCTCCACTGCACTCGAACCGGTTATGTCAACTAGTCTTAACCCCAGTTCTTCACAGGTCTGCTTGGCAAAGTTTCTAATGGAGACGGAGTTTGCCTCGCCTGTGTTGTAGACAATCCCGATGCTCCTTGCTTCAGGCAGCACAAGAGCCGCCAGTCTAATCTGCGTCCCAACAGGTGTCATATCACTTATGCCCACGACATTCCCCGGATTTCTTCCAAAAGCAGCAACAAGACCTGCTAGTATCGGATCAGTCACCGCACTGAATACTACCGGGATCTCTTCCGTGGCGTTCACGAGAGCCTGGGCCGAAGGCGTTGCAATTCCCACGATAACTGAGGGTCTCAGGCTAACAAACTGCCTGGCAATAGCCACTGTGTTTGCGGTGCTGCCCTGGGCATTCTGATATTCGATCTCGATATCCTTACCAATAACAAAACCCTGTTCCTGAAGTTCATCAAGCACTCCTTTTCTTACCAGATCAAGTGCAGGGTGTTCCACAATCGCCGTAATAGCCACCATTTCGATTCCTGATCCCAGGACAGACAGCAATAGACAAATAACCAGCAAGATTCTTTTCATGTTCGTTCCTCCCCAAGAAAATGTATTCAAAAAAGAAGAGAGGGCATCTCGTTCCTGATGCCCTCTCTTCTTCCTTGTTTCTTTCAGCCTATATCATCAAACAGCTGGAGGAAGCGGAAAGAGCTTTCCTCCTAAACCAATAAACGTAAGAAACTGTGACCGTAACTCTCTTCATATGAGTGTCTCCCTTGTTTGTTAGGTTTTTTATATCATAATAAGGCCCCAAAAATCAAGAAATGACTGCATCGTTCCGTGGCGTTTCCGTAACATTTTGGTGCAGGGTTCTTGTGAGTCGCACTCATGAACATTACATGAAGGTCCAGAACACTCTGATCAGTTCCTCCAGAGACCGGGTTGTTCTGATAGAAACGCTCTGAAGCTAAGTAGCTCTTGCCTAAACTCTTCAGATTCCCGATCCTGAATTGAGAAGAGTTTCATGGCTCGACCCATAACGAGTTCTTCCGATACCAGGCCAAGCTCAACGACAGTCTCTGCAACGTACATCAAGACAGAAAGTGCTTCGGAAGGTTCATCGGGAAGCGAATCAGACAGGATATCTGTTACTGTTTCCTCCTGCCTGGTTCTTAGCATGGCCCTCTGGTTCTCAATAATCCCGTCGATTTCCTTGATAACATCACTCGCGACTGATATCTCCTGGGCACGAATGTTTTCAAGCATATGAGCTATCGTCGAAGGACCGGTCAGCGCGACTCGGACTACGGGGTGTGAAAGAACCCAAGCTATTGAGAGCTGAGCTCTGGTAATACCGGTCTCTATCGCAATGTCCTCTATTCCTTTGGAAATAGCTAACGCGCATTCCAGCTTCTCCCGTTTGAAGAGCGGATCGAGTCTCCTAATGTCGCCAGGTTCGAATTCCCTTATGCTGTCATACTTTCCTGTAAGAATTCCTCTGCCAGTTACACTGAAAGCGATCAGGGCAATGTTTCTGTCCCTGCATAGCGGGAAGAGCTCGTATCTTGCTCCTGGCGAAACAGCGCTAAACTCAGCCATTATGGATCCAGGACTGCCAATATCACAGTACTGCGTAACCCTGCGCACCGGAAGGTGGCTCACTCCATATTGCCTGATCTTTCCTTCATTCTGCAGGTCAGAGAGCGCCTGTACTGTCTCCTCAACAGGTGTCTGGGGATCATCAAAGTGGATCATATAGAGGTCAATATACTCTGTCGACAGGTTCTTGAGGCTCTTTTCACATGAGTGCCTGACAGACTCATACGAGAGATCGGGCTTCTTCTTTCCCTTCATTCCGACCTTTGTACAGAGGAAGATCTCTTTTCTTACTCCTCTAAACGTATCCCCCAGAAACTGCTCCGTCTCATCTCCGTATGTTTCTGATGTATCGAAGAATTTGACACCTTTTTCAACAGCACAAAGAAGCATTCTCCTGAACTCGTCCAGGTTTTTCTTCCCATAAGCCCCACTCAGCGAATAGGTCCCTATGCCCACACCAGCGGGTACGTCTGTGTACCTGTTCATAAAGACACCTCACTCTGTAATGCTTTCTACCACAAGCACGCATCCTCATCGCTTGTCAGAACCATTGCTTCGGCTTCGTGATACTGTTCGTTCATTTCTGAAGTCTCGATGAATGTCATGAATAACTTGCTCACAGGAAACGTCCTCTTGATTATGTAAGAATTGATGAACCTGCTGCGTTTCCCAAGGTCTGCAAAAGATTCTGCAACTTCACGGCTGAATGTCCACGATGTCATACTCACTGGTCTTCCTATCTGCCATTTTGACTCTGTGGCCATTCCCCTGTAAAGGAGCACTTCGTCAATCCCGGAAAGCTCAAATGCTGCTCTGACGAATCCGAGTCGGTTGAGGATATATTCCTTACGAAGCTCTTCTCGACCAGGCCCCTCAAAAATCTCCTCCGTCCTTGGAACAGTCCCTCTGTATTCTCGTATTCCAAGGACACCGAGCATGATCCACATTCCTTTGATCCACTCACCTGAATAAGGGTTTAGAACTATGCTTTTTGCCGTTTCCTTCTCCAGCATCAGCAGATTCCTTTCACCCATATAGTTCGTAAGGTCGCTGGTCAGGAGATTCTCACTACGCATAATGTTGCTTATCCCGCCACTATTAAGAAACGCCTTGGAATCTCTCAACCATGTTTTCGCTTCCTCGGTTAGCCTGCGAAGAGCCTGGTCTGTCTTCTCTCGAATAGAAGAATCTGCGCTGACATTAAGTGGACGCTCAAACAGCTTAATCCGCCGTCTCAATTCCCTCACAGTCTCTTGCGGGGCTTCTACAGAATCCCTGTGAAACTGAAACCTGGTCACACTCTCAGCGGGAAGCTCCCAGCATTTTCCTTCATCCTCGTATGCAGCGATTCTGAAAGTGAACATGGCCGTTCTCAAATCCATGGCCTCGATTGTTCCAGGAGTGCGTCTGCCATCCAGCAACCTGCACCTGTTTCCAACAACGAGGAGCCCGAGTCGCCCCGAACAGTAGTCGTCGTCATTCAAAGGACCAACGTGCTGTTGATGAATCGACACAAGTGACATCTCCTTGCTCAGGTATAATTAACTCAACCATCGACTTCAAAGCCACCTGTTCAAATATACTATGGTTTCACTGTCGAAACATATTCTGGAGGATCAAGTGTTTAGAGACGTTATTCTGACTGCTGCTCTGTTTCTGTTCTACTTCATGTCTATGCGACTCATTAGCAGTTTCCTTGACAGATTTCACAGGTTATACGGTTTCAAGAGACTCGTAGCTTCAGCTCCATTGAGCATAATCGCAGGAATTATGGTCATTTTGATCTCCCCCCTCTCTCTTCAGGAGGCTGGTTTCTCTCTTGGTGATCCGATTATCGGGCTGAAGACCGTGCTGATCGGTGGGCTTCCGGTTGCAATCGTTACAGCGATAAGTGTTCTGCTGGCATCAAGGGAGTCCATTCGTAAGATTCGCTATGGTAGTGCCGTAGGTATAAGGTATCAGATGATATATTCCTGGTTGCTTGTGGGTATCGTCGAGGAGATTCTTTTCAGAGGGTTCTTGCAGAGCAGCCTGGACACGTTCCTGACAGGGTCTTTTGTCTTCATCGATTACTCTGTTATATTGTCCAGTTCTGTCTTTGTGTTGATGCATGCTGCAAATGCGCTGACGGGGCTGGAATCTCTGAAGCAATTCTTTGGGCAGATCCCGATGCGTTTTCTGGTATCACTCTTGTTGGGAATCACTTTCCAGATATCGGGAAGCTTGCTTTACAGCATTATCATTCATAATCTTATTGATGGACTCAATATGACCGCTCTAATATACAGAAAGCGTCGCTTTCGCAGAGGGAATTGAGCGCCGTGGTGGTATAATTCGGTCGGAGATGATTGCGGATGCAGGTTGCTCGCATGATCGTTGTTCTTGTGGTTTATGCTGTCGCCGTTCGGTGGCTTTCGAAGTACCTGTTCCAGCGCAAGCGAATAGTATCTCGGGTCACGTCTTATGCGCTAGGTGTGTTTGAGAAAGCAAAGCACCGAAATCCACAGAAGAAATCAGAATACGAGGCAAAGTCACGTGTTCTGCGCAATTGGGCAGACAACCTCAGGTCGTAGACTCTTTCTATTCTTCAGTACTCGTGCGTGATTTTCGGAACATTATCATGCGTCGAACAAGAGCGACTACGATTGTTGTTGCAACGACGAAAATCCCTGCAAGATATATCAGAAGAAAGAGGATTCGCCTTTCGTGGTCTTCGGTTTCCTCCAGCAGGTTCAGGGTTGGCAAGGCCCTTCCAAGATCTTCGATCATTTTACCGTCGATCGACAAAATCCTTTCTTTTGAATACTCACTCCCAATCCAGCCAACATTATGTCTGTAAGAGAAAAACTCGCCATCAGACCAACCAATGAGAACAGCCAGAGGTTCCTGCTGGTCGTCTGTTCGCCAGAGCCTTATAGTACCATCAGCAGAACCAGTAATCAGGTAACGACGATCTGCGGTCATTTCAATGGTCAGAATCCAGTCTCTATGTCCCTTGTCACCGAATGCTCTAATGCTCTTCGGTATACCTCCTATTCTCTCCAGGTCCCAAAATCTTATGTAACCTTGTGAATCTACTGTGACCAATTCACTCTCGTCCTCCGAAACAATTAACGTGAGCACACCACCATCATGACCCGTCAGATTCCTCAAAACACTTCCCGTGTCAAACTCCCATATCTTAACCGATCTGTCAGTGGATGCAGACACTACCTTTTCTCCATCAGAGATAACAGAGACTTCTTCAACACTTGAATTGTGTCCTCGCAGGCTCCTCACGAGCTCTCCCCTGGCAAGATTCCAGATTCTTACCGTGCCATCTGCAGAACCTGTCACAAGGTAACGCTCATCAGCGGTAATGAAAACATCGTTCACCCATGCGCCATGTTCAAAGACCGGGCCCTGTCTTGCTCCAGATACAGTGTCCCAGATTCTCACCGTCCCGTCATCTGAACCGGTAATTACGCGCTTCCCATTTTGGGTGAATACAGCAGTACTTACCCAGTCTTCATGTCCAGAGAGAGTGCTGACGAGATCGACTGATGCTTTTCCTGGATCCAGTCTCCAGATCCTGGCTGTATTATCTGCTGAACCTGTAACAAGCATTCCGGTTCCAGGGTGATAATCAACTGACAGTACCCAGTCTTCATGAACTACTACTGCATTCAGAAGAATTCCAGAATCTAGCTCCCATATTTTCAGCGTGCCATCGCGCGAAACAGCGAAAAGCAACGTATTATCATGAGAAAGCTTTATGTCTGTGATCCAGTCCGTCTGGTATTCAGACCCTGCGAACTCAAGCGTGAATACGGTGCAAAACACAAGAACAACAGGGAATATCAATAGCTTCGTTCTCGTATAATCAGCCTCCTTCTCCCGATGTTACAGTTCATTAGCAAGCACAGATAGACCTACAGTCCAAAACGGATTTCGTTCCAAATCTCATTGAACAGGACCAGATCTTCCCCGATATCTTCTATCATCTCACAATCTTCAAGATCTGCGAGCTCGTATATCGGCTCCTCAGTCAAAAGCTCTGCCGCTTTCGAGTTCGGTGAGGGCAACAGGAGATAATCGGATATCTCTGCTGAAACATCCGGTCTCAATATAAAGTTGATGAACTCATGGGCAAGGTCACTGTGTTTGGAGTCTTTCAGAATCACCATGTTGTCAATCCACAACGTGCTTCCCTCTTCGGGAATGAAGAAATCGATATCTTCAATCTCTTCTTCTGTGGCCTCATAGAATATGTTCTCTCCATAGCCGTGGACGACCCAGAACTCACCTGAAACGACCCCCTTGGCAAAGAGTTCATTATCAAACTTAGCAACACTGTCCTTCCAAAGAAGAACGAGTTCCTTCGCCTCATTCAGTTGATCTCTCTCGAGGGAGTTTACCGAGTAACCGAGAGTTTTGAGTGCGGCACCCATGACTTCTCTCATATCATCCAGCAGAGTGGCTTTTCCGCGTATCTCCTCCATCTCCAAAATCCTCCACGATCGCGGATACTCGCTGAAGTATTTCTTATTAACTGCAATACCTGTAGTACCGATCATGTAAGGAACACTGTACTCATGTTCAGGATCGTAGTTGATCTTGGCAGTTACCCTGGGATCCAGATTGGCAAGATTAGGAATCTTTGCCGGGTCTATGGACTTGAGCATTCCTTCCCTGATCATTATGCTTGTGTAATCTCCAGAAGGGAATACTATATCATACCCTGCTCCGCCTGCTCTCAGTTTTGCGTACATGGTCTCATTAGAATCGTAGGTGTCGTAGACTATTCGGCAGTTGAATTCCTCTTCAAACTGCTCGATCACTTCTTCTGGAACGTACTCCGCCCAGGAATAGATGTTCAGAACAGCCTTCCTGCCGCAAGATGTTATACCCACTATCGCCAGAAACGTGAGAAATAGAAGAAACGAAGTAAGGACCCTCTTCACTTTCACACCTCCTAACCGATTATTAGCTTCCTGAACCTTCTCGCAAGGAGTGCTGTCATGAGCGTTCCTCCTATGAGCAAGGTTGACAAAGCGTTGATTACAGGTGAAACTCCGAACTTGATCATTGAATATATCCTCAGTGGCAGCGTGGTCGCACCCGGACCAGCTACAAAGAAAGTGATGACAAAGTCATCAACCGAAAGCGTCACACTCAAGAGAAATCCCGCTACTATTCCGGGAACGATGATCGGGATAACAACTTTCACAAATACCTGGAAACTCCTGGCACCAAGATCTCGCGCAGCTTCAACCACCGAGTAATCGAAGTCCTCAAGCCTTGTTATGACAACAATTGTAACATACGAAATGCAGAACGTTATGTGCGCTATTATCACTGTTCCAAGACCAAGAGGAACTCTCAGTGCAGCGAAGAAGATCAGCATAGATACTCCCATGAGTATGTCAGGAATGATCAGTGGAGTGTATATCAACACCTGGAAGTACTTTCGAGACTTGAATCTATACCAGTAGATACCTATCGCAGACAAGGTCCCGATTATCGTTGCCACAGATGATGCTACGAGTGCAACAATAACCGTATTCATGAATGAGCGCCATATCTCTGGCGAGGAAAAAAGCCTGATATACCAGTTAAGTGTAAACCCTGTCCACATTACACCCTGGCGAGCTGAATTAAAGGACAACACTATCAGAGAAACGATTGGAATGTACAGAAGCAGGAAAACCCCCAGAGTAACGAGGAAAGAAAATCTTCGCTTCCCGATTGTCTTCCTTGTTTCCATTACTGCTCCTGCTCCTTCATGTAGTCTTCCCTAACCCGAAATCTTCTGACTCTTGCCTGAATGGCATTCATCCTCAGATAGACCAGCAGCCCGAGTGTCGAGATTAGTAAGAATATCATTGAAATAGCGGAAGAAGACGGCCAGTTCCTTGCCACTGTCAGTTGCTTTGCGATCAGGTTCCCTAGCATTGCTCCGTCGGTTCCTCCTACCAGATCAGGAATTGCGTATGATCCGAGTGCTGGGATGAAAACAAGGATGACGCCTGCGATGATGCCTCCTTTAATCGATGGAATCAAGACTTTCAAGATTGCCTCGTTTCGGTTGGCACCCAGATCCATTCCTGCTTCGAGCAACGTGAAATCGAATTTCTCTATAGAGCTATACAAAGGCAGAATCATGTAGGGAAGGTACATATACACAATTACTACGATTACTGTTGCAGGTCTATACATCAACTGCAACGGCTGGTCTATCAAACCGGTCCAGAGAAGGAAAGAATTCACCAGGCCCGTTCTACCCAGCACAAGCATCCACGCAAAAATACGTACCAGGAAATTCGTCCAAAAAGGTATAACAATGAGCGTTAGAAGGAGGTTCTTTCTCTTTGACGTAGCTATGAAATACGCAACCGGCAAACTCAACCCAAGACAGATCATGGTTGCCATAACGGATATCCAGACTGTCTGCCACAGGATCTCCCAGTAACCCGGACTCGCAAGCATCCTGGTATAAGATTCCAATGAAAAGGGTAGCGTAACTCCACCGTATATTCCGGGTGTAAGGAAACTGTATATAATTATGATTATGTAAGGAATCAAGAAGAAGAAAGTAAGCCAGGCGATTCCCGGAAGGGAAGAGACGACTCCTGGTAAGCTACTCCTGTTCATCTGGCTTGATTCCTCCGGTCTCCTGCAAAAGGTAGCTATCATCAGCAAACCACCAAACATATACCCTGTCTTTCCACTCAATTATCTCTTCATCAAGAAGATATCTTGCATGCTGTTTGAAGCTTTTCATGTAGCTTTCCCTGGTTCTGACCGTATACTTGGTGTGATTTCCCAGGTATATGGTTTCATCCACCGTTCCTTCGAGAATGTTTAGTCTCAACTTGTGATCTCCTCGAGGGTGCGTTTTACTGATTTTCACTTTTTCTGGTCTTAGAGACACTTCTATTCTTGTGCCGACTGCAACCTCTCTGTCCATGTAACACCAGATATCTCCAAAAGCAGTTGTTCTCAGGAGCAGGTATTCACCTTGCGCTTCCACGACTTCCCCAACAAAGAAATTGGTCTCGCCTATGAAATTGGCAACAAATGCATTCCTGGGGCTCTCGTAGACTTCTATCGGGTCTCCCTTCTGAACCACCTTACCCTCATTCATAACAGCAAGATGATCAGAAATCGACATTGCTTCATTCTGATCGTGTGTTACGTATATGAAGGTTATTCCAACTTCATCGTGGATATTGTCAAGTTCAACAAGCATGTGTTGGCGAAGCTTTGCATCAAGTGCTGCCAGGGGCTCGTCCAGAAGCAGCACACTGGGTTTATTCACAAGTGCTCTGGCTATCGCTACTCGTTGCTTCTGACCACCAGATAACTGATGGGGGTATTTGTTCTCCTGGCCAAACAGGCGGCTAAGCTCCACCATCTTTCCAACTTCATTCTTAACTTCTTTCTCTGCTTTCTTCTGAAGACGCAAACTGAAGGCAATGTTCTCGAAGACCGTAAGGTGGGGAAATAGTGCATAATTCTGAAAGATCGTGTTGACTTCTCGTCTGTGAGGTGGGGTGCTGGATATGTCTCTTCCGTTGAGGTATATAACACCGCTGGTTGGGTCCTCAAAACCCGCTATCATTCTAAGAATGGTGGTCTTCCCGCATCCCGATGGTCCCAGTAGAGAGAAGAATTCACCCTGTTCGATGGAAAGAAAGACTCTGTCTACTGCAGTAAACTCATCTTCAAATACTTTGGTGACACCCGAAAGCTTTACTGAATGATCTTTCAATTCATGTCTCTCCTCCCTTGTCAGAAGAGTCGAGTTCAGGCCTTTGTCAGAATTCGCGCTCTACCTAAGTATAACGAAGATCACGATACCTGTTGCAACAGAAAGAAGAAGTGGCACCATGATCCTCTTTAAGAAACAGGTATAGGATACATCAAAGTACTGTGTGGTCAATGCAACACACAGGTGCACTGGCGAAACGTAAACCCCTGTAATGGCAAACGTATAACCAAGAATAGCTATCGACAAAGGGGTGAGACCGTTCTGTAAACTCATGATCAGCGGAAAGCTAAGCCCGACAGCTGCTTGAGTTATTCCTGTCATGAACCCCATCAACGCTGGCAACAGCATGATAACGAGCACTGGAGGGATTGACCAGAGCATCAGCTCAGAACTCATCCCAGCTGCTATCTCAGCCTCTTCAACAAAGGCTTTGAAGAAGAAAACCGCGCCAAGCAGAAGCAGCATCTTGTATTTGACCGACCTCAAAAGGATATCCAGGCGGTTCTTCTTTGTCATCACGTATACAAACGAAATCACAGATACAACAATCCATCCTGAAGCACCGAGCATAACGAAAACTATTGTAGCAAACAGAGGCCATCCACTAATCAGGAGATCTTTCAGGATGTCTTTTGAAAGCTTCATCCTGGGCCGCGACCTGATCATCAAGAAGTAGGCGCTGACAATCGCCACAAGACCTACAGGTAGCATCAAAGCAACGATGGTACCAAGGGCTACATCTGCCATTCCTGCAACGATTATTATCGCTGGATACAATGGCCAGAAAAACTCCATGGCATGCCTGAACCAGTAGTTGATTGAAACCCCGTCTTCAGCATCTATTGTCTCATCTGTCTGTGAAATGCTTTTCACCATTGGAGCAGAGAACATCGCACCTCCGGGCATTGGCAACAGACCAATAAGTGCTGGCAATAGAGCTATTGAGACTCGTGGTGTTGGAAACAGTCTCCTGATCGAATCAACAAACCGGTAAGAATCACCACTCTTACTCATTGTATCGCCAAGAAGGTAGATCGCGGAAATCGTGATCATGACACGCCAGAAAGACCAATCTATAAGTTGCACAACGAAAGCATTACCATAGATAGAAACAGGAGTACTCGAGAAAATGCCCAGGGCCACGACGGAAACAATCAGAGAAAACGCTATTTCCTTTGTCAATCTAAGGACAATCACAAGAACACATAGTGCTCCAGCAACAGCTAGTGTCTGCATCAATACCCCCAGAAAAGTGAGTTTGCCGAATCATCTGTACAATATATGATAATCCCATCAGATGCAACCTGTCTTGCATAGTCTAAGATGATTATCTACATTTATGAACACGAATATGTTCATAAAATGTAGAGGCCTCAAATTCCTTCTGAAGACGCTTCCGTTCAATTCTCCCGGGCGGGCGTTAAAGATAAGTCAGATCTTGTTGATCATAATTACGCTTGATCTACATTGGAGTCTCTCTGGCTTACGTTTTATTGATCCTGGTCATTCGAAAACCTATCGTACAAAAGAACACATTATACTGATTTCTCTACATCATAATAACGTCTTTCACAAAGGATTTTAGAGGTTATATACGTTTAATGTTCATAAGTATATAGATATGCACATTGCTATAATCTTTATTAATAAAGCATTATACGAGTTATGAACATACTTATGAACATCATATTATTCTATTACTAG
This sequence comes from uncultured Thermotogaceae bacterium, assembly GCA_964611155.1. Taxonomy (GTDB): domain Bacteria; phylum Thermotogota; class Thermotogae; order Petrotogales; family Kosmotogaceae; genus UBA9910. The sequence continues at coordinate 25,282 of CAZSXB010000006.1, forward strand.
AGAATATAGAATAAGACAAACTACTTAATAACAAGAGAATCAATCAAGAGTTAATTGAAGAAAATCTGCACTTACCCCATTTATCAGATTCAGCTTTCTGCACAACTCTTCGTGCTCACTCCTGTCACCAACCAGTTCAAGCACTATGAGTCCCGAGTCAGAGCAATTATCCAATACTCCATCGTGTAAACCAAGTCTGGTCTTTATCAAACACCCCCATCCGGTAAGAACTTTTTGCACACTAACTGACACTTCTTTTCGATTATCAACCATTATTGCCATAACAGTCTTCACAGGAACCTTCTTATTCATCATTCATCCTCCCAATGCAATTGTCATGTACAATTAGATCAGAAAGCTCCACA
>CAZSXB010000006.1:25746-60523 GCA_964611155.1 uncultured Thermotogaceae bacterium
ATCATTCATCCTCCCAATGCAATTGTCATGTACAATTAGATCAGAAAGCTCCACAGCAAAACAAGAATTGATCGGAGGCAATCTACAGAGAATGGACCCACATATCAAAGAGAAACTAGCAAAAAGATTGACCAGTCTAGAAACATTCCTCAGCAAAGAATACGAGCTCTCAGAACTTAGTTTTCACGGGGGATACATGGCATCTGCGATCCTCAAAAGACAAGAAGTGAAACACAGAATTGACACCTATTACTCGCCCACGAGAGATGTATATACACTGTTGATCGACAAGAAGGTAAATCCCGAAGTTGCACAAGAGATCAGATATGCATGGGAAAAGTCAGAGTCTTCCAGAAAGATAGGATGTTCTTCAGGTTACAGGGCATATGTAGATGGTTCTTTCAGTGATGGAATAGTATCATTTGGGGCAGTTATCTTAAGGGGTAATAAAATCGTTGAAGAACTATCCGGTGTTGTTAATGATACCGATTTTACTAGTTCCCGCCAGGTCGGTGGCGAACTACTTGCTACAATAGAAGTAGCCAAATGGTGTAAAGATCACGGAATAAACGACATAGATATTTTCTACGACTATGAAGGAATTGAAAAATGGGCCAGCAAAGAGTGGAAGGCTCGAAAAGAACTCACGAGAAGATACTCCCAGTTCATTGATGAATCAGGTCTGAAGATCAGATGGCATAAGGTCAGAAGCCATACCGGAGATAAATGGAATGAACATGCAGATAAACTGGCAAAATCGGCCACGAAGAAATACAAAAAGGAGGTCTGAAATGGAAAACTTCGTTTTTCAGAACGAAACTCGAATAGTCTTTGGAAGAGGAACAGAAGAACGCACAGGTTCTGAAACAAAACAGTTGGGCAGAAAAGTGCTCCTGCATTACGGACAGGGAAGCATAAAGAGAACCGGTCTCTATGACAGAATTGTCACTTCGCTGAAAGACAGTGAAGTTGAATATGTTGAGTTATCTGGAGTAATGCCCAATCCAAGGCTTTCTCTGGTGAAACAAGGGATAGAGCTTTGCAGAAGGCTTGGAATCGAAGCCATACTCGCAGTAGGCGGTGGGAGTGTAATAGACTCTGCAAAGGCTATTGCTGCTGGGTTTTATTATGAAGGAGACGTATGGGACTTCTACGAAGGTAAAGCGACTCCTTCAAGTGCATTGCCCGTTGGTGTTGTGCTTACCATACCTGCAGCAGGCAGTGAATCAAGTGGTGGAAGCGTTATAACGAAGGAAGAGGGACTTCTGAAGAGGCCTTTGAATAGCCCGCTGATTAGACCGAAATTCGCTATCTTGAATCCAGAGCTAACATACACACTTCCTCCCTACCAAACAGCTTGTGGAATTGCAGACATGATGGCACACATTATGGAGAGATATTTCACGAACACACGTAATGTTGAGTTGACAGATCGTCTTTGTGAGGCAACACTAAGGACGATAATCAACAATTCAAGAAAGGTTTTCAGTAATCCTGAGGATTATAATGCAAGAGCAGAGCTCATGTGGGCATCAACCATTGCACATAACGGGCTTCTGAATACTGGACGTGTAGGAGACTGGGCCAGTCACCAGATTGAACATGAATTGAGCGGTATTTACGATATCGCTCATGGAGCCGGTCTTTCCATTGTTTTTCCTGCCTGGATGACTTCTGTTATTCAACATGATGTTGAACGATTTGTCCAGTTTGCTTCAAGAGTTTGGGGCAAAGAGATCAATCCCTTTGATATGGAAGACACAGCACGTCAGGGCATTGAATCCCTGAAAAACTTCTTCTCGTCCATTGGGCTTCCCGTTAAGCTGAGCGAAGCAGGGATTCCCGATGACAGGATAGATGAAATGGCAGAAAAAGCTACGTTGGACGGCCCACAGGGGAATTTCGTCAAACTCGGAAAGAAAGAGATCAGGGATATCCTGCTAATGGCGAAGTAGGTATGAAGAGAAGGGCCCTGAATTGCCGGGCCCTTTTTTGAGTTAGTTTGATTGAGATTTCACAGGATTTATCATTACAAGTAAGAACTTGCTGTTCCGCAAAGCCTTCAGAGCATGCGGTTCATCAGGAGGCATGATAATAAGCTCATCATCTGAAAGAACCTGGGACTTGCCAGATATTGTGATCTCCATCTCACCCTCGATCACATATACCATTGCCTCATACGGAGTAGTGTGTTCGCTGATCTCCTGATTCTTCCATATTGCAAACACTGTGATTGTTCCTTTGTCCCTTCTGAGTACTTCCTTGCTCACAACAGCATGTGTCTGGTAGTCAAGGATTTTCCCTGCATTCATCACGGCTGAGCTGAAGCGCTGTGTCTTCCTGATCGTTTCTTCGAAATCTTTATTGTTCATCAGATTCTCCTTCTAGTTACTGAGTTGCTTACATTTTGATGCAATTTCGTCTGCAAGTTTTTCCAGTTCATCGAAAGCAGGCTCTTCTGGATGTCCCTTGATCATAACGGGAGTAAGCAATTCAGTCTTGAGGTTCTTGAGAGAATCTTTGACAACTCCTTCTGTATTTCCTCCCCAGCCATATGAGCCTATCATTGTCACATACGGAATTGTGGGTCTCAGAGCATTTACGAGTGTTGCGGCGTGTAGAGCTACTGGGTGTGGTCCGCCGAGGACTGTTGGGACTCCAAGGACAAGAACCGCAGAATCAACAAGATTTATTGCCAGTTCGCCGATATCTGCAACTGTTAGATCGAATGGTTTTACCTTCACCTGTCTTTCAGAAAGGGCATCGACAAGATGCTCAACCATCGCCCTGGTACTACCGTGCATAGATATAAAAGGAACCAGCACGACCGGTTTCTTGACGTTTGAGGTCCAGTTTTCGTATTGACCAATGATTACTGAAGGATCCCTGTGAACAGGACCATGACTTGGAGCGATCATTCTCGGTGAGAGTTCTCGAACCTTCTTGAGGTGGTTTCTTATGGTGCTGCTGAAAGGCATCATTATCTCTGCGAAGTAACGTTTTGCACTGGATATGACAGCTTCGTCTATTTCTTCAAACAACGAAGAGCTTGCCAGGTGTGACCCAAAGAAGTCACATGAGAAGAGTATCTCCTCTTCTTTCAGTAGAGTAACCATTGTCTCGGGCCAGTGAACCCAGGGCATATCGAAAAACTGCAGAGTAAGATCCCCCAGCGACAAGGTCTCTTCGTTACTTATGACCTTGAATTTCTCATCAGGTACCAGGAGCAGTTCCTGCAGCATGTTCTTGCACTTGGCATTTGTGACTACCAGGGCTTCTGGAAATGCCTGCAAAATCGCTGGAATTGCACCAGAGTGATCCTGTTCTCCATGATGAGAGATCACATAGTCAATCCTGTTAATGTCCAGCCTGTTCAGATTGCTCAGAAGCTCTCGTTCCTTCGTTGGGTCAACTGTGTCAATAAGAGCCGTTGCATTGCTTCCTTTCACCAGGTAAGCGTTATAGGAAGTTCCTTCAGGCAGAGGAATGAGTTCATCAAACAATCTCCTGTGCCAATCCTGGGCTCCTACGGAAGTTACCCTTTCAGTGATTCTCTCTATTGCCATGCAAATCCCTCCCCATACGTGCAATGATTTTCTTTGGTTTTGTTCTCAACTATTATCCTATCAAGAATGCGGCAAGATCCGTAACATTTGTTACTGGTGTGCCAGGACCTCGTTAATGCGTCCAGTGTTGTATTATTGAACTTGATAGCAATTAACCATCTGTATCCAGATGCAGAGCGTTCAGGCGGTTCCTATGAGGAAAATCCTTGCATATTCGTTCGTGGCTGTTTCGGTCGTGGTAGCGGTGAGTGTGTTCGTCAATCTTTCTTACGATGCTTCTTATGATGCTTATCTTGACGAAGATGATCCGTATATAAACAGCTTCCTGACAATTGGAGAAAAGTTCGGAGACAAGGGAATGCTTTTCCTGATACTTGAGAGATATGACCAGATGTCGCAGTCTCTTGTTGAACTAGAAGCTGTAACTTCCGCAATAGAAGACTTGCCCTGGGTTTCAAGCGTGTACTCCGTTCTCGATGCACTGAAATTCGGCAGGTTTGATCTTCTACGGTTACATCTTCCTGTAGAACAGTACATCATGGAACAAGACAGCGTGCTCACTATGGATGCTGCTATTCTTGACGACCCCCTGTATGCGGATCTTCTTGTGTCTGCTGATGGAAGAAGCCTGAGTGTTTTGATAACTCTGGACATCGAGGCTACAGAAGATAACGAGCAAATTGTAGAGGAAATCACTGCCGCTGTTCAAGACAATACGGGAATGCGACATTTCCTGATAGGAGAGAATGTGGCAAATTATGCCACTTTTCAGTCTATCAGAAAGCTGATGTTGATATACCCACCGTTTGTGCTGCTGTCCATCCTATTGGTTTACTACGCCAGGTTTCGAAGACCGATGCTGCCAGTCTTGTCCCTGGTTCCCTCGATTCTTTCTGCCGTTTGGGTAACCGGTTTGATGAATCTCCTTGGAAGAGAGATCAATATACTCACTGTGATGATTCCCACCTTCATAATGATCATAGGAAGTGCTTATGGGATGCATTTCCTGACGATCTACTACGAAAATGCGAGTATCGCCGTTCACCCTGAAAGAATTCGTAGAACAATAAGGGAAGAGCGAGTGCCTGTTTACTTTTCTGCCTTTACAACGATGGCAGGCTTTTCTTCATATCTCTTTCTGGATATGCAGGCATTTCGTGACCTGGGGGTGTTTGTCTGTTTAGGGATCTTCCTTTCGGCAGTTCTCACCATGGTGCTCCTGCCCGCCCTCTTATCCGACAGGAGCTATCAATCTGCTACGAAGCGCAGAGTATTGATAATCAGGAGAATGCCTGCTGTTGTGACAAAAGGAGCCCTGTTCATTGTTATAGTAATGATTTTCCTCGCACCCTTCCTGATTTCGAGGATTTCGATGAATATCGATCAGTATGCTTTCTTCAAGGAAGACTCTCAGGTAACAATTGCAGCAGATGAAATGAGAGATAGATTTGGATGGATAAGCGTATATTACCTGATGATGATAATTGATGAAGAACAGGAAAGGAAAGGCTTCTATGCTTCAGAGCTCAGAGGTTTCAGTGATCTTGTTTCGGAAATTGCAGATAATGATATGGTATCCAAGACTCTTGATATAGGGACCTACTCCCGTGCTACTGGTGTTCCCGAAACACTTCTACAACGTATCGTTGATGCAGATGAAAGCTTGCAGAGCGCGGCAGCACTCTTTGTGAAAGACAACGCTGTGAGGGCGATACTCTTCTCCCCACTAAGTGATACAGAAAGCGCTGGTGAGTTGGAGAGTCTCGTATCGAAAGCAATCATGGAACGACAGGAAGAGCTTCCTGACGTCAAACTCCTTTTTGCGGGTACCCCCCTCATATGGAGGAGCGTTAATTCAAATGTTGTCTCAAACCAGATTCAGAGTTTGACAGTCTCTTTCGTCCTGATATTGTTCATGTTGCTATTCATATTCAGAAAAGTGAAATACACGCTTGCTATGACCGTGCCAATTCTTCTTACAGCTGTCTTCAATTTCGTCTTGATGAGTTTGGCAGGGATCTCACTGAACATATCCACAGCACTGCTTTCAGGTATGCTCATGGGTCTCGTCATTGACTACTCCATACACTTCACCGTATGGTACAGAAGGTTCAGAGACTCATCAAAGACGCTCCAGAAGACTTCAGGACCGATAATAGCGAATGCTCTTGGACTTGTAGTGGGTTTTTCGGTCCTTTTCACTGCGCCGTTGGTGCTTTACGCAGATGTTGCTCTGCTTATGGTTGGAAGCCTGACCTTTGGCGTTATGACCACACTGGTCTTGCTCCCCGGAATACTCAAGAAGATCCAGCATGATTCACATAACCGATGATAGTTCTTCCAGAAGTCATGTGAAGAAAGGCGGAGAGGTTGCGGTAGAATAAGGTGGTGTCTTAGCAGGAAGCGATCAGACTATGAGGTGAGTTTAGATGTCCAGAGTTAAGCTAGTCCTTGACAGTACGGCAGATGTTCCTGAGGAATGGTTGAGCAAATATGACATTGCAATGATTCCACTCCATATAACCTGGCCAGATGGAAAGACCGAAGACGATACAAGGGAACGCGACAGTGTCGTTGCGTATTGGAGGACTTTAGAGAAGGCAAGTGAGTTTCCGAAGTCTTCGCAACCATCTCCTGCCGAATTCTCAACACTGTACAGGAGCATCAAGCGAGAGGGATACGATGAGATCGTTGTTCTCACGCTCTCATCGGCAATGTCGGGAACTTATAACAGCGCTTTGATTGCTGCAAGAGACAGCAGCATTCCTGTGCATGTTATAGACACAAAGAAAGCCAGCGCAGCAGCCACACTCGTTGCGAAAAGGGCAAGGGAGTTCCTTGACTCAGGCATGACCACACAGAAGATGAAGGACCTTCTCTACAAAGAAATCGCTGAAGGCAAGGTACATGCAATCTTCTACGTGTCTAACTTCGATTTCCTCGTAAAAGGAGGAAGAGTATCGAAATTCCAGGGATTCGTAGGTGGACTGCTGAACATAAACGTCTGTCTTTACATAACCCATGACTCAGGAGACATGATTCCCTTTAAGAGGATTCGCGGGGAGAAGAAAGCTCAGAGAGTTGTTATAGACAAGATCTCAATGGAAGTGCCCGCGGGTTCAGAAGTAGACATTATGATGGTCCATGCTGAGAACAAGGAAGGGATAGACATCCTTGCAGAGCAATTAAGGGAGTACTACGATATCGCCACCTTTGATGAGACACTGATGGGCAAAGTGATCTCAACTCATGTGGGGCCGGGCACAGCGGGGTTTGCCCTGTACTGGAGGGAATAAAAGAGGCCCTGATTCATAGGCCTCTCGTCAGTAGAACAGGAATAATCCTGGTCTCAGGTGAAGAAGTAGAGTGTCAGAGCGTAGAATACAACGCCCACCACAGCAAATACAAGGAAAAGGATTATCAATATGCCCTGTATCTTGAAGAACGATCTGGTGGCGTTGAGTGCGTCTTCAATCAGAGCTACTTTCCCAGATTCAATATAGTCTTCCAGAGACCTGCGGGTCCGTCTCAGTTTTGCCCCCATAACCAGTGTAATAATTCCGCCAACAATTACAGCTCCTGCAGCTGCAAGTGCTTCCACTGAGAAGCCATAGAATGTTTGAATCTCGTTTTCGAAGAAGACGAGATTCCCTGCAAAGAAAAGGATTGCAGCAGCACCGATAAAGGCAAGGATGCCTGCGATAATGAACCAAATCCCGATGAACCCTGCCCAGTAGGCTGCTCCACGAACTGTACGATAGGAAATTGCCACGTCCTGTCTTCTTTCAGTGCTAAAGGTGTTTTCTTCTTCGAGCATAGTAACCCCCCTGATAGATAATGAAATAGATGTGAGATATTGGTAATTCTATCATGCAAGCCCTGCCGGGAAGCAAAGAAGTATACTGGCGATCAGCACACCATAGCGCCTGGTCGAATATGCAGCAGATCAGTCAAGCCAGCAACAAGAAGAGAAACTGTTTCTTCAAAGTGAATTCAAAGGAATCTCAAGAGTACATCTGGCTGAACATATCCTGTAGAAATGAGGTGGCGAAAACCGAAAAGACAATGGCGAAAACTGCAATAATAAGGCCAATGATAATGAGTATTCCCACAATCTTGAAGTACGACTTTGTGCATTTCAAGCCATCCTCGAGAATGGCAGCCTTTCCAGAAGCGATATAATCAGCAATTGAACGTTTTGCGTGTCTGAGCTTCACTCCCAGGACCAGCATTATTATCGCTCCCACAATGGATCCCGCGGCTCCCGCAAATGCTTCTAGCACAAACCCGCCAAGGAACAAAATCGTCGCTGTTCCGATCAACGAAAGAATCGCTCCAATGATGAACCAGATGCCAACAAAGCCTGTCCAGTAAGACAGCCCCCCAAGAGTCTGGTAAGATAACGGAAGCGCTTCTCTCCGGTCGGTAGGAAAACCGCCATTTCCTTCAATCACAAAAATCCCTCCTTCAATCTCTCCTGGAATGTGGTGAGCTGATTCTATCACAGGAGAAAGCGGATGCTGAAACACTATCAGCACCCGCTCCCGGAGGAATGAGACTTGGTTACTTTCCGGCCATCATAAGGCTGACATCTTCAGATGCTTCTCCAATTGCCATGATCTCAAACTTCTCAACCAGCACCTTTGCAATGTTTGGAGAGAGAAATGCGGGGAGAACCGGACCCAAACGTATCTTCTTGATACCCAGGTAAAGAAGGGCAAGCAAAACGGCAACTGCCTTCTGTTCATACCATGCAATGTCGTAAGATATCGGAAGGTCGTTGATATCTGACAGTCCAAAGGCTTCCTTGAGTTTCAAAGCAGTTACAGCAAGAGAGTAAGAATCATTACACTGGCCGGCATCAATAACTCTTGGAATACCTCCAATATCTCCCAGGTCGAGCATGTTGTACCGGTATTTCGCACACCCTGCGGTGAGAATGACCGTGTCAGAAGGAAGTTGTTCCGCAACATCAGTATAGTAATGGCGTTCCTTCGCTCTGCCGTCACATCCAGCCATCACTATGAAGCGACTTATGTCGCCAGATTTCACAGCGGCGATTACTTTGTCTGACAGTTCGGATAGCTGGTTGTGTGCAAAACCAACAGGAATCTTCTTGCCGTCAGTTTTGCCAATGCTTCCAATTCGTAACGCTTGTTCGATAACTTCTGAGAAATCTTTGGTCGAACCATCAGTTCGATTTGAAATGTGTCTGATACCTGGCCATCCAACCAATCCTGTAGTGTAGATCCTGTCCTTGTAGGTATCTTTAGGTTTCTGCAAGCAGTTCGTTGTCATGACTATAGGCCCCTTGAAAGCCTCAAACTCTCTATTCTGGTTGTACCAGGATGTTCCGAAGTTACCGACCAGGTTTTGGAATTTCTTGAGTTCGGGGTAAGCATGAGCGGGGAGCATTTCACCATGAGTGTATACGTTGACCCCTTGTTGTGCAGCCTGTTCGAGCAGCTCTCTCATGTCAAGTAGATCGTGTCCACTCACCAGGATTCCAGGACCATCGATCGTTCCGGTAAAGACCATGGTTATCTCCGGGTTGCCAAAAGAAGATGTGTTGGCCTTGTCCAGTAAAGCCATGACATTCACAGCCTGTTCGCCTGTCTTCATAACGAGTGCAACATAATCATCTGCTAATAAAGAATCGTCAAGTGTCGCAACCAGCGTTTCTTCGATGAAGTGAAGGATATTATCATCACTATGATTCAATATGTAGGCATGGTCTGCGTATGCTGAAATCCCTTTGAGTCCATACACAAGCAGTTCCCTGAGAGACCGGATATCTTCGTCTACGGTGGAGAGAGGACCAACTGAAATACCCATCTCTTTCAGCTCATCGAAGACAACATCGTTTCTCCATGTCGCTGCATAAGGGATTTCATCTGCGGGTGGCAGTCCTCCGGTCTTTTCTTCAATGGCTTTCATGAATTCGGTTCTTAACTTGAATGCTTTCTGTGTCAAACCGAATATCCTGTCTGGATCGAAATTCACGTTTGTGAGCGTTGAAAACAAGCTCTCTGCAACGAAAAGATCAGCTTCATCCGTGTTGACATTAGCTTCACGTGCTTTAACTGCCCAGTAGGATAGACCTTTCAGACTCCAGACAAGTGAGTCCTGAAGCGCGGCGGTGGTAGAGTCTTTTCCACAGACGCCTTTGACTGTGCAACCTTTGGCATTGACTGTTTCAGAACACTGAAAACAAAACATATCCATCATATTACCTCCCCAAAAGAGCTTCAGGTAGATTTTATCTGCAAGCGGGGCCCATGACAGTAACATATGTTACATCAACTATGATATCGGTGGATATCTGAAAGACCTACTACAAGGGGAAAATGCGGTTGATTGCATCAAACACGTCATCTGTAATACGTTCCTTGAGATTAAGCGCCTTCAGGTTCTCTGTGAGTTGTTCAACACTGCTAACTCCAAGGATCACGCTGCTGACGCTATCGTTTTTCAAACACCAGGCTAGCGAAAGTGTGGCTGATGTAGTGCCCAGGTCTTTGGCGATCTTTTGGAGCTTCTTGACTCTTGATATGTTTGATTCAGAGATGAGACCGCTTTCTTCCAGGTGTTTCTTCAGTCCGGTATGCCTTGCAAGGCGGCTTCCATCAGGGATTCCCTCATTGTATTTTCCGGTGAGTACACCTGAGGCAAGCGGGCTCCACGTCGTTAATCCGATTCCGTACCTATCGATGATCGGAACATACTCTTTCTCGACCCGTTCTCGAAATAGCAAACTGTACTGAGGTTGCTCGACAACCGGGGGAACAAGCCTGTACTCAGAGCAGATGTTGAATGTTTTCTCAAGTGATTCAGCATTCCATTCAGAGGTTCCCCAGTACAAGGCCATGCCTGATCGAACTATGTCATTCATAGCCATTGCCGTCTCTTCAAGCGGCGTATTCGGATCAGGCCTATGACAGTAGATGAGATCGACGTAATCAAGCTGGAGTCTTTTGAGTGAATTCCAGGCCCCCTCAAACAGATGTTTTCGTGAGAGTCCGATATCGTTTGGTCCGTTGCCTCCCCAGAAGATCTTGGTGGAAACCACAATACTCTCCCGTTTGAATTCCTTGAGGATCATACCCATGATCGATTCAGATAGTCCTGCTGCATAAGCTTCGGCGTTATCAAAGAAGTTTATCCCACTATCATAAGCGGCCTTCATGCACTTCCGCGCTTCGCTTATATCAAGCTCACTACCGAACGTCAGCCAAGATCCCAGTGAGAACTCACTAATCTTGAGTCCCCATTTTCCCACGTTTCTGTATTCCATAAATATCCCTCCTATAAACAATGTTGCTGTTTGAGAATCTGTTACTGTATTCTTTGCTGATTACTACTCAGCATAGATCATCTTTCGTGTCATTCCTCCGTCAACGACAAAGTTTGCTCCTGTAATAAACCCGGCCATATCTGAACACAGGAAGAGACAAGCATTTGCTATATCTTCCGGTCTACCGACACGTCCAACGGGATGCTGCTTGTGATCCAACTCGGACAGTTCTGAACGATGCATGACCGATTGCTTCTTCCAGCCGCTCACATCAATCCAGCCCGGGCTTATGCAGTTGACCCTGATTTCAGGACCGAGACTGATAGCCAGGGAATGAGTCAGCGCAAGCACCCCTCCCTTCGACGCGGAATATGGTTCAGAATCTCGTTCTGACATAATCGCTCTGGTCGAAGAGATATTCACGATGCTTCCCTGGTTACTGACATGGTCACTGTGCACTTGCGCGGCTTCGCGCATATTCGGGTAGCAGTGCTTTACCATGAGATAAGTGCCTGTGAGGTTAATGCCAATCAATCTGTTCCATGATTTCATCGAACGTGACAGGAGATCACCTTTCCAACCTATCGCTGCGTTGTTGATAAGAATATTGATTCGCTGGTACTTTGAAATAGTGTAATCGATAAGGTCACGAACATTATTCTCTGAAGAGATGTCGGTCTTCTTGTAGACGATCTTCATAGAGTCCTGGTATTTGTCCATTACTTCGTTCCCGGCTTCTTCATCGATGTCAGCAATTATTACCAAAGCTCCTGCACGGGCAAATGCAAGTGAGGTTGCCAGGCCGATGCCCTGTGCACCACCTGTTACAATTACCGTTTTAGCGTGGAAGTCCATGCTTCTCCTCCTTCCGGGTTCTTCATTCTTGAACTCCTCAAGGCCAAATAAACGAACGTTCTTTTGGTAAAATCAACTACACAGACACTTCTACAGGGGGGCTTCTCTTGATTGAACAGAATGTGTTATTTGCCACACTTATTACATTGTTCGCAGGACTCTCAACAGGAATCGGCAGCACACTTGCATTCTTCTCAAAGAGAGCAAACGTGGGTTTCTTGACCTTCTCTCTGGGATTCTCTGCGGGTGTCATGATATATGTCTCTTTTGTTGAGATCTTCTTTGAAGGGATGGAAGCGCTGCAAGAAGCGGTCGGAAGAATCCCCGGGGCATGGATAACTGTACTGGCCTTTTTCGGGGGAATCCTTCTTATCGGACTCATTGACAGATTGGTCCCCTCCTTCGAGAATCCCCATGAGATTCGTGACGCCAAAGAGATGGATGAAAGCCAGGCATCAAAAAAGAAGAAGCACGACCATGAACTCATGAGAACCGGAAAATTCACCGCTCTTGCGATAGCTATTCACAACTTCCCTGAAGGAATAGCCACCTTTTTTGCTGCTCTGATTGACCCGGCGCTCGGCATCTCTGTGGGAATAGCAGTAGCCATTCATAATATACCTGAAGGGATTGCCGTATCGGTGCCGATATACCACGCCACCGGCAACAGAAAGATGGCTTTCGTATACTCTTTCCTTTCAGGACTCGCAGAACCGGCCGGTGGTCTGATCGGGTACTTCATCCTCGCCCCCTTCATGAGTGAAGCAGTGCTCGGAGTAACTTTTGCTGCAGTCGCAGGGATAATGGTGTTCATCTCGCTTGACGAACTCCTGCCTACAGCCGAAAAGTATGGACGTCATCACCTGGCGATCTACGGGCTCATCGCTGGTATGGCTGTCATGGCAGTGAGTCTGCTGCTACTCATGTAATCAGAACGTAAGACCTACCATTGCGTAAGGAAGAATAAAAAGATTCATTTCTTCATCAGATCCAATGGGTAGAGTGCCTTCAAAGCCCAGCTCCCCGAAAAACGGTGCGTATCTGAATCCTATGGCTAACCTGGTGTCAAACCAGAGAGTAAATGGTGGTTGAAATGTGATGCTCCTTATAAGAGAGACGATCTGGGCCCTCAAGTACATGGTCGTTGATCCCAGCTTTATATTTATCCCAATGTACGGATCAAGATCAAAAGCCTCGAATCCTGTTTCCCTAAGATGACCAAAATAACCACCAAGTGTCAGGAATGACATATCAAGCTGCAACGAGGCTCTGAAAACCCAATCCTTGAATGTGCTGGAAAGACCGACTCCAAGATAGTTCTCGCTTGAAAAGGCTGATAAAACAAGAAACAGGAACAGGCAGACTACCACTATCTTCTTCATTTCGCACCTCCACGCTTCAATCAGTCAATCACTTGTCAAATACCCAATCTAAGAGACTAAAGGGAAAACCAACTTAGCTCTTCACCCAACCCGAAGAAGTGTTCGTTCTTCAACGTGAATGCTATACAATAACCTTGCTGTCGGTATGGCAAAAGTGATGAGAGGACTTCAGACATAGCTACAAGCAAGGCTGATTCCAACAGAACATAATAACTCACCATTATGGGCAAGACGCCCAGCTCACCATGAATCCATTTCAAACCTATAGCAAAGATTCCTTCTTACCGTAATGCTATTGCAAAAGAGCTTTTAGATCCATTACAGAGTACTAACGTGAGCAAGTATCAGTTACAGTCTCTGAAGATCGGTCCTTCAGAGTCAAGAGATTCGATCTCCACCACACTGAGAATGGGCACGCTAAACCTTTCTTTGAGAAAGTCGCGACCCCCTTCAAAGGTTTTCTCTATGACAGCGGCTATTCCGACGAGTTCACAGCCAGACTTCACAATTATACGTCCAAGTGCTGCTATCGTCAGACCACTTGCGAGAAAGTCGTCAACTATGAGAACATGTTCATAAGGCTTGAGAAACTCCGTTGAAACGTATAGGTTCACTGTTCCGCCCTTTGTATGCGAGGGAGCGCTTTCAGATGCAGCCTCGAGCATAGTTATGGGTTTCTTTTTCCGTGCGAAGATCATGGGAACCTCTAATCGCATGGCAGCTGCCAGAGCAGGCGCTATACCTGAACTTTCCGCTGTAAACACCTTGTCAATTCTCATGCAAGAGAACTGATCTGCAATGAATAGACCCACCTGATTCATCAAGTAGGGATCAACCTGATGATTTAGAAAGGAGTCGACCTTGAGTATGCCACCACCAAGAACTGCCCCTTGTTCTACGATCGCATTCTTGAGAAGTTCAGTCACTTTGCGGCCTGTCTCTGTTCTTGAACGCATGAAGAACCTCCATTCTGAGAAGCACTTGTTTACATGATATCATCACAGAGGAGTTGTAACGATTCTTTCGTCTAATCGATTCATAGACCCTTTGTTGTATGGATGTGTCATAGTCATGGCATTAATTGACGAGAAGTTCCTGCGGAACAGGAAGAGGTATTTTCTTCAAGCATCGCTGGCGTTTGTAGCAATCCTTGTAATTTTGATTGTGCTTGACGCAGTGGCTGATGCCGCAGTAATAGCGTCATTTGGCGCGAGTTCGTTCATTGTCCTGGCAATGCCCCACCAGGAAGTGTCAGCTGCCAGACGTGTCCTGGGCGGTTCGCTTATCGGAGCGGGGGTTGCCTTCTCTGCAGACCTCATACAAAGATCGATTGTTTCGTTGTTTGGGAAGGTTTTTCTGGTCGATTCAGTGATACTTTTCGGAGCTTTCGCCGTGGGGATATCCATGTTTCTGATGGTTGTAACGAATACCGAGCATCCTCCCGCCGCAGGGCTGGCACTTGGGCTAGTCCTTGATGGGTTTGACTTCACTGTTGCTGTTGTTACGTTGTTGGGGTTAGTGCTTCTCACAATTGCGAAGAGATTACTGAAGAAATACCTGCTGGACCTGGTCTAGTATCAAGACTAGTCAGATCATCTAGACACGGATGATCTTCGAAGCAGCTTTCGAAAGGCGGTTCATTATGGCAAGTCCGATTCCCTTCTCCGGGTAGCTTTCTGCAATGGCGAGGTCAAGGTCCATCTCGGAAAGCCTCCGCAGAGCTGCAAACAGGTTCATTGCGATCTCGTAAGGTCTCTCCATAGAACCCAACACTACAGGCAGCGCAACAGAAGCAAACGCTTGCTCGTGTTCTTCACAGCAAAGTATTACTGACCGAGAAGCTTTCACAAGGTTCTTTGCTTCTTCAACCACCTGTTCCAGATCTCCCTGAATGAGGATAAGATCGACACCAGGAGAGTAATGCCTGTACTTCATCCCCGGGGCTTTAGGTACGCGTTCGTCTGAGATGTCTGGCACTGTGATTGCTATATCACCGAGCGTTTCGCGGAGTTGCTCGGGTGAAATTGGACCTGGGCGCAGCAATACTGGCGGGTCCTGCGTGAGGTCGATTATCGTCGATTCGAGCCCGAACACTGTCTTGCCTGCAAGAAGGATACAGGGAACCTGGTCCATCAGGTCTTCGAGAACGTGTGCTTCTTCTGTGGGGCTGGGTTTCCCAGAAAGGTTTGCACTGGGTGCAGCAACAGGGACACCTGCAAGTTCTATCATGAGGCGGGCTACCGGATGTGCCGGAAATCTTATACCCACGGTCTCCAGCCCCGCAGTCGCAGCCAGGGGAATCTCGGCACTCTTCTGAAGGATGAGAGTTACAGGTCCGGGCCAGAGTCTGTCTGTAAGCCTGGAATAGCGCGACATGTCTTCAGAAACACATCTCTGAGCCATCTCAAAGGAAGAAACGTGCAATAGAAGAGGATTATCATGAGGGCGTCCTTTCACCTTGAAGATTTTCGCCACTGCATCTCTGTCGAGTGCATTTGCACCAAGGCCGTAGACTGTCTCAGTGGGGAAAGCAACCATATTCCCCTTTCTGAGATAAGATGCCGCAACAGAGACTGCATCGTTATCCGGTCGAACAGGATCTACCCGGATTACCTCGGTTTTCATCTCTTCTCCTCCTGTTCCATTGCAAGAAGAGCAGCCCCAAGAGCACCCGCTATGTCGGGATGAGAAGGCACAAGGATCTCCTCCCCAACCGCTTCTTCAAGAGCTCTCGCCATGCCGGGCACCTTTGCCACGCCACCCGTGAATCCAACGGGACCTCGACCGCTTACTCTCTTGAACATTGCCAGAATTCGCTTTGCAATGGCCCTGAAAAGGGCAGCAGAGATATCCTCTATCTTCTCCCCGTTGCTTATGAGTGAGATTACCTCAGATTCTGCGAAGACTGTGCAGACACTGCTTATAGAAAGGGTCTTCTTCGACCCGAATGCTGCCTCAGACATCTGCTGAAGGTCTTCTTCCATGATTCCGGACATTACCTCCAGAAATCTTCCTGTGCCTGCTGCGCATTTGTCGTTCATGGTGAAGTCCCTTACCATGCTTTTGTTCTCCAGCGAGATCACTTTACTGTCCTGACCACCGATGTCTATGACGGTGTTGATTCCTGGAAGCATCTTTTGTGCTCCTCGGGCATGACAGGTTATCTCAGTAACTGAAGATGTGGCAAATGAAACGTTTTCCCTACCGTATCCCGTGGCAATACAACAAGAAACATCTGAAACGCTTATTCCAACTTCCTGAAGCGCCCGAGAGAACAACTCGTCAGCGACTCTCTTGGGGTACACACCTGTCTTTCGGGAATCAGAGAAGACGATCTGACCGCTCTGGTCGAGAACAACGATATTCGTTGTTGTAGAACCCGAGTCGATTCCAACATAGAACGATCCCGCCTTAACTTCTCTTGTTCCAGGGACCTCTCGTTTGAGAGATTCCATGAAGGCTCCCACACGTGTTAGCAATTGCCCACGACTGGAGTCTCCAAAATCAATCTCAACAACTGTATGAGGAAGAGGGAGCTTTGTCATGGCGAGCTGGAAACCGTAGAAATCACAGAATTTGGGTATTCCAAACACAATGCCATCAACGTTCATTTCCCTTAACAACTGTGCCGTATATGGAGAAAGCCCTTCTGCGAAGCGTGCGCAAGGGATTCTATCACCAACTAGTCGTCTGGCAATAGACAGCAAGCGCTCTTCTTCATTTTCGGTCTTTGCAGTGAATCCACGCATTGCCATGCAGCTTTCGTTGAGAACAAGAACACCACCTGCAGCACGTACCACTTCTTCTATCATCGTGGCATCACTGACGGCTCCGAGATAAGCGATCTTCGGACCCATTCTGTTCGTGGGTTCTGAAGGGTTATTGTAGAGTTGACCTTTCTCTGCAAGGGAGAAAGCTTCATTTATCTGGTGGTACGGCACACTGTTTTTGTGCATTGCTAGAAGCCTGTCTACAATTGCGTTGAACTGAGATATTCCTCTGTCGAGTTCATCTCGGGTGATCTCCTGGCCTCTCAGTCCCGAGAGAAAACGGACGAGCGCTTCTAACTGTGTTTTGATAAACTCAGTTGCACTGCCATCTCTTTTCCAGGGCAGCCTGAGGCTGAAGACCCTGCAACTGGACTGCTGCTGAATCACATCACCTATTCTCCGCATAGCGTCACAGGAATCTACAGAGATGAAAACATCTTCGTCAGAAAGCTCCGTAACCTTACTATACACGGCTTTACAGTATCCACAAAGATTGGAGTGAAGCTCCGGGTGATCGAAAGCCCTGTTAACCGGCAGTCTTCTGAAAGGCAACCCAGATGATATAAGGATCTCAAGAGGAACATAGGAACAAGCGTAATAGAGCATCTCACACCCCCAGAATCTCAAGAAACGCACGAATACGAGTTATCAGCTGTTGCTCGTTCGAGGAAGAACGATCAATGCAATCTCCATCAATTGAGAGGAATGGTATGTGTTGCTCTGTGAACTCTCTCTTCATTACGCCAACAGCACCGCTTGATTGTCGACAGCCCCAGTGGGAGAAATGGATAACCCCATCCACCCCCAGTTTTCTGGAAAGTGAGATCGTCTCAGCAGCCCTTTCCTGGACAGTACCATTCATGAAGTTGAAGATCAGTTTCTCTGCAAGAGAGCGAACTGGCTTTGCCGGGTTCAGCGGGTACATCCAGTCCCAGCACAATTCAGAAGATACAACGCGCACATTTCTTTCAGGCGAGAACATCTTTGATACCCCTGTTTCATAGTAAGGAGGAATGTGCAACCATAGAAGCTTCTTGATGTTACTGGTTCTCTCGGGTTGCCTTCTCTTGAACAGACCTTTCACACCTTTCAGCAGCTCTGAAGATCCTGCGAGCGTATGCAGAACCACCACGCTGTTGGCAACCTGAAAGAGTTCCAGGGGAACCGGGTCTTCTCCGATCGATTCAATTCCCTCATCAAGAAGATGCCGTGTCTCCTCCTCAACCTCCAGAATCTCAGAGAGTCTTTCCAAGGAGAACGCTCTGCCGGTAATATCTTCAACCAGTGCGATTAGCTCTTCCAGCTGTTTTTCTACATAAGGTACATACTCTGCCTTTCTACCCCTGGGCACGTCAATCAGAAAGAAAGGACTCTTCAGCTTCTCAGCAATGAATTTGAATGTCCCGTCATTTCCATCGCACAGCGTCGATGCCGCAACAACCAGCTTCGGAGATGGAAAGATCCCCCAGCTTGAAGCACCAGCAGACGCCCTGTGAAATGTGCAGAGAGTCTGCGACAGAGACATTTGATCGCTCTTCCCGATAGCAATATCTTCTAAGTTCATTGCGCAAAGAACCCCCGACAAAGCCTCGGCAGAAATCGGCATTATCCCAGCAGCTAGCAGTATCTCTGAAGGTACCAGAAGGCTCACGAAAGCCCTATCGCTGCTGCCAGTAGCCGATGCGACCTGCTTCATCGCCAGGTAATCAATCATCGTTGAATAGCTACTTGGGTGAACCCTGGCCATCAAAGCGCGGCGAGAATACTCTATTGCCATCCCGTACTTCAAACGTGACCTCAATTTCTCTGGTTCATCTGAGAACCTTCGCAGGTATTTTCCGAAGGACTCGCTCTTTTTCGACATGGATTATCACTCCTGTCCCATTTTAAGTCAAAAAGGCATTGTTGACAGGAGACTTAATGGAATTAGACGTTCTCCCATGATAAACATGTCAGCCGGGTAACGAGTTGCGTGTTAGAATAGGCTTGCTGAGCTAAAAGGAGGAAACAGGAGTGAAAGCGGTAATATTTGACATGGACGGAGTAATATTTGATTCTGAGGGGCTTTATCGTGAAGCCTGTATAAGTCTTGTACAGCGGTACGGTGGTACGGTTACAGAAGATCTGTTTGAGCGCCAGATGGGTCTGAAGATGGATGAATCACAACGAGTGGCAGTTGAAGTGTCCGGAGCGAATATCAGTCCGGAAGAGTTTGGCAGAAATTATGAGAAAGAGTTTCTGAAGAAGGCTAACAGTGAGCTGAAGACAATTCCTGGTGTTGAGAAACTTCTCGAGTTTCTAAAGGGAAAAGTGAGCATGGCGATTGCCTCTTCAACGAAGACAGCTATTATCAAGAGCTTTCTCGAGATGTTCAGCTTCGAAGAGTATTTCGACACTGTCGTTGGAGGAGACCAGGTAATCAACTCGAAACCTTCACCGGAGATATATTTGAAAGCTGCCCGGTTACTTGGTGTTCAGCCCGAAGAGTGTCTGGTGATCGAAGACTCTCCTGCTGGTATAATCAGCGCCACACGTGCGGGTATGCGAGTATTTGCAATAAGGCACGATCATAATAGCCATCTTGACCTGAGTACTGCAGAAAAGCTTTTCCATGACCACAATGAGGTCCTGAGTCACATCGAAGCACTCGTTGAGACAGAGAGATGATTGGGCGCACTCAGTTCCAATCTTGAATACTGGCGTATTGTTTTGCCTGAGGGACTCAGTTATGATTGATCTGAGAGTTTGGAGGTAAGGGGGGATAACGTGGACGAAGTCAAAATTAGAGTCAGAATGAGCAGTCACGATGCTCACTATGGGGGAGGGCTTGTTGATGGAGCCAGAATTCTTCAGCTCTTTGGCGATGTTGCAACGGAACTCCTCATTAGACATGACGGAGATGAAGGGCTTTTCAGGGCGTACCAGAGCGTAGATTTTCTCAGCCCAGTATATGCAGGTGACTTCATCGAAGCGTCAGGGCGGATAATCGAAGCAGGAAAAACTTCTCGGAAAATGGAGTTCATTGCTCGCAAAGTCATAATGCCCAGAAAAGACATCTCTGATTCCGCTGCTGAGGTTCTGGAAGAGTCTGTGATTGTCTGCAAGGCAGCAGGGATTTGCGTGGTTCCGTTGGAGAAACAGAGAAAGGGTGGGACCGGTTCGTGAAGAAACTCATCATCACTGCAGCGCTTACCGGCGCTGAGGTAACCAGGAAACAGCAGCCCAATCTTCCGATAACTCCTGATGAGATAGCCAGCGCTGCTTATGATTGCTACCTGGCGGGTGCATCAATAGTTCACGTTCATGCTCGAGATGAACAGGGCAAGGCAACACAGAGTGCCGAAAAGTACAGGATAATCAAGGAGAAGACTGAGCAGAAGTGCAACGTCATTTTTCAGCCCTCGACCGGCGGGGCTGTCTGGCACAAATTCGACGAGCGAATGGGTCCTCTTGAAGTCTTTCCTGAGATGGCTACGCTCTCCACTGGGACCTGCAACTTCGGAGATGATGTATTCTTCAATCCCCAGGACTACATGGAAGGATTTGCTCGTGAGATGCAGAAGAGAGGAATAAAGCCAGAAATAGAGGTATTTGAGAGCGGTATGGTCACCAATGCTCTGAACCTGGTTAAAAAGGGTCTGCTGACACAGCCGCTTCACTTTGATCTTGTAATGGGTGTACCGGGCGCAATACCAGGAGATGTTGAAGACCTTGTCTACCTGAAAAGCCGCCTTCCATCCAACGCCACCTGGACTGTTGCGGGAATCGGTCGTTATGAACTCCCTCTATCTGCTCATGCGATAGCGATGGGAGGACACGTTCGCGTTGGTTTCGAAGATAACATATATTACTCAAAGGGCAGACTGGCAGATTCGAATGCACAGCTGGTGGAACGTATTGTAAGAATCGCGAAGGAGCTGGGTCGAGAAATCGCCACCCCGGATGAAGCCAGGGGGATTTTGGGGATAGGTGTTCAGCAATGAGAATAGGATGTCCTTTCGGAACGCACAGGGTCATTGAACCCAGTGGGGCACTACCGCAGAGCGCAGAGAAGATTGACAATAGGACAACGATTTGGGCGAATGAACTCCTTATAGATGTTGATACGCTCAATGTCGATTCCGCAAGCTTCTCACAGATGCGAGTTGCCTGCAATGACAACAGGCAGTTGATTGCTGACATGATCAACGAGATCGTGCTATCAAGAGGAAAGCTCCAGAACCCTGTTACAGGTTCAGGAGGAATGCTTCTGGGAAGAGTTGTGGAAATCGGAGAAGAGCTGCGGGGTAGAGACCTGCTCCCCGGAGACAAGATCGCCACATTGGTTTCTCTGTCGCTCACACCACTTCAAATCGATAAGATCCTGAGCATAAAACTCGATTCTGACCAGGTTGATATCGAGGGGAAAGCGGTTCTGTTTGAGTCTGGTATCTACTGCAAATTGCCTGCTGACATTCCTGAGAAGGTCGCGTTGGCGGTGCTCGATGTTGCCGGTGCACCAGCACAGGTCAAAAGGCTTGTTAAGCCTGGAATGACAGTGACAATCATTGGTGGCGGCGGGAAGTCAGGAATACTCTGTTGTCATCAGGCCAGGAAAAGCGCAGGAGACGGCGGAAGAGTGATTGCAATCGAGAATTCCGAGTCGAGTGCTGAGAGACTTAGATTACTGGAACTTGCAGATGACGTATTGATAGCTGATGCGACAGATCCGATCGCGGTCTATTCTCTCGTCAGAGACGTCACCTCGGGAAAGATGAGCGATGTTGTGATTAACAATGTGAATGTCCCTAATACAGAGATGGCCTCAGTTCTTGCCACCCGGGATAGGGGAACCGTCTATTTCTTCTCAATGGCCACATCTTTCACAAAAGCAGCTCTCGGCGCTGAAGGAGTTGGCAAGGACATAGACATGATGATAGGTAATGGATATGCCGAGGGCCATGCTGGCCTTGCACTTGAGATAATTGGCGAAAACAGAAGAATTAGAGAGCTGTTCGAAAAGATATACGTGTAATGGAGGCGGTTAACTTGAAGATGTATAAAAGGGCTGCTCTTTGGAGGGATGTATCCGAAAAAGAATGGAACGACTGGCACTGGCAGGTCAGGAACAGAATCACAACTGTCGAACAGCTCTCCAGCGTGATCAAGATCACCCAGAGCGAACAGACAGGTATCAGAGAATGCTTGAAACACCTGCGAATGGCGATAACACCGTATTACGCATCACTAATAGAAACGCAGAATCCAAGATGCCCGATCAGACGCCAGGCAGTCCCTACAGAGAAAGAGCTTATGATTGATCATTGGGATATGGTAGACCCACTGAGCGAAGACGAAGATTCACCTGTTAAAGGGATTACACATCGTTATCCTGACCGCGTTCTGTTTCTTGTTACGGACCAGTGTTCAATGTACTGCAGGCATTGTACCCGAAGGAGATTTGCAGGCCAACTTGATAAACCATTACGTCGTGATCAGATCGACAATGCGATAGAGTATATACGTGAAACGCCCGAGGTTAGGGACGTGCTGCTTTCAGGCGGAGACCCATTGCTTCTTGGGGACGAGGTACTGGAGTACATACTCAAAAAGCTCAGAATGATAAAACATGTTGAGATAATCCGTATAGGAACGAGAACACCGGTTGTTCTTCCACAGAGAATCACCCCAGAACTATGCGCATTATTGAAGAAATACCACCCTATCTGGCTCAACACACACTTCAATCATCCGAAGGAGATCACTTCTGAATCCTCAAAGGCTTGCGAGATGCTTTCAGATGCGGGAGTTCCCCTGGGGAACCAGTCAGTTCTGTTGAGGGGGATCAACGATAGTCCCTACATAATGACCGAGCTAGTTCACAGGCTGGTTGAGATACGGGTAAGACCATATTATATCTATCAGTGTGATCTTTCTCATGGAATTGGCCATTTCCGTACGTCAATCAGGAAAGGCATAGCGATAATGGAAGCTCTTATTGGAAACACATCCGGATTCTGTGTGCCTGTTTTTGTTGTTGATGCCCCCGGTGGTGGCGGCAAGATCAGAGTAATGCCGCAGTACAACATCTCTGAGTCTGACAGAGTATATGTACTGAGAAACTACGAGGGTGTAATCACGACATACCATGAGCCCGAAGATACGACAACAGATGTTGAAGACCTTGAATACAGGGAAAAACACAGGTTTACCGGTGTTGCGGGATTACTTCACGGTGATGGTATCAATATAATACCTTCCAAACTGGATCGAAAAGAGCGCGTTAAGAGCTTCAAGAAGAGAAAGGAAGGTGAAGAATGAACTACTCCGATATCTCGAGTGGACAGACATATGAGAGTGAAAGGACAATAACTGATGAAATGGTTATCGAGTTTGCACGGATAACGGGTGATGATAATCCCATTCATCTCGACGAAGAAGCGGCCAGCAAGAGCATGTTCGGCAGAAGAATCGCTCACGGAATGCTGGTTATGGGAGTAGTTTCATCAGTTCTGGGACGGGAATTTCCAGGACCAGGAACCGTGTATATGAAACAAGAAGCAAGGTTTCTCAGGCCAGTCTACATAAATGAACGCATTCGTGTCAAAGTGACTGTTCTTGAGAAGATCGAAGAAAAGAGCAGGCTCAGATTATCTACTGAGGTACTGAAGGAAGACGATCAGCCCGCGGTGACAGGAGAAGCCCTTGTGCTGTTCAGAAAGGAATGAACTGCCCGGTTCACTGAAGAGCCTTCATGAACTCACAAGGAGATTCAGTACTCTTGCAATAATAGGAACAGAGAAAGCCACAGGCAAAACCGAGGTTCTGCGTAAACTTATCAGGATAGCCTGTGCCAGAGGAAGACGCATTGGAGTAACATCGCTCGGAACCGAAGGAGAGCAACAAGAAAGCACAGCAACACCCCAAAGGCTCGCTGTCTGTGAAGGCGTATTATTTGCCACGCTTGAAGGACTCTTCCGATCGACAAAGACGCTGTCTGAGCTGCTCCATTTGTCGAGTTTCTCTACTGCTATTGGAAAGATTGTCGTTGCCCGTGCTTTGGCCAGCGGAGAGCTGATGCTTTCAGGTCCCGTTTCTTCCTCCCAGATACACGAGATCATCAAAGTCTTCCGTGACGCTGGTGCTGAGCAGATCATCCTTGATGGATACGCGGCACGGACGACGCACGCTGTGCCTTCTATAGCAGATGGGATAATACTCGCAACGGGGGCAGCATTGTCGGGTTACATAGATGAACTTGTTGAAAGAACGCTGGACGTCATTTGTCTTGTTTCTTTGAAGGAGGTTCATGAATCATTGAAGCAGGATCTTGTTGATCTGGAACAAGGGGTATGGGTTATTGAAAAAGGGAGAGTCAAGAAGATTGAGAAGAAGACGATCCTGTCGCTCTCTGCCGATTACCTTGAAGAAGGAGACATCATATACTCAACCGGCGCGGTTGGAGAAAGCTTCGTGAGATCCATCCTTGACAAGGACCTTCAGAGCGGGCTGACCATAGTTGTAAGGGATTTCACCAGACTCTTCGTCTCTTCCAGAACACTCAGTTCTTTTCTTGAGCGTGGAGGAAGCGTTAAAGTGATCGATAAGGCTACTCTTGCAGCAGTCACGGTCAATCCTGTATCAGGTACCGGAAGTGTTACTGACAGCAGGGCTTTCATAGAGGCTCTTTCGGCCAGAACAGATATTCCCGTGATAGATGTGTGTATGGAGAATAGCCCATGAACGAACAGGACAGAATAAAACGGACAGGGTTTGATTATATCTTGAGAGAACTGGGAGTAATAACCCCCGGTGCTCATCAAAGTATCAGGAATATCACGTTTCACACTGATAAGCAGGAGCTCGAATCGTTGTTTTCTGAGTTCTCTAAGAAACACGAATATTTCCGGGCAAATCCACAGCTTGTCAGGAAGCTGAGAGAAGCATTGAGAGACATAAGAGATATCACCAGGACCTGTGAAGGACTCGCCCGAGGACACACGCTTGACGATATTCAGTTGTTTGAAATCAAGAGTTTCAGCATGAGATTCGCTGATATTAGAGCAATGCTTTCAGGGGCTATGCTTTACAGCGGTCTGCCGGATCTTGAGGAAGTGATCAGGATCCTCGATCCGGAAGGAACAAAGATTTCCAGCTTCTACATCTATGACGCCTACTCTGATGAATTAAGGGAATTGAGAGCTTCGATGAGGGCTCTGC
Source organism: uncultured Thermotogaceae bacterium (assembly GCA_964611155.1). Taxonomy (GTDB): domain Bacteria; phylum Thermotogota; class Thermotogae; order Petrotogales; family Kosmotogaceae; genus UBA9910. The sequence goes on from CAZSXB010000006.1 coordinate 50,813, forward strand.
AAAGAGATATCGATATCGCAGAAGAAGTTCGTGTTGAGAACAGGCAGTCTCTTGATGAGCTGAAGAAGAGCGCGGAGAGACTGGAATCGCAAATCAGAAGAGAGCTTTCCAGAAATCTTGTGCAGCATGCCAGGAAGATAGGGGAAGCTATTGAGGCTACGGTCTGTCTTGATATAGACATCGCCAAGTCTCTTCAGGTTGAGCGTTTTGGGCTCACCAGGCCTGTGCTTGTTGAAGGGAGGGCAGTAGAGTACCTCGGACTCTTCAACCCCGAACTTGATCAGGAAATTAGACACAGAGGGAAGCGCTTTCAACCGGTTGATGTATCTCTCACAACACCTGTTACGGTACTGACCGGGGCAAACATGTCAGGCAAAACGGTTCTGTTAAGGACCCTTGCATTATCTCAGCTAATGGCTCAAGCGGGGTTCTTCGTTCCTGCCGAGAGCGCCAGACTCCCCGTTTTCCGGAAGGTCTTTTTCTTCTCTGGAGACTTTGAGTCCATTGGTAAAGGACTTTCATCATTCGCGCATGAAATGGCAGAACTGGCTACCATCCTGAGAGAAAGACGCCTGACGACGCCGATGTTCCTTCTGCTGGATGAACTGGCAAGGAACACGAACCCACACGAAGGCACCGCCATTGTCAACGCACTGGTGGAATTTCTGAGCAGGATGGACGTAGTAGCTTTCATATCTACGCATTATGACAATATCGAAGATTCTGGGAAAACCAGGTTTCTCAGAATTCGTGGACTATCGGGTTTCTCAAGTGAGGCAGCTTTTTCTGCCGAAGCCATTATCAATAGTATTGATCACCGTCTCGTTGAACTCCCGAATCCCGCAACAAGTCCACGAGAGGCCCTTCTGATCGCCAGATCGGTTGGGATTCCCGAGGAAGTTATAAGCATCGCGGAAGAACACATGAAGACCATGAAAGGAGAAACAGAAGATGACAGGTAAACTGAATCTTGATCACACTGCTGTTGAACATGCCAGAGACGTTGCTCGATCAATTGCAGACGAAGTCCATCATTTTGTTCAGGATCATACGACCACTTCAATAGAAAGAGCAATTTGCAGGCTTCTTGGAATAGACGGCACTGATGCATCAGACATCCCCTATCCAAACATACTGGTAAATCAGCTCCATGAAGCAGGTGTGCTGGAGGAAGGGGCAGCATTCTTGATCGGAAATGCTCTGGCAAACGGCCTGAAAAACCCTCAAAAAGTGGCTGAAGAGGTCTCAGCTGGGAACCTTGACATCACAAAACTGCCCATTAATGATCAGGAGAGTATAAGAGAGGCACTCGCCCCCTTCGTTGCCGAAGGGATGAGAAGGATCAAGAATAACAAGTTTGAGCGACAGAGGATGATCTCAGAACTGGGGGAAGGCCCGCAACCTTATCTTTACGTGATAGTGGCTACTGGCAACATATACGAAGATGCAGTGCAGGCAGTTGCAGCGGTTGAGCAGGGTGCAGACATAATCGCGGTGATTCGTTCAACTGGTCAGAGTCTTCTTGACTACGTTCCATATGGGCCTACAACGGAAGGCTTTGGAGGGACGTTTGCTACCCAGGAGAACTTCAGAATAATGAGAGAAGCACTGGATGAGGCTGGGGAAAAGGCAGGTCGGTACATTCGCCTGTGTAACTACTGTTCAGGCCTGTGCATGCCGGAAATTGCTGTCATGGGGGCTTTTGAGCGGCTAGACGTAATGCTTAACGATGCTCTCTATGGGATCCTCTTCAGAGATATCAATATGCAGCGAACCATCATAGACCAGCATTTCTCGCGGGTAATAAACGGCTTTGCTGGAGTGATCATAAACACTGGCGAAGACAACTACCTGACTACTGCTGATGCTTACGAAGAAGCGCACACTGTTCTTGCTTCACAATTCATAAACGAACAACTGGCGCTTCTTGCAGGGATTCCTGAAAAGCAAATGGGTCTGGGACATGCTTTCGAAATGGATCCCAACCTGGAGAATGGATTCCTTTACGAGCTTGCACAGGCACAGTTGAGCAGGGAGATATTCCCCAAAGCCACTCTAAAATACATGCCTCCCACGAAATACATGACCGGAAACATCTTCAGGGGACATGTTCAAAATGCACTCTTCAATGTGGCATCAATATGGACCAGTCAGGGAATACAGCTCCTGGGGATGCTTACAGAGGCACTACACACACCGTTCATGTCTGACAGGTATCTATCGATAGAGAATGCAAAGTATGTATTTAACAATATGCGGAGCATCGGCGAAGAAACCTACTTCAAGGAAGGCGGTATCATTCAGACAAGAGCAAAGCAGGTTCTAGCAGAGGCCACAGAGCTTCTACAAGAAATCAGGAGAAATGGTCTCTTCGAGTCGCTGCAGATGGGAGTATTCGCCGGTGTAAAGCGGCCCACAAATGGAGGAAAAGGACTTGAAGGTGTAGTCAACAAGGGTAGAAACCATCTAAATCCCTTTGAAGAGCTGATGTGCGAAGGTGGTGAAGAAGATGAATAAGAGAAGCCGTTCGCACAAGCACGAAGTAGATCTCAAGAGAATAAAACCATATGGAGATACACTTGGCGATGGGAAAGTTCAGCTGAGCTTTACGCTTCCTGTGGAAAGCGGAGCAAAGGCTGAAGAAGTAGCAAGAAGACTTGTAAAGAAGATGGGTCTTGACAACCCTCAGGTTGTCTATCAAGAAGGACTTTCAGAAGGATTCACTTTCTTAATTGTCTACGGCGACTGCGTACATACAATTGACACAACGATTATTGATGTTCCGGGGCTTTCTCACAAACGGATGAGTATGGGTGAAATCGACGAGTTCATCAGGAGTAGTATAGGAAGAAAGATCAGAATCGTTGGAGCTACAACGGGTACAGATGCTCATACTGTTGGCCTGGATGCGATTCTTAACATGAAAGGCTTTTCAGGGCATTACGGTCTTGAAAGATATGAAATGTTTGAAGTATATAATATGGGGAGTCAGGTACCGAACGAGGAGTTCGTTGCAAAGAGTGTGGAGGAAGATGCTGATGCGCTGCTCGTTTCACAGACGGTCACGGCAAAGGACGTCCACATAAAGAATCTGACCGAACTGATTGAAATCGTTGAAGCGGAAGGCATCAGGGACCGGGCAATAATGATCGTCGGTGGTCCAAGAATGACGGGGGCACTGGCAAAGGAATTGGGATTTGATGCCGGGTTTGGCCCCGGAACCTTTGCAGAAGACGTTGCTGCGTTCATTGCTCACAGGCTGGTTGATCAGCTGGATCGAGCTCAATAACGCGCTCTCGGTCGAGACAGGAGTTGGAGGACAAATATGAAGACCCTTGTAATAGTCAATCCTGCGGCATCAAGTGGTAAGGCAATTACAGACTACGAATCACAAATAGAGCCTCTTTTGAAGCAATCTTTGGCCGAGTTTGATGAGGCCTTCACTAAAGGGCCCGGAGACGCCTGGAGCATCGCATCAGAAGCCTCAAACTATGAGCGTGTGATAAGTGTTGGTGGTGACGGCACTCTCAATGAGATTGTGAACGGTCTTATCAAGAATGGAAAGCCTGTTCCAGTAGTAGGGATTATTGGCGTGGGAACGGGCAACGATTTGATGAAGACACTCAAAACGCCAACTCAGTATGAAGAGACAGTCAAGATTGCCGTCGGAGAGAACTACGTACTATCAGATGTTCTGGAGGTAGAGTATTCAGGCTTTGATGGTGTTCGCAAGACCAGGTTTGCCGTGAATATTGTTGGGATGGGTCTTGACGCAGCTACAGCCAGGAGGCTTAACAGCTACAAGAGAAAGAGCAGGGGCAAAGCCGGTTATATACGCGCTTTCTTTGTTGAGTTCATTAAGTCAAGGAAGTTTAATATGAGAATAGAGAACGATGGAACCACTCACAACGGCAAATACTTCATCATTGCTGCTGGAAACGGAGAGTACTTTGGAGGTGGAATGCGTGTCTGTCCAGGTGCGGTTATCGATGACGGAGTGATGAAAGTAGTCGAAGTAGGGTGCCGGGGAAAACTGCATCTGCTAATGAACTTCCCCAAAATCTTTTCTGGCACACACCTTAGCGTGGATGGAGTAGACGCATTCGACAGCAAGAGCATTTATGTCGAGTCCCCATCACCAGTGCCTATAGAAATGGACGGAGAGGTCGTAGGGACCCTCCCCATAAGGATTTCTGTAAGGGAAAAGCGATTGCGAATAGCGATAGCATAGCTTCGTCAGTCTCCCCTGACTCGTAATATACCACCCTTGACGACGATCTCTGAAGAGAAGAGCTCTTGCTCACCCGTGATGACTGAATACCTTCTACCGTCTCTTTCATGATCGCTCACGATAGAAACGCTCCTGATTCCAGCCTCAGTGGTTATTGTTGCTCTGATGTTTTCAGGGAAGGAAAGACTGCCAGCAACAATGCCTGCTTCGACGCTTATTCTGGAGTTTACACCCACAGGAATGCCTATGTTGAAGTTACATATACCGGACTTCGTAACGAGCCTCGATATATCAAGTGTTCCAGGATCAACATCTACTTTGAGTATTGCACCATCGATCCAGATTTCGTAGTTGTAGGAGTCTTCCAATCTCAAGTCTAGCGAAGCACCTCTAATCCATGCGAAATCCGTATCAGGATAGATGGTGAAGATCACCCTTCCATCTCTGACTTCTTCCCTGATCCTGATTCGCCCCGAAGAGAGTGTGTAATCAATCAGGCCGACCACGTCGCTCTCAAGAGAAGATGTAACAGAGCTCACAGAGATATCGGCTACGCTTATCTCGATACGCAACTCAATTGTCTCTACTCTCGCAGCTTCCTCGGGAAGTAAGAGTGGAACGTCGCGAACTCTTGCCCCGGGAACAAGATCCGCTGGCCAGAACAGCAAGAACACGATGAACGCGAAAACAAGAACTGCATTTATGTACCTGAGCCAACCAAGACCTTTGATTCCCGAAAGAATGGAGATTCCTACAAGGATAAGAATTACAGGCCAGAATCTGGCCAGATTCGTGAGAAAAACAAGAAATACATCTGCACTCAACACCCCCAGAAGTAAGAAGACTCCCAGGAGCAGCACTATCAAACCGAAAACAAGTTTCACGTGTCATCAACTCTCTTTGCAGTCATTTTTGTCACTTTCGTCCGAATGAACGAAAAACAATATATCCTCCACCGGCAATCAGGACGACTCCCACAAATACTTTCCAAAAGGCTCCACTGAAGATAAAGAGCGTGGTGAAAGTGCTCAGCAAAAAGGCAATCCCAAAGAAGATGAGCGCAGCGGCTATAACAACACGGGTTCTGCTGTCAATACGTTCATCAGAGTTAGAACCTTCTGAGACTGCAGAAGATCTCGTTTCTGACGATGCTTCTTCAAGCGGCTCTCGAGGCATTATGATCATGGCAATTATGTAGAGTATTATGCCGGTTCCTCCAAGAAAGATCAGCAAGGCCCACAGGAGTCTCACCAGCACTGGATCGATTTCCAGATACCTGGCCAGTCCTCCGCATACACCATCAATGATTTTGTCTTTTCTTGACTTATAAATTCTCTTCTGCATAGTTGATGCTCCCTTTCACATGGAATCAAGTGCGTTAACAACGTGATTATACACAAAAATCAGGTTCAGGCAATAGTATGATTAGCGGAATACCTTGTTGGTGAAATACATCCACCATGTGTGCGTGATAGAATCGACGACGACACGACCAGCGAAGGATCATCTGGCCTGTAAGGGATTAAGGGGGAATGTGCTCGTGGAATGGTACATCGAGTTGATCGAGAAGTATCCGATCTTATCTGCTGCGATACAGTTCGCGGTACTAGGAACGGCTGGTGAATACATTTCCAAAAAGCTTTCGCGAAGTCTGCCAAGATTCCAGCTGAAGATGCTCCTCAGCAAAGTGGCCATATGGGCTTTCCTTGGTGTCGCGATTAAATACGCCTTTGTCGGATTCGAAGGATTCGTAGAGGCCCTCGTGTATCAGGGAATGCTACCTAGAGTCGTTGTTCAGGACGAACTTGCTAACGCATTTGCCCGGTCTCTTTTCATGAACCTCCAATTTGGCCCGTTTCTGATTCTTATCCATAGATTCCTTGATAATCTTGCCTCATGGAAGTGGAGCTGGAAGAGAATTGGAAGTGCCTTGATGACACTTCTCTGGTTCTGGGTCCCTGCGCATACAGTCACGTTCTTGCTTCCTCGCTCATACCAGATCGGGCTCGCTGCAGTCTGGTCTCTCGTGCTGGGAGTAATCCTGGCCTATTTCGCATCAGGCAAGGCGAAACCTTCTGGCCAATAGCACATAACAAATCAGGATGGTGATCACATGAAATGGATTGATTTGAGGAGTGACACGGTAACGCAGCCGACCCCGGAAATGAGAAAAGCAATGAGTGAAGCAGTTGTAGGTGATGACGTCTATTCGGATGATCCTACTGTGAATGAGCTGGAACGACTCGCAGCCGAAATGCTTGGCAAGGAGGCAGCTTTGTTCGTCCCTTCGGGGACTTTTGGAAATCAGCTTGCTCTACTAACGCACACTCTTCGCGGCGACGAAGTGATCGTGCCTTCTTCAAATCATATTTTCGTCCATGAGGTGGGTGCGGCTTCGGTCATTTCAGGCGTTCAACTCAGGATAATCGAAAGTGATGACGGGATGCCATCTCTTGAGAGGATCGAAAACGCTATCAGAGACGACGACTTGCACTCTCCAAGAACATCTCTCATCTCTCTGGAGACAGCACACTCGTCCGGTAGGGTTCTGCCACTTTCATATCTTGAGTCGGTGAGAGCGCTTGCAGATAATACCGGTCTTCCGATCCATCTCGATGGAGCAAGGATCTTCAATGCGGCGGTTTCCATGGGAATAAGTGCAGCTGATATTGCCAGGTTTGCTGATAGCGTGATGTTTTGTCTTTCGAAAGGACTATCTGCTCCCGTCGGGTCCATACTGGTAGGAGGAGAGGAATTCATCAGGAGAGCTCGGAAAGGAAGAAAACTCATGGGCGGGGCAATGCGGCAGGCGGGAGTCATAGCTGCTGCAGGTATCGTTGCATTGAAGACAATGGTTGAGAGATTGGGAGAAGACCATGAGAATGCGAGATACTTTGCCTCCTTACTCGATCAGATACCTGGGATCAGTGTGTTGAGGGACAGGGTCGACATCAACATGGTCTTCTTCAGGCTCGGGAAGATTCCCGGAGATTATCTTGTATCGCATCTTGAAGAAAATGGGATTAAGATCAATCCACCTGATCGTGGATTATACCGTCTCGTAACCAATAAGGATGTAAGTAGAGAAGAACTTGAAATTGCTGTCAATGCTGTTGAGAAGGCTGTCAGATCCTGGCAATAATCTCATTGACCTCTGCCAGACTCATGACTCGTGGTGAGTACTCCGGGTGAACCTCAGAGCGGTCTATCAGAATCGAGCTTATCCCAAGTTCTCTAGGTCCCAGAAAGTCACATTGGACAGAATCTCCAACAACAATGACCTGGTCCTTTGTCATACCTATAGAATTGATTGCCAGGTTGAATATCCTCGGAGACGGCTTATATGAGCGAGCATCTTCGGAGGTGATCACTGCGTCAAACGGAATCTGGTTATTCTTGACAACCGGGTAAACAAAGGAATTGTCCGCATTAGTTACTATGCAGATCCTGTAGTCTCTGTGTAATTGGTGCAATACATCAATGTCTTCATATGCCAGCATCTCTCTGAAAGACTCGTACATGACCTTCAAAAGCGTTTCCGGATCACCTCTTACCGCACCCTGTTCTATCATATCGACAAATATCCTGGAGTAGTAGAAGCTTTCCGGAGCAAATGGCTTGTTGTGGTAATCGTTGAAGTGTTTCTCTCTAAGCGCTAAGAACACCTCCTTGAGTTCTTCTGCTGTCATACAGGAGTAATTGCTCATCCAGTTACATATCGGAGTGTACAGTTCTTCATTTCTCACAAGGGTACCGAACAGATCGAAGATAATCCCATCGGGCACGTCAAAAACCTCTTCTCTTGTTTTGGTTGTTGGTCTATAAGGATCATCTTACAATCTACATGAAATACTGCATGAAATCAAGGTTTCGGAATTCCTAATTTGTGAAGATTCGGGAGTTTTGCTCTATAATCGAGGTGTTTGTATTCTCTGTTACTTCTTAGGGGGCTGAGGGTTTTGACCAGAGTCTTGGTAACCACTGCCAGAATGTGGTACTCGCTTAGTACAATCAGGATACTTTCCAGACACGGTTTTGAAGTTTATGCGGTAGATAGCACAAGAAACAGCGGTGGACTTTACAGCAAATACGTCAAAGAGAGCCTCATCAGCCCTCCACTCTCCAGGCCAGGAGATTACATGGAGTTCATAGTTGAACTGGTTGTCAGTCGTGGAATTGACGTGATCCTGCCGACATTTGAAGAGGTCTTTGTTCTTTCTTACTACAGGCATATGCTTCCTGACAAGGTAAGACTCTTACTGGCACCTTATCCCGTGCTTGCCATGCTTCATGATAAGTATCACATGACCAGGTACGCTGAAAGAATTGGTATTCCCACACCAAAGACAGTCCTAATGAAAGATTTCGACGCAAACGAGTGGGAGTTCCCACTTGTGATCAAACCTCGGCGATCAAGAGCAGCAGTAGGCGTCAAGGCTTTTAGCAGCCTCAACGATCTTCAGCAAGTCTATCCAACAGTGAATGCCGAAGAATACCTGGTACAGGAAAAATTGCCCGCTGTTCAGTACTGCACTTTGGGATTGGCATTCAATGGAGGGTTGAAAGGTAACACAATCTATAAGAATATGAGGGAGTTTCCTGAGGGGGGAGGAGTTGGCACAAACAGACAGACTGTGGAAGTTGCAGAGATCAGCGATTACATGGAAAAAATCATCAAGAGCCTGGATTATACAGGATTCATTGGGGCTGACTTTCTTTTCGATCAGAGAACGGGGAAATACAACCTTGTGGATGTAAACCCCAGAATGAACCCGGGGCTCTTTCTCAGTCATACTTCAGGGGTAGACCTTCCCGGAATGTACATGGAACTCCTGCACAATCCTGAAAAAGTGTTCCAGAGGCTTTCAGCAGCTGGAAATGGCTCTTATACTATCTTCCTTGAGATTGGATGGTTCTTCTCTGCACTGTTCAAGGGGAGATTCAGAAAGCTACTGGGAGTGCTCAGAAGAACCCCCAAACAGAAGGAAGACGTTTGGGATTGGCGTGACATGAAACCATTCTTTGTCGTTTTCTGGAAGATGCTCCTTTCAGCGCTGGTAGGACCGTTCTTCGGTGGAGAACAGGAATTTCTTCTTTCTGGCTGCAGTTTTGATGACAGCCTCTTCGAAAAACCCAGGGAACTGATTGAACTGGAAAAAGAGAATATCGCTGTATAAGGTAGCAGAGGATGCCGAGAAGCGAAACGCAGAGGCACACTGCGTGAAGCTAGTCCAGCAAAGATCGCTCAAGAAGCGGAACCACAAGATGAGTGCCACAAAGTGACAAAACTCTTTTCCACAGTAATGTAGGGGTTGAACACTGTTCAACCCTGCCTCAGTTGATGGTTTCGGAAGTCGGGTGTCCGAATTCTCGCAAGTTCGGCACTCTCTTATCTTTGATTTGATTGTCTCTGCTAGGATAAAACGTCGGATTTCATCCGAAGGGCACAGCATGCTGATGCCCCTACCCAAAGTGATAAA
>CAZSXB010000007.1:0-22933 GCA_964611155.1 uncultured Thermotogaceae bacterium
GGACACCTTCCACACTGATAGCCTTTGTGTCTTCAGTAATATAGCCCATTCCAATGTAACCGATACCAGATGGGTTCTGTCTAACCTGCTCAACTTCTGCAGTCGTTGAGGCGAGCTGTTGCACTTGAGGGGCTAGCCTGCCACCCTGCATAACGATGTCCACGAATACCTCAAAAGTTCCACTTGCATTGTCTCTTGAGAACATTGCGATTCTTCTGTTAGGTAAGTCGGAATCTACCTGGTTCCAGGTGGTTATTTTCCCCGAATAAATGTCTCGGAGCTGTTCGAGCGATATGTTGTCGATGTCAAGCGACTTATTAACCACAATCGCTATCCCGTCGTAGCCAACCACGAAAGGAATAAAGTACCTGCCCTGTGCATTCATCTGTTCGATCTCCGACTCTTTGAGCCATCTGCTGGACATGGCAATATCTGCCTGCCTGTTGAAGAGAGCAGCTATGCCAGTGCTTGAACCTGCACCTTCAATACTGATCTCTACCTGGGGGTTTCTGGCTTTGAACTCTTCTGCCCACACCTGCACTGCAGGATAGACCGTATTCGAACCTTTGATCACCAGGTTGCCGCCAAGTACAGTTCCAACAGCAAGAATCACAAAAAGAATAATCACAAACCTCTTCATAGTTCACCTCCACAATTTAGGATCCGACAAGTTTATAACCTGCAGGTTTTATGGGAGTATTAGGCCAGGTTTGTTGATCATAAGTGTTTGCAGATGAAGTTTCAGTGGCAATTGTTAAGAAGGATTAGTAAGCAATGCCAGGTTTTTCAGAAGGCACTACATTCTTCCGCTGAGCCCGAATCTACGTCAACCAGAAGGAAAACAGAACAAGATGTCCAGAGAACGGGATTGTCTTCGTGATCTCAAAGCGAAAGTGTCGATTACCTCTCCGTCGACATCTATGCTTTCGAAGAACAGCATTCTGTCCTCGTAGCGAACGAGAACAAAGTGATGCGCTCTTACCGCCGCAACAAGGCTCTCGTCTCCCTCTTTAAGGGAGTAAAGAGGCGCGCCCCCACCCGCAGTAACCAGGTAGGTGATCCCGCCTCTTTCTATCCTCTGGTAAGCATGGTCGTGGCCGTTCAGGACAACGTCAACGCCAAATTCTTCAAGAACAGGGACGATGTATTCTTTGATGTACCTGTGATCACCGTGGAATCCAAAGCTGTAGGCAGTGTGGTGAAATGACACAACTATGAATGCAGGTTCTTTGGCTGTCTCTGTCTCAAGAGTGCTGCGTAGCCATCTGTATTGCTCGGACCAGTTGTCAAATCTCTCGTTTGTGTTGAGTACGATATACAGGATATCAGAATACCAGAAACGATAGAAGCGCCCATTTCCGGGTGGGTTGAAGAACCTGTTGTAGTTGATTGCATCCTTTTCGTGGTTCCCAACGACAGGGAAGTAGACCGTTTCCTCCAAAGTAGATATCGTGCCAAAAAACTCCAGCCACTCATCGACATGAGAATCATGATAGACCATATCGCCTGTATTTATCACCAGGGAAGGATTATGACCAGCAATCATATCGATGATGCGTGAATGAATGTGTGGACCATTTCGATTATCCCCATAGACTGCAAAGATAAAAGGGGTCCCTCTTTCTGGGGCAGTCCTGAAACTCCCCGCATAAGTGAATGAGTAATCCTCGCCAAAACTGTGCACACCATATGTGTATTCTTCACCAGCGGATAGACCTGTAATCCTGAAAGAATGCAGACTCGAAAATGAGACTCTGGTGTCTGTGTATACTGTCCGACCTTCAGTGTCTCTGACAAAGATCGAAGCGTCAGCTTCCTGATCGGTAATCCAGTTTACTGTTATTGCGTTTTCAGTGACATCAGTAAAATAGACACCGAAATACAGTGTCGGCAGTATCAACAGGAAACATGTCAGGAGCTTCCCCACGCCTGATCACTCCTCAGTCAGAAAAAGTGATTGCAAAGATATGCATATTGACTCTTTCAGGAAATCTGATACCGATTAGCCTTTCCTGTGGAATATTGTAACACTGCACGTACAACCTGCACTGGATTCTTTCAACATTTCCAGCACTGTCATATCTGAAAGGCAATGAAGCTCCGACTTTCTCACCAAATCTTGAAATCCCACACCAGTCAGAAAGACCCAGGGTTATCATGTAAGTCGTTCCATCTTCGTACAGAAGTTCAACGTATTCTTCGTAATCTCCTTGTTCAGAGGCTCCAAGAAAGCATATCTTGCTTGCTTCAACGGAAAGCTCAATGTGCTGCCCCTTGAGCCTGAAGTTATCCTTTTCACCAAAGCTAATCATGAATGGGATCTTGTTCACGTACAGGAGAGCGTCTTCGAGGAGTCGTTCCACTTCTGCCTGAGGATAAGAAGCGCCGATCACTCCCCCAAAGTTGTCGAAATTCGCCTGTCTTCTTTCTTCAGGCAGGGCCATGCCCTTGTTATTGAGTAGAGAGTCTATGATCACGTGCGAGAAACCCTCTCTTTCTATCATTTCCGTATAGAATGCTTCTTTCCTATCATCCTTTGACGCTACCAACAAAACATCTCCGTCGGTAACGGCGGATCCGTGGCCTTCGATGCCACTCTTCTCTTCCGGACTTCTGCTGAATAGAATCGTGCTGTCCTGTATTTCCGAGTAGATACCTACCACAGCTGGAACAAGTATCAGCTGATCAATCTCCATCACCTTGCCTGGGGGAATTCTTGCTGATATGCTTATCCTGGTCTGTTCTCCTGAGCCGGTGATCTCGCCGATCCTGACTATTCGATCAGGTCCCACCGGAACCTTCTCAACACCTCTGTCATTACCGTACCGAACCGAGAATTCAATCTCACCTTCGACTGTGCACCTGAACAATGAAACATGCACTTCATAGTCTACTTCAGGCAGCGTTACATCTTTTCTCATAAGGATGGTATCTGAGAATTCTACAAGCGCTCCTCCTGAAGCCGCTCCATCTCGGAGGGTGCTGGCTGGAGAAAGCCCAAAGTCCATCGTTTCTGCTTCAATGACGTAACCGGGAGTCCTGAGATAGTTGCGCTCATCGGAATATACTTGCATCTTTTCGGGTAGCTCTTCAACGGCCTGAAAACTTAGCAGCATCGAAATAGTAGACTCTGCCCCTGCATTGAGATTCCTGTGAGTCCTTTCAAGTCCATCATATCCCTCACCATTTGGGCCTACCATTGGAACACGAAGATGGTTCACACCCAGGAACCAGCTATTCAGGATCGAAGCCATGATGCCATAGTTTTCTTCACCGGTTACGTTGAACAGTCTGTAGAGTCCGTTCACGTGAACCTCAACTGCATATGCAATCTGCTCGAAGAGTAATACGTTTCTGCTTATCCTGTAGACGGGCCCTAAAGACATCAACATCGGAACCGCAGTATTTGCTGCTTCTATCGCAGTTTGCAGAAATAACTCTTCGCCTGTGACCTCGTAGGCTGCGACAAGAGCTTCAATCTCTCTGGAACCCCAACCATTCCAGTTGAATTCCTCTTTTCCTTCATCAAACAGACCGTAAAGCATTCCCGATGACCTGACGAGTCTTTCCGACAGTGCTCTGGCAGAAGCAACGATAAAGTCCAGTACCGAACTCTCCGGGTGGATTTCTGCGTACTCTGATGCACCTAATAGCATTACGGAAGTCATGTCGGCGTATCCATGGAGTAGCCCATTCCTCACAAAACTGTTCAGTACCCTGAAGGCTCTGTGAGCTGAAGCAGCCAGCTTCTCCGAATAGGAATCATCATATTCACTGTATACTCTTGCCCCCAGTGAAAGTGCCCAATAGGCCCTGGCGGTCCACCAGTTTCCACCTTTTCTGGAAGTCGGTCCATGTCGGTTGATCGTGCCGTCTGCAAAGACGAAATTGAAGAAGTCGCCATCATAGTCCTGGAGTTTCATAACAAATTCAAGAGACTCGCGGGCTCTGCTATCAAAGAAATCATCCATGCCAGATCGTTCGATCTCCCTGAGATAAAAGACCGCAACCCTGGCAACATCGTCAATACATGTAACGCCTTCACCTTCGGCACCTACAAGTTTAAACGACCCATCAGGCTGCCTTTCCGTGTAGATCCAGTATCCTGTGAATGCCTGTGTTCCAATCAAAAACTCGTCTCTGAGATACTCAAGGTGTTCCAAATTCAGTGGTACACCAGATATGATAAGAACCGAAAGGACAAGGAGAGCTATTATCAGCAAGATTCTTCGCACAATCATCACCTCAAGCAAAAAAAGAGGCGCAAAGCGCCTCTTAGATTATTACGCAAATCACTCTTCAATACTGATGGATTGGATTTCCAGGGTTCTGAGTTCAAGCATCCTGACAGCTTCTTCAATACTCTGGCACTCGAAAAGTCTGTAGTACTTCACGAAGCCCAACGAGTCACCGGCAGCATACCTGTTTGGCCATTCACTCTGATCTGTAGTAACATTACCTTTTGTTGCCTCGAATAGCTCAAATTCCCCTGGTATCCATCTGAAGACCCCGTCTCTAAACTCTCTGCTCTCATAGATCCACATATTGCCGCTCACCCATTTGTCGTAATCTACATAGACAACGGGCTTCTCAGACATTATTTCAGCTATACCGATACCCAGGGAAGGTGAGTAGTTCGATCTCCAGTTTTCCTGCGAGGCGAATATGTAGGTTGCTCCCCACCAGAAAGGTCTCATCGGGTCTACCGCCGGGAAAACAATATATGGCTTTCTGTCAACATACATGATTGCATTTCTTTCAAGCCAGTACTCCAGAGGGGTTATATTCAGCTGATCTGCCCATACAAGTCTTCTAAAGACGGGGAGCATGTGAACAGCATCGTCTGCAACATCTGTCAACGGCCTCGTTATCATAGGATGAAGCTTCATCATGTCTACATAGGAGTTGAACTTGAAGTTCGTCTCAACAACTATGTCACCGGTTTTGAATACGGTTGAAAGCACTTCTACTTCCAAACCGAGGAACATATCGCTGACCAGCCTTGAGACTACTGTAACAGCAACTGGACCGGGATGAAGTACCTCAACTTCCTTTATTCTGAAACCAAAGGAAGTCTTTTCTTCATGTCTTCCCAATCCTCCATCAATGTAATAGGTTGAGCCGACCCAACCGGCAACTCTTACAATACCAATTTCATCAGCAATGGTTCCTTCCACACCAGCATACTCTGTAACCTTCAAAAGCCCATATCGATTAACTTCAATGGTAAACAGATCACTGATAATGAGCCATCCATTGTCGGTTTCGTCAACGGCCATGACAGGAAAGTATTCCGGCGCTTCAATATCGAAATCTTCAGAGACAGTTATCCTGACAGAAGACGGAGCCAGAAAGACAAGTAGATCTCCCGCTGAGAGTCTGTTGTTTAGATCAATATCAACATACTGGTAAGCAACCTCATTTCCTCGTTCGTCAACAATTCTCAGTGAATCCCAGTTCGCATCAAAGTCGATGCCGACCAGATCAAGTACTTCTGCCATCTTCATAACAACAGGCACTTCGACATCGGTAGCCTTGCTCAGGTTCACCGGTATAACAGCTGTTCCACCAAAAGTGACTACCGCTACAAAAGCAACTAGAAGAACCAGCAACTTCTTCATGTTACCCCTCCTCAAAATGTGGGATGTAAGCGTTTACACTTTTTGATTATATACGTTAAGAATCATTTACTGGCAAATCGCACAGAACTATTCTCAGGCACTTACAAGCAGATGGCAGCAATTATCGTGAGAAATCGACCTCATATTCATTGATTCTCTTCATTTCGCGAAATACTTGTATCGAATTCGTAATATCTACCTTTTCTTGGCTCGAATGAAGTATCTCAGCCTAATCAGTAATAATCACACCTATATGGTTCTCTCGGGGTCTAGTCAGATGTGACTTACTGATACTAACAGAAGTATCATATACTGTATGGAAGCGTTTACATAAGGAGGAATAGTCCTTTTGGGTGGCAAACTCGTTGATGTAGCAAGGCTTTCCGGGGTTTCTACTGCAACAGTATCACGTGTTATTAATGAGAGTGGCTATGTTTCGACCAAAACCCGGGAAGCTGTGATAAAAGCGATAGAAGAACTCAACTACAGCCCTATGAAGGCAGCCAGTTATCTTGCCAGCAGGAGACTGTCATTCAAGATAGGTGTGGTGACAAGTGAACGAATCCTTCGATTCACTAGCACTGAACCAGACGAGTTCTATAGTGTGGCGCTTTCCGGAATAAAGGAGTACCTGGTGCCAAACAACTGCAGTATTGAGATGCTCCATACCAGCAACACTTCTTCTATTAAGGACTTTGACGGTTTTCTCCTTATGGGAGGGGAGATCACTCGAGAACTGACCAGAAAGATCAAAGCAACAGGAAAACCTCTTGTCCTTGTGGACCAGTATATTCCTGGAATCAAGGTAGATTGCGTAATCAGCGACGGGTATGATGGTGCGCACTACGCTGTCGACTATCTTCTGGGAAATAGCCTCAGAAAGATTGTTCATATTCACGGGCCTTTGAGTCACTTTGGCTTCAAGGACAGGTATGATGGCTATGTTGCTGCAATGGAGAGAAGACGTTATCTTCCCAAGACTTATGAGTATGACGAACAGAATGACAACATGGAAGCTATCGTCGATCTGATGCTTAAGAGTTACGGGGTTCCCGAGGCGGTCTTTGGCGCAAACGACACCATAGCGATAAGAGCCCTTGAAGTGCTCAAAAAGAGAAGCCTGAGTATACCGGACGATGTTTCGGTCGTAGGATTTGATGATATAGTGAGTGCCAGCTTCTGTAACCCTCCACTGACAACTCTCAAAATCTTCAAGCACGAAATGGGGACCATGGCAGCAAGGAGGATATACAACCTTTTGATGCGCGAGGACACGCATCCCGTGAAAATCATGCTGTTCACGGAGTTCGTAAGGAGAGATAGTTCATTATGACCACTAATGAGGAGGTGTAACTATGAAAAGACTGGTTCTTGTTATCGCTGTTCTGACAGTGTCTTTGGTACTTTTTGGACAGGTCGAGTTGGTCTTCTGGACAGCTCCAAACCCCCTGCAAGAGGAATTCTGGAAAGAAACCGTTGACCAATGGCACCAGGAAAACCCAAACATCAGGATTAAGTGGTCAACTATTCCTGCTGCAGCCAGTTCTGAAGAAGCCATTCTTATTGCGATTGCTTCAAATCAGGCCCCTGACATCAGTACCAATATCATGAGCGGTTTTGCTGCTCAACTGATCGGAGCGGGTCAACTCGTCCCACTTGAGACGCTACCGGGCTTCTGGGACCTTGTGGATGTGAGAGAGATGCGAGAAGTCATTGAAGGTTGGAAGCTGGGTGGAAGCTACTATGTGTTTCCAATCTACTCAAATCCCATGATGATGTGGTGGAGAAAAGATCTGCTCGAGTCAGTCGGTTTTGACAGTGCTCCAAGAACCTATTCAGAGGTCTACGAGTTCAGCGAAGCTTATTCACACGGCCTGGAAAGGTTTGGGACACAGGTAATCATGGGTAGAAACTGGTGGGACAGGTGGTTTGATTTCATTACCTACTACTACGCGGCCAGTGGCGGTAAACCCTACCTTGACGTAGAAAGAGGAAGAGCAACGTTCAACGACGAGTTCGGGCTCGAAGTGGCGGAGTTCATTGATACCATGTTCAGACAGAAATGGACAGCCGCAGATCTTGGAGCCAATCCTTTCTATATGGGTGTTATCGGTGGAACGATAATGGGCCCCTGGGAAATAAACTGGGCTAAGACACAGTTTCCTGACATCTACAACAACATAATCGTAGCACCCCCACCCGTTCCCGATGGCTTCCCTGAAGACGCCCCCATAAACACTTTTGCAGACACTAAGGGGCTTGTGATGTTCGCACATTCACCTCACAAAGAAGAAGCATGGGAGTTCATCAAGTGGGTCTACTCAAACATCGAGAATGACAAACGCTGGGTAGAAATCACAAACATGCCTCCAGCAAGAGGAGACCTCGGAACAAATCCGATCTTCACTTCGTTTATGGCTGAAGACCCGGTCTTTGCAGAATACGCGAAGTACATTCCTTATGCAATCCCGCCTGCTTTAACAGAACAGTACGTTGATGTCCAGGACATGATGACTCAGTATCTTGTTGAGCCCCTTATGTACGGCCGTGCGACCCCTGAGAATGCCCTATCCAATGCCGCTACTCGCATTAGAAGAATCCTCTGGTGATTAACCGGCGGGGGCCAAAAACCCCCGCCTATTCTTGTCGCTAACGGAGGTGTATAAGGCATGGGCATGAGAACTTTGCAGAGAAGAGAAACCATAAAGGGCTGGAGCATTTCTTCCGTATATCTCGTGTACACTGCCATCTTCTGGGGTTATCCGTTTGTATGGTTGTTCATACTTGCGCTGTCACGGTGGAACTTTCTGACACCAAGACGCTTTGTGTGGTTTGACAATTTCATAAGAATGGTTACCGACGATGTGTTCTGGCAGGTTGTGTTTAATACTTTCAATTTCATGCTCTACTTCATTCCAATGGTTCTCGGTATTGCGTTGCTTTTTGCTATAGGCCTTACCAAAATCAGGTTCTTCAAGACGTTCTTCATTCTGGCATTTCTTGTTGCCAACGTTTCATCAGGAGTTGCATATTCGATCATATTCTCCAATCTCTTTGCAATAAATGGGCCACTTAACAGATTGACATATAATCTCTTTGGTACGACTATTCCCTGGTTCAGCGAACCACAGCTTGCTTTGTTCGCCATAGCCATGATGGTAGCATGGAAGTTTATCGGATATTATGGTCTGATTCTTTACTCAGGCCTTCAGGTAATCCCCAGGTCACTTTATGAATCAGCTGAACTGGACGGTGCAACCAGGTGGGTGAAGTTCAGAAAGATTACCCTGCCGCTGCTGAATCCATCGATGGTCATGGTTCTCATTCTTTCGATTGTTCTGACATTTGGCATATTCACCGAACCCTTCATAATAACTGGTGGAGGACCAATGAGAAGGACTCTCACATTCCAGATGCTGATCTACACCACGGCATTCCAGCGTCTTGATCCAGGGTATGCTTCAACACTGGCTATGGCAACGGCATTGCTTACTTTTGGCTGTGTCTTCCTCACCCGTAAGCTCATAGAAAGGGAAGTGAGCTTCGTATGACAAAGAGTCGCATTGTCAAGAAGATACCTATCGCAATCCTCTATTTTGTGCTGTTTGTTGCTTCGATGATCTGGATATATCCTTACCTCTGGATGGCTATGGGATCACTAAAACCCGCACCTGAGATCTTCACAAGGTTCTGGCCTTCCAGGTTCACTACCGAACATTATTCCTTCCTCTTGCAAGCCGCAGATAGGATGAACAGACCATTCATCAGGGCGCTTATGAATAGCATCTTTGTGTCTGTAACAGTAACGGTTTGCGTTGTAATATCATCTGCAATTATTGGTTATGCGCTATCGCGGATTATTTTCAAGGGAAGGGAGAAGCTCTTCAATTTCGTGATTTTCCAAATGCTTTTTCCGGGTTTCCTGTTTATCGTTCCGCTTTATGTACTCATAAGATCACTCAGACTCCCCGACACTTATGCTGCAATGATTTTGCCCAGCATAATGTCAGCATGGGGGGTCTTCATGTTCGCCCAGTCTTACAAATCAGTACCTGTTGATTATATTGAAGCAGCGAAAATCGATGGGGCTGGGACATTCTGGACGATTTTCAAGATCATGGTCCCTCTAAGTAGTTCTACAGCTTCAATTGTTGGGCTCTTCACATTCATTGGCATATGGGACAATTTCATGTGGCCACTTATTGTAATGAGAGATTATAACAAAATGCCCCTTTCAGTACTGCTAGCAAGCTTCAACATGCAATACGGGCAGCATGTAGGACCGATTCTCGCTGGTTCGGTATTACAGACACTTCCAATGGTCCTGATTTTTCTGGTCTTCAGGAAGTACTTCTTGCAGGGTATATCCATGTCACTGAAATGAAGGAGGTAGCATTGTGGAAATCAGATTAACCAGACACGTTCTTAATCCAATTCTTTCACCTATCTCAAATCATCACTGGGAATCGAAGTATGTGTTCAACTGCGCAGTAATCAAGCATAATAATCTATTTCACATGCTATACCGCGCACAGGGAGAGGACATGGTTTCAAGGATAGGATACGCAGTGAGTACTGATGGGGTTCGTTTTAACAGGATGGAAAGACCTGTTTTCGGTCCAGGCTCGAAATCGGAGTTATTCGGTGTAGAAGACCCAAGAATCACAGAGATCAACAACAGATTCTATATGCTATACACTGGCTACTCTCCGGAAGGTGTCAGGATTTCCATGGCCTCTTCGACTGACTTTATAATCTGGAAGAGGCATGGAGTAATGATTCCAGGCATTAACAACAAGGACGCGGCTCTCTTCCCTGAACGCGTTGACGGTAGATATGTGATGTTTCACAGGATAGAACCGGACATGTATCTTGCCTACTCAGACGATTTGGAGAATTGGAGCAACTTCATCAGTATCGCAGGACCAAGAGAAGGATATTGGGACAATCTGAAAATCGGGGTAGGGGGACCGCCTCTAAAGACACCGCACGGATGGCTGGTCCTATATCACGGAGTTGAAAAGACACCCAAACCTATCTACAGGTTGGGGTTCATCCTTCTGGATCTGGCTGACCCCCGTAGAGTTATCAAGAGAAGTGAAGAACCAGTGCTGGAACCGGAAGAAGACTGGGAAATATACGGTGGTGTACCGAATGTCGTTTTCAGTGACGCAATGGTCCTTCACAATGGTCAGTACTACATCTATTACGGCGCAGCAGATAATCACATTGCGTTAGCAACCATTGAAGCATCTGAGGTAGATCGCTGGATGAAGGGGTGAAAAAGTGAAGTCCATATTCCTTACTTTGGTAATCCTTATCTTGACTTGCTCTTTAGCTTTCTCCGGTGTACTCAGTTTTCAGTTCGAACGTGTGTATGGTATTTACAGACTGACCGATGAACCGGTGCTCGTTCCTCAGGGATTTGGATTTGAGGCAAGGTCCTCTTACAATCCCGCAGCCATAATC
Organism: uncultured Thermotogaceae bacterium; assembly: GCA_964611155.1. Taxonomy (GTDB): domain Bacteria; phylum Thermotogota; class Thermotogae; order Petrotogales; family Kosmotogaceae; genus UBA9910. The sequence continues at coordinate 11,091 of CAZSXB010000007.1, forward strand.
GTTGACAATGAGGTCTGGTTATTTTACAGGGCAGAAGACTGGACCGGAACAGGGAGGTGGAATGGTACATCAAGAATCGGTCTGGCTCGCAGTGACGATGGTCTGACCTTCACGAGGGAGAAGGAACCTGTCTTCTATCCCGAGGAGAATTACGAGTCGCCTGGTGGATGCGAAGATCCGCGGATTGTTGAAATCGATGGACAGTACATCATGACCTATACTGCATACGATGGATCTGTTGCCAGGCTTTGTATTGCGGTCTCTGAAGACCTCAAGAGCTGGGAAAGAATAGGCCCCGTGATAAGGACAATGCAATGGTCGAAAGCTGGTGCTATAGTCCCACAGAAGATCAATGACCGTTACTACATGTACTTTGGCGACACGAGCATTTATCTGGCCTATTCGGAAGACCTCAGGAGCTGGAGAGTCCTGCCAAGATCTGTAATGGACCCTCGCCCAGGGAGTTTCGATAGCCGCCTTGTAGAGCCTGGGCCTCCGCCAATTATCACAGAAGAGGGAATACTTCTGTTCTATAATAGTGCTGATTACTCAAACATTTACAGAGTAGGTGCAGCCCTTTTCGATATCAATGATCCAGGGCGATTGCTCAAACGAACTGACAGCTTCTTGCTCGAACCCGAGCTTTCCTGGGAGATCCATGGCCAGGTTCCAAATGTCGTCTTCGTTGAAGGATTGGTGGAGAAGGATCAACGTCTGCTGGTTTACTATGGTGCTGCCGATCTCTACGTTGGAGTAGCCTGTATAGATCTTGAATAGTTACAGTAAGACGAGCATGCTTGTCCAACAATGTGGGCAGCATGCCATGTTTTCGCAAGAAAGGATGATGCAGCCTGAAGGACAGGATTTTCAGAAAGCGTGTCGATTTGCTCAGGAAAACCATCTCAGAAAGAGGAAATGATTCACTACTCATATCTGGTTGTGACAATTTCGCATGGTTAACACTGGGCGCCAGGAATTACGTGACTCTGAATTCAACCTCAGGAGTTTGTTCGATGTTGATAACAGCGGACAGGCCCGTGCTAATTGTTGACAATATCGAACGGGATCGAATCCTCAAAGAAGAACTGGGCGAGGAGATCATCTCCGAGATAGAGGTATTCACTTTCAACTGGTTTGATGATCTGGAAAGGGTTTTGCTCTCGGAATTTGGGGTCCACTCTCTTAGATCAGATACAGGTCGTCCAGGTGAACCCATTCCTCCCGAAGTCTTCACATCAATGAGACTGACACTATGTAAGGAAGAGATTGAAACCTATAGGGAAATAGGAGCCATCTGTGACTCTGTTCTCCATCAGGAAATGCTCGGCATATTGCCTGATCACACAGAGATTTCTGTGCAGGCCAGGATTGCCGGAGCCCTTATTGAGAATGCTATAGAACCTGTTCTGGTGCTCGTCTTTGGTGAGGAAAGTGCCATAAGATATCGCCACAACCTGCCGCGAGATATCACGATCGGGCGAAGGGTTTTTGTCAGCGTATGTGCAAGAAAGAGAGGACTCATTGCCTCAACCTCTCGATCAGTCTTCTTCTCACCTGACCAACATTACCGAAAATTGCACAAAAGAGTCTCTGAGATTGATGCCACAGCAATAGCATCATCTTCACCTGGAAAAGATATGCGTGAAGTGTTTGAACACATTAAGCTGGCATACGCTAGAGCAGGATTTCCTGAGGAATGGAAGAAGCATCATCAGGGAGGACTTGCTGGCTACAATGCCAGAGAGTTGTTCGGCGACGAACGTTCGAGCTATTTTCTCAAGACTGGTAACGTCATAGCCTGGAATCCCACGATAACCGGTGTGAAATCTGAAGATACCGCTGTGATCACTGAAGAAGGAGTAGAGATCGTCACTTTTCCGGAGAAATCTCTCTGGCCTGAATTAGACTATGCCTTTGATGAAGTCGTGATCAGACGACCTGACGTTGTGATTATCTAGAGTGCAAAGATTGCTGCTGACCTGTAAAGAAGCGAGGATCAGGGTTCTTACGACTCTCCACGGTGTTTCATCGGAGTCATTGAACGGAAAACAGGGTTCTTGATTGGCCAGTAACAGAAGTATAATCAGTAGAGTTCCTGCATCTCAAATCCAAGGAGGAAAAAGTATGAAGAAGCTTCTCGTGATGGTTCTTCTGTTAGCTGTTCTGGTATCTGGTGTGCTCCTCGCTTCAGAAATAAGGCGTGGAGGAATCGTCAACATCACCCCGATGAAGCAGGGCGTTCTGATCATGAACTTCAACCCCTACTCCCCCAACGCTCTTGAGGTTGCATTTGGTTGCTTCTACGAGTCTCTGATCTACTATAACCAGATGACCGGAAGAATAATGCCCTGGTTAGCAAAGGAATACGTCTGGTCAGATGACCTCAAATCAATCACTTTCGTGCTCCGTGACGATGTGAAGTGGAATGATGGAATTCCTTTCACGATTGCTGATGTTCTCTTCACCATGGAACTGGCCAAGAACAACGTCGCTCTTGATGTATCGGGCATCTGGGCACAGGGCCTGGTGGATGTTGTAGCAAAGAGTTCAGATTCCATCACTTTCACTTTCGATCGTGTTAATACAACCGTGATTGAGAGATTCTCTGACTTCTTCATTGTTCCAAAGCACATCTGGTCTAACGTAGCCGACCCGCTTACGTGGGCAGGAAATGTGAACCCTGTGGGCACGGGCGCTTTCATTTACGAGCAGGGCTCCTTCACCGAACAGTCATTCAGAGTGGTTAGAAATCCGAATTACTGGCAGATGGGCGTTGACGGAAAACCCCTGCCTTATATAGACGGCATCCAGTACATTTCGACGACTAACGTTCAGGTTCCTTTCCAGCTTGCAAGGGGAGAATATGACTGGGCAGGGTATTTCGTGGCAAATATTGATGAAGTCTATGTAAAGGCAAACCCAGAGCATCACAAGTACTGGCTTCCTGAAGGAAACATGGTCTTTTTGAATCTCAATAACGGGAAAGAACCTTTCGATAACTATAACCTGAGACTCGCCGTCGCATACGGTATTGATCAGGAAGAAATCACAAGGATAATGGCAAGCGGTGCGGTCCCGTCGAGTATCGCTGGAGTAAAATCCGCCTATCTTCACCTGGCTGAAGAAGCTCTTGAAAAGTACGATGTTGAGTATGACCCGGATTATTCACAGTATCTGATCGAGCGTGAGGGTTACACGCTGAACAGACGCGGTATCTACGAGAAAGACGGCAGAGCCTTGTCGATGAACCTATACGTTCCGACTGGCTGGACAGACTGGATAGCAGGGGGAGAAGAGATAGTCAGACAACTTAGAGAAATCGGAATAGAAGCGATACTTACACAGGCTGCGTGGCCTTCCCCGTATAAGGACATGATGTTCAATGGTAACTACGAAATGCTGTTCGGGATATCTCAAACTGGTACAAACCCACACTTCCAGTTCGACACATGGACTCACTCGCGACACTGGGCACCTGTGGGAGAAACTGCCGGGAATGAATGGGGCATGAGATACAAGAACCCCATAATAGATGAAGCTCTTGACGCTTATACGAAGACACCTGATCCTGATGAGCAGGACAAGTACATAAGTATCGTCATAGAGCAGTTCCTGAAAGACATGCCATCGGTTCCGCTATTCTTCAACCCTGTTTGGTTCCAGTACAACACATCGAGATTTGTGGGCTGGCCTTCACCAGAGAATCCATATGCTCTTCCGAGGCCAAATTCCATGCACAAGATGCCCATCCTTCTCTCAATTCACTTGAGGAACTAATGAGGCTTCTGTGATATTGTCTGCGCAGGAGCGATATCTGCTCCTGCGTTTCATGTTTGGGTCACGCCAAAGAGGTGAGATGTGAAGTACTTCGCACGAAAACTCGGTCTGCTGCTTTTTGCAGTCTTTGTCGCGGTAACTCTTAATTTCTTCATTCCAAGGTTCATGCCCGGAGATCCTGCCCAGGAGCTCATGGACAAAATGGAAGGTATTTCGCCAGCAGCGCTTGATTCGATACGTGCAGCTTTCGGCGTAGATACAGATGACTCGCTGATAACACAGTATGGAAAGTATCTCGCCAACCTGGTCAGGGGAGATCTTGGAATATCGATTTCCAGGTTCCCGATGCCTGTCTCACAGGTCATGAAAGTAGCGATTCCCTGGACGCTTGGTTTGATAGGTCTATCCACGATCTTCAGCTTCTTCCTGGGCACAGTAATCGGTGTGGCTGTTGCTTGGAGCAGGAGTTCAAGACTGGCTTCGTTCACCGTGGCACTGTTCATATTCATCAGATCTTTTCCTTACTTCTGGCTGGGGCTCCTGTTCATATTCTTCTTCGCATACAGGTGGCCACTATTACCTATGGGACATGCCTATTCGCCTCACATTAGAAGAGAAGGCTGGCCTTTCGTAATGTCTGTTCTGAAACATGGTTTTTTGCCCGCAGTGACTATCACTATCTCTTCAATGGGAGCTTGGATCCTGACCATGCGGAATAACATGATTAACGTACTTGCAGAGGAGTATATCACACTTGCAGTAGCGAAAGGTCTGCCTCTGAAGAGAATCAAAGCATTGTATGCTGCTAAGAATGCCTTGTTGCCTTCCATAACGGGGTTTGCCATGTCACTGGGGTTTGTCGTAGGAGGGGGGTTGCTCACCGAAATGGTGTTCGGATATCCGGGAGTAGGCCTCATGCTGTTCCAGGCTGTTCAGGCAAAAGACTATCCGCTGATGCAGGCGATCTTTCTGTTCATATCCGCTGCCGTATTAATAGCAAACTTCCTTGCAGACGTTGCTATTCTTGTGCTTGATCCAAGAGCGAGAGACGGTGTGAAGTAATGTTCAGAGATGCATTCAAGCTTTTCATTGAGAACAAGAAGGCCTTTTTTGGCCTCATCATTCTTGTCTTATTTGTGGTCATAGCACTGATTGCCCCGGCAGTTGCTCCATATGATCCAAAGAGCAATCGAGTAGAGACTATTGTAGTGATTGATGAAGAACGAGGAAGGTCACAGACCGTGGAAAGAGAAAGAATCGATGAATTCACAGAGAGAAGGATAACGCGACAGACGATTACAACGACTTTTGAACGGACTACGACGATGTTGCCTCTTCGTGCAAAGCCATCCAAAGATCACTGGCTGGGAACAACTCACTCGGGACAGGATATCTTCTCACAGATGCTATGGGGAACACGAGTAACGCTATCTGTTGGAATGATCACAGGGCTTTTCACGACAGCATTAGCATTGACACTTGCTCTGCTTGCGGGCTATTTTGGCGGCATTACCGATGATGTAATCTCACTATTCACAAACGTGTTTCTGGTCATACCAAGTCTGCCGTTGATGATTGTTCTAGCTGCATACATCTCAGTAAGAGGGGTGATTCCTATAGTGCTGATTCTGGGACTCACAACCTGGCCCTGGCCTACAAGAATTCTCCGATCTCAGGTGATCAGCCTGAGAAACAGGGACTTTGTCCGGGTGGCTCAGAACCTTGGTGAAAGATCGAGTTACATAATTTTCCGGGAGATATTGCCCAATATGATATCACTGGTCATGGCATCCTTCTTCATGGCAACCATGACCGCGATAATGGGCCAGGCGACACTGGAATTTCTCGGGCTGGGTAATGTATCTGTGGTAAGTTGGGGGACCATACTATACTGGGCACAGAACAACGGCGCTTTGCTTGCAGGAGCCTGGTGGTGGTTCCTTCCTCCGGGAATATGTATCGCTCTTGTTGGAACTTCATTTGCTCTAATGAACTTTGCAATGGATGAAATCTCAAATCCGAAACTGAGGAAGAGATGATGGCAATGAACTCTCCTGATGTAGTACTGTCTTGTAATAACCTCGGTGCAGGTTACTCCATTAAGGCAGGTTATGTGAAGGCTGTTGATGGTGTAAGCTTCGAGATCCGAAGAGGAGAGTTTATTGGTATTGCGGGGGAATCTGGCTGTGGTAAGTCAACGCTCGCATATGCTATAATGCGGCTCCTGAAAGACAATGCCGGCATTTCCGAAGGTGAGATCATCTTCAAAGGAAAGAATATAACGCGGATCTCAGGCGAGAAGATGAGAAGTATTCGCTGGGCCGACATATCCATGGTATTCCAGTCTGCAATGAACGCACTCAATCCAGTAATGACTGTAGGAGAGCAGTTGCTGGATGCCATGCTTGCACATAAGCACATTTCAAGGAAAGAGGCCCGAAAGAGGGCACTGGAAATGCTCAGACTCGTAGACATATCTCAAGAACGTTTTGACGCATTTCCACATCAGCTTTCTGGAGGAATGCGCCAGCGAGTGATTATTGCCATGGCACTCTTGCTGCAGCCTGAACTTGTTATCATGGACGAGCCAACCACGGCACTTGATGTGGTCGTTCAGAGGACTATTATTGAGAAGGTTCAGGAGTTGAAGGACGTATTTGGCTTCTCCGTGATCTTCATCACGCACGACCTGTCCCTTCTCGTTGAAATAACAAACAGACTCGCAATTATGTATGCTGGACGGTTCGTTGAGTTTGGACCTGCAGAAGCAATCTTTCTCGAACCACTTCATCCCTACACTCGTGGCTTGATGAGTTCGTTTCCATCTCTGACAGGTCCAATAACCAGGAAAGGCGGGATTGAAGGGAAACCACCAGACCTGCTCAATCCACCGAAAGGGTGCAGGTTTGGCCCTCGATGTTCGGACCGTGTCGATCGTTGCATCAGTGCATATCCCGACTACATCGAAGCGAGACCGGGACACTACGTGGCATGTCACCTGCAAGAAGGGGTGCGGAATGAAAAGTGACGTGATTCTCGAACTGAGCGACGTAACTAAACACTTTCCCCTTCAGTCATTCAGGCGAAAGGGAAGAGTAGTGCATGCGATGGACCGTATCTCTTTCTCTCTGCGTAAGGGAGAGATACTTGGGATTGTTGGAGAATCAGGAAGCGGGAAGACTACCACAGCGAACGTTATATCCAGGATTTACTACCCAACAAATGGCAGGGTAGTATTTGAAGGAGAAGACGTTCACAGGAAAATGAAACGAACCGTCTCTCTAGAATATCACAAGAAGGTCCAGATGATCTTCCAGGATCCTTTTGCTTCACTGAATCTTACTCACACGGTGCGTGGAATACTCGAAAGACCCTTCAAGATTCATAAACTCGTACAGGGAAAGAAAGAGATCGAGCTGAAGATAAAGGAGATGCTTGTTCAAGTTGGACTGGATCCCCCTGAGCAGTTCATAGACAAATTTCCTCATGAGCTTTCCGGCGGTCAGCGACAGCGTGTAAGCATAGCGAGAGCTTTTGCAGTTAATCCGGAACTCGTCCTTGCTGACGAACCAACTTCGATGCTGGACGTTTCAAACAGAATGAGTATAATGAACCAGATTCTCAACCTCAGTGAGAGCATGGATGTATCGTATATATACATCACTCATGATCTCGCGGGAGCTCGGTACATGAGCGATCGTATCATCGTGATGTATGCTGGTACCATGCTTGAAGTCGGTGCGGCAGAAGAAGTTATTCAACAGGCTTTTCATCCTTATACCAGATTGCTGAAGTCTGCTGCAGCATCTCCAGAAACAGGCCTTAAGAGAAAGAGGCTGGTGACAAAGGGTGATATACCTTCACTAATCGAGCCACCAGCCGGGTGCAGATTCCACCCAAGATGTCCTTTTGTAATGCCCGCGTGTTCGATGGAACTCCCGGAGATGCGAGAGATATCCGATCAACACTATGCAAGATGTTTGCTGGAAAGCTGAAGCAGTAGAGAGGTGGTCGAATGAAAATCAGTATCTGCGGTGTCAAACTGGAAATCGAGTCAGGTGACATTGCCAAACAACGAGGATTTGATGCCATTGTAAATGCTGCGAACGCAGAACTCAGGTCAGGGGGAGGGGTTGCAGGTGCTATTCACTCTGCGGCTGGACCGGAGCTGTGGAAGGAATGCAGATCCATGGCACCGATTAAGCCAGGTGAAGCTGTCATAACAAAGGCATATAATCTCCCCAATAAACATGTCATTCACTGCCTTGGGCCCATCTACGGAGTTGATGAACCCGCGTCAGTTCTTCTGGCCAAATGCTACAAGAACGCATTGAAACTCGCCGAGGAGAATTCATTGCATTCGATAGCTTTTCCAGCGATTTCAGCAGGCGCTTTTGGTTACCCGTTGAGGGAGGCGGCAAGTGTCGCAATCAAGACCATTCTCGTTGAGATTCGCAAACTGAATTGCATCAAGAATATCAGATTTGTCTTGTTCGATGATGCTGCACGAAATGCCTTTGAAGAAGTGCTCAAAGAGTCCGTTTCCAAGACATAGCAGCATTTCAGGGTATCCAACCGTCAAAAAGCAGGAGGCGATTCCTCTTGAATCATAGTGGAGAAGACTCACCAGGACTGGGAATTTGGGTGGTCAGGGACGATCTCAACAGCAAGGAGAAAATCAAAGAAGTTCGTAAACTCGCTCAAGAAGTAGGTGCATCGAGACTGTATCTTCAGGTAGTCGGAAGGGCTGATGCGTTGTACCAATCTGACCTGCTACCGCGTTCCGAGGTTTTGAACGAAACATCTTCAGACTTTGATCCGCTGGGTTATGCCCTTGAGATATTCGCTGAAACAGGAATAGATATCTCCGTGTGGATAAACGTCAACTTCGTCTGGGGCTTTCGCGGAACTCCATCAGATCCAAGACACGTTATAAGAAGTCATCCAGACTGGATCACCTTTGACCAGGAAGGGAAATCGATGCTGGAGTACGCTGAAACAGATATCGAAGAACTGTTTGGAGTTTTCCTTGATCCAGGGCTCGACGGCGTGCACGATTTCTTCTCGGCTGTTGCTTCGGAAGTCGCTTCAAGGTACGACGTCAGTGAGTTGCATTTCGATTACCTGAGATATCCATACAGGACATTCGGTTACCATCCATCTGTGCTCGAGAAGTTCAAAGAATGGTCGAGCATAAGACAATCTGAAGGCGCGGCATACGATTTTGATGCATTCAGAAGGTATCTGCTGACAGAAGAAGCCCGAAAACTTCACAAAGCCAGCAGCGTTCACAATGCGAATACTTCATTTGCGGTGTACAACTGCTACGAAAGACGTGCATTTCACGAGCGTTTGCAGCCGTGGGTAACATGGATCAGGGATGGATTTCCTGATTTCGCAGTTGTGATGTCTTACGAAGATAACGTGAAGGCAGTCCTTGAGTCAGTCGAGGAGATTGACGATTATCTGGATGGGCTTAGCCGTGTCCGTATAGGCCTGGGAGCTTTCAAAATGATGGAACGTCCATCAGTGCTCGAGGAAATGATTGCCAGGTTGCGCAGTTTTTCGCCGGACGAGATTACACTGTTCTCTTTCAGATCGATCAAGGAGTCAGCTGCTCTGAGAAACCTCCTCAAAAGGATGTTTTCTGGTTAAGTGCTGTTACTCCGAAGCATTTGACAGGGATGCTAGCCTGGCGATCTCCTGATCAACCCTGCCTTTGAATCTGATGACCTGCACGGGTTTGATTGCCGTCTGAAACGCTCTTAAGTACTTGCTGGAAGCGAACATCCCCCCACTCACGTGGATCTGTTCGCCCGCATGAGTCTTTTCTATTACTGCTATTGTCCTTCTGACAAGCAGCTGCACTCCTTCGTGCATGACTGACTCTGCAAGCAAAGAACCCATATCAAGTGCAGGCTGTGCAAACGCTGCTATCCTTGACTTGAATTGAGTCTCGGTCTGGGTGTTTATGATGTCTTCAATTGTCTTCAGGTCATAGAACTCCAGAAGTCTTTCGAACACTGGATCGAAATCGATTATTCCATCTCTGAATCGAAGCGCCTGACAGATTATCTGCGTTGCAATCCAGAACGCACTTCCTTCATCGTCAAAGAGATGCCCCCATCCTCCTGCCCTATGGAAGCTACCTGAGTGGTCGCGCCCAAAAACCCCTGCACCTGTCCCTGAGACCACTACAACACCTGGCTTGTCTCCAAAACATGCTCTGTGAAGCCCCTCTAGATCAGAAACCACCTCGACTCTGGCTTCCGGAAAGATTGCTTTCACGGCTTTCATTATCTTGCTGCTGCGCACTGGATCGCCTGCTCCAGCAAATGCTGCAACAATGCTATCAACTGCACCGGTGTCACTTTTGACTCTTCCAAGCGCCTCTCTAATGCTGTCTTCACTGACTGCACTCACATTGACACCCAAATCGTAGTTGAAGCTTGTGTATTTGTTATTGCCTGCCAGCGTAACCTTGAGGCTTGTACCGCCCCCATCCATCCCGATTACCTTCTTCAACAATACATCAACCCCCGAGTAGACACCTGGTTAGCTCTCCTGGACTTCATATAACGATTTCAGTCTGCTCTTACAACCGGTAGCTTCCCTCTTGCTTCTATCAGTCCGAACAGGACTTTCTCAAGAGCTAGTTGAGAAACATGCTCGTACCCGAACGAAAGGACGGCATTCTGCACACCTTCTATGAATGCATCGTATGGGTTTCTCAGAGCAATTACCAGTGATCTCTTTGTCTTCCTGCAGATGGACTGTACCAGGTGTGATTGACCTTCGCTCAGGTGAGCATTTTCAGTGAAGATCACAGATAGTCCTTCTCCAGAAACACTTCCTGCCAGCTTTGCAGCCTCTTCAACAGATATCGATGACTCAAAACCAATGATCTCTCTCTTCGCAGCTTCAGCTACCCTCCTTGCAATAGAAGGTACACCATCGAGCTCTCCGTCTTCAACCATGACTCGTCTTGAAAGTCTGACAGCAAGTACGTCTTTTATCTCATCAGCATCGAGCGGCACAAGAGGATCATCTTCGCTTATGACCGTGATACTCGATTCTGCAATCTCTCTCATTCTTGAGAGGTTCTCCTTGCTTCCCACAACTTCTATTGGAGGCCGATCAACCGTTGATGACTTTCTCAAGAATTCGTCAAATCGTCTATTCGAGTCCACAGTGCATGAGAGAAGCTCTTCATCACTCTGCAATGCCTTTAACAGTGTCTTCTTCACCAGGAACTGGACTTCAGGATTATGACAGTAGATAAGCACATTGTTACCCGCCTTCAAAGCCTTAGCTGCCCCTTCGGCGGGTTCGATATATCTGGTTAATCCACCCATTCCCATGTCATCGGAGAACACAAGGCCTTTATAACCCAGCTTCTCTCTCAGAAGTCCTGTGAGGACCTCACGCGAAACTGTGCAGGGACCCTTCTCGCTCTGAAGAACAGGAACGAACACGTGTGAAGACATCAGGGAATCCGCCTCGACCTGCTTGAAAGGAACCAGTTCCCAAGAATCGAGTTCTTCAGCAGTTGCAGAGAGGGTTGGAAGATCTATGTGTGCATCTACATCCACTCTTCCTTTGCCGGGAAAGTGTTTTAGACAGGAGAGACACCCGCTTTCTCTTAGGCCCTCCACAAAGGCTCGCGAGTATTCCAACACCCTTTCAGGAGTGTCTCCGTAGCTTCTTACTCCGATTCCAGGGTTTGAAGGATTAGAGTTAATATCCACAACCGGTGCAAGATTGAGATCGATTCCAACTGCTCTCATCTCCATGCCCAGAATCTTGCCGGCTATCCTAGCATTCTCTGAGTTACCGGTTGCTGCTATTGCCATCGCTCCAGGAGAGACAGAGAATCCGTCTCTTAATCTGGAAACAATGCCTCCTTCCTGATCAATCGCAAACAACACTTCATATCCTAGAAACTGCCGAATCTCCGATGTAAGACTCTTGACCTGTTCGGGGGATCTGATATTCTTCGAAAACAGAATGACTGTGCCCGGTCTAATTTGAGCGAGAATCTCTCTCGTAAGCCTATCGCAATACGG
>CAZSXB010000007.1:23033-59356 GCA_964611155.1 uncultured Thermotogaceae bacterium
CTGTGCCCGGTCTAATTTGAGCGAGAATCTCTCTCGTAAGCCTATCGCAATACGGCCCAGGAACGCCGATCGCCATGAGGCGTCCAACAAGATTATCCAGATTCATATGATCCTCCTAGAAGACTTTGCTGATCAGTCCAATTCTACACCAGGGTTACTCTTTGTCTGAAGCCCCAGTAAGTGTAAGATTGAATCAGCAACTCATATGCGATAGGAGTGCACACATGCTTGAAAATGCAGAAAGTATCATTGAGTCAGCAATCGCCAGCAACGTCTTTCCTGGGGCTGTCCTTGCGATTGGTAGAAGGGATAGCGTGCTTTGCGAGAAGGCGTTTGGACTGAGGAGCACTTCTCCCACAGAAGAACAGAACAGACTTGACACGATCTATGATATGGCCAGTGTCACAAAGCCTTTTGCAACAACATCCGCAATCATGCTCCTTCTCTCTGAAGGGAGAATCACTCTTGAGGATCGTCTTTCGAGTCTGCTCAATGTCGAGAGCAGCAAAGAAAGAATCCAGCTCTGGCATCTTCTGACTCATACGTCAGGAATGCCTCCGTATTCTGAACTATGGAGGGAGAAGAGCGGGCAAGAACTCCTGGATGCACTAACCGCAGTAAGGGTTGAGAGGCCACCAGGAGAGAAAGTAGTCTACAGCTGTCTCAATTTCATCCTCCTGATGCGAGTTGTTGAAGAAGTCTCCGGTGTGCCTTTCGATGATTACTGCTTGAAGAACATATTCCTGCCGCTTGGCCTGAAAGACACGCGATTCAGACCCGAACTAACGGAGCGAATCGCACCCACTTCAGTCAGAGAGAATCGAGTCCTGGTGGGGGAACCCGATGACGAATTGTGCTTCTACCTGGGTGGCGTGAGTGGTAACGCGGGTCTGTTTTCGACTGCTGCAGATACACTAGCTTTCATTATTGGACTCTGGACTGGTCGGCTTGTTTCAAAGAGAGTGGCGAGGAAATTCACAGAGTTCCTTGTATACGACCAGGATAATCCAAGAAGACTGGGATGGCAGGCTCCTGGACCAGGTACAAGCTCTGGAGATCTTTTCGGGAATTCAGCATTTGGGCACACCGGATTCACCGGAACATCTTTGTGGTTTGACCCTGAAACAGAACTATCTATTGTCTTTCTTACAAACAGAACTCACATTAAGAGGAGAGAGACGATCCCTCAGATGCTGGAGATCAGAAGAAGGCTTCACAACACCATTCTTGCGGAATTAACATGAACTGGCAAGAGATCTGCAAACTTGCAGACAGGTCTGAAAGAATTGTGGCCGGTGTCATGTCGGGAACCTCCGCCGACGGTCTTGATGTAGCGATATGCCGATGCAATGGTTCTTCCAGGGGCATGGGTGTAGAGCTTCTGCAATTCGACTCATACTCCCACACAGAATCATTCAGAGATAATATGATCAGAACTTACGACAAAAACTACTCCACCGTTGAGAAGATCAACCACATGAACTTCGAGATTGCCCGGGTTCACTCCAAGATGATTCTCAATTCTATTCATAAGAGCAGCCTTTCAATTGACATCATTGGATACCATGGTCAGACAGTTTATCATGACCCGGATAGAGGCGCCACCTTGCAACTGGGTGAGGCTGATGTAATCTCCACTATTACAGGATTACCGGTAGTGTTCGGTTTCCGCACGAAGGATGTTTCGCTGGGGGGACAGGGGGCTCCACTGATTCCGTACCTCGATTGGATCCTTTTTGAGCCAGGCACCGTGACAGTTAATATAGGCGGTATAGCAAACATCACTATTCTGAAAGAAAACCTCGATGAAACAGTTGCATTTGATACGGGACCCGGGAACTGCCTTCTTGACATAACCGCGCAAAGATACTTCGGCGAACCCTATGATCGTGATGGAGAGCTTTCTGCAAGAGGCGTTGTCAAAGAAGAACTGCTTACTCTACTCAGGGAGAGAAACAGGGGTTTCTCAGACAAACCTCCACCGAAATCGACAGGGCGGGAGGTCTACAACGAAGAATTCCTTGCGGGAATCGAATCCTACTCTCCACACGACGTGATGAGAACACTTGTGGCTTTCACAGTTGGTGAACTCTGGTCACATGTAGACCGATACACCTCAACCGTAGCCAGAATGGTGGTAACTGGCGGCGGGGCTCACAACAAGACGATGATGTCTGAGCTGAATCGACTCGCTAACTGTGAGATCTTTGTACCAGGGGAACGACTCATAGAATCACGAGAAGCCATGGGGATGGCCGTTCTGGCACACGAGTTCTTCAACGGAACTCCATCAAGTGTTCCACATGCAACGGGTGCTTCAAGAGCAGCCGTGCTGGGTAAATTGGCACTACCGTAGTATCGAGCAAAGAACGCTCAAGAGGTTGAGTGGCTTAGATCTTGCCATGAAGCGAGGCAGCCAGGAACAGGCTGTGAAGCGGAACCACAAGAACCGTGGTGAAGCGGAGTGTGCAAGTTAAACACGCTCCGCTTCACCACTTGAAATGGTAGAATAAACACGAAGTCAATATGGTACTGCAACAAACTACTTTGGAGTGTGACTTCTGTGGAGAACAAGTCATTTGTTAGGCTAAGCGACCTTTCCAGGATAGAGATTGTGAACATTCTTAATGAGGTGTTCAAGGGTTACATACTGAATCTCTTCTGGACCATACAGACGCTTGAGAAGGAGCTTAAGGAGAACGACATCTCTTTGCAGGACTCCTTTGTTCTGATGCTTAACAACGAACCGATCGGAATTGCCCTTCTGAGTTTCAGAGATGTTCGATGCAAGATAGATATCATGGGCATCGTGAAGCAACACAGGAGATCCGGTTATGGATTCGAAGTCGTAGACCGCGTCATTGAGATATGTAGATGGAAGGGAGTAAAGAAGATCGTTCTGGAGGTTCCTATAACCGACAAGGCCGCCCTTTCGTTCTATGAGAAATTCGGGTTCAAGGAAACTCGAATGCTCGAGTCATTAAATCGACGCACTGAAAAAGACAGTCCCTCGTCTTTTTTCATGCAACTTTCTGACATCAAACTGATAACAAACTACGCTCACGAATCTTATGGAAAGCACAACAGAAGCCTTAACTGGATAAGGGAACCATCGAATTTGCCTCACCTTTCCTTCTACAATTGCTCGATTGTGAAGGATCCTGCAGGCAAGATAGCTGGCTACTGTATTTGGGGGCAAAGAGGAAGCGTGTTTTATATCTTAGACCTGGCGCCAATTGCTCAAATCTCTTTCACGGAACTCCTTGGCGAAATACTGAAAATAGCCTCAGAACCGTTTGATTATGTGCTGATACCATCTGTTCCGCGAGATGATCCACTCGGCGCGAGTGCAGAAGAACTTGGATTCAGGCCGATTCTGACCCTGGAAGAGATGGTTTTCAACCTCTATTGAGGAGCTGCATATGAATATTATCCGTGACATACAAGAAATGAAAGAGTTTTCTCTTGAATTGAGGTTTCGTAGAGAAACTATCGGATTCGTCCCCACAATGGGTTACCTTCACAGAGGTCATCTCGAGCTCGTAAGAAGATCCCTGGCAGAAAACAACGCAACTGTTGTGAGCATCTTCGTGAATCCAGCTCAGTTCGGACCAAGTGAAGACTTTGATACTTATCCGCGTGACGAGGACAGAGATCTCCAGCTCCTCAAAGAGCTCGGTGTTGATTGTGTATTTATCCCCTCTGAACGTGTTATCTATCCTGAAGGCTACTCGACCTATGTCCACGTTGAAAGGCTGACAGATTATCTCTGTGGTGCAAAGAGACCTGGACACTTTAAGGGTGTTGCTACCGTAGTTACAAAGCTTTTCAATATCATCTCTCCTGATAGAGCCTATTTTGGTCAAAAGGATGCCCAGCAGTTCCGGGTTCTTCGCCGTATGGTCCTTGATCTCAATATGAACGTTGAGATGGTGGAGATACCAACAGTCAGGGAAGAGGACGGACTTGCAATGAGCTCAAGGAACAGGTATATGTCGAATTCTGAAAGAAGAGAAGCTTTGCTCATCAGGGAGGCGCTCGACAAGGGCCTGGAAATGATCAGGGAGGGAACACACTCTGTTAGTGGGATTCGTGATGAACTCGGTAGAATACTTCGAAAAGGGAAACATGTATTTGTCGACTACATCGAGATAGTAGATGAAAAGAACCTGAGTCCGGTGGAAAGACTGGATAACGATGTAATTCTTGCTATTGCTGTATTTGTGGGCAAAACAAGACTGATTGACAACGAAATTATCAGGGTGCGGGAATAGAGCCATCGCCACAAACTGCAAGGATATACTCCAGAAGAGAAAGACCAATCCTGGGGAATCTGGCTGTCACCATCTTCAAAAAGACCTCTTCTGATACGAGTATGATTCTGGACTCCGAGCGAGCAATCAGTGTAACATCCCACAAAGATCCGCTAAGAGCATGCACTTCTCCGAAAGAGCAATCGCTCTTGAGTTCACTCAAGAGAAATGCCCCGTCTTTGCTCTTCTTGATTATGCCGGCTCTGCCAGAGACAACAAACGCTATTCGATCTGCGTTCTTCTCTTCCTCAAGGACAACCTGATCCTTCTCGAACTTGAGTGAAACAACACGAGGCTCCAGTGGAAGCATGCTGAAAAAGTCTTCGGGGTATTTCATAAAGCCCTTGAGAAACAAGACTCTGGTGTCTCTCAACCCTAGAACTCCCATGACTCTATGGATATGCTTGGCAACCACGTCAGCAGAGTTTTCCGCAAGTACTGTCATCATGATCTCAGCAGCTGACTCATATGCCCTGGAAAGCATTCTGGCAAGAGCAAAATACATCCTAACTGGTCTGGCAAGAGGAGAATTGCTGAACTGCTCGAGATACTCGGCGAATGCTCCTGAAGCCTGTTCAGCTTCCTTCATTTCCAGGAACTTGACTCCCTTTCTGTATAGAGCTTTCTCTCCGAAGAGAATAGGTGGATACTTGCTAACGAATTTCTGTTTTCTCCCCACCAGATCACTGATGACGGAGTCGAGATCAACTAGGGTATTGGATTCCAGGTGACCGAATCTCTTTCTGAAATAACGTGCTGCCTGCACCAATGCTCTGGAAAGTAATTCAGGAGAGCTAATCATGTAATCTTTGATATCTGAAGCGGTTCCACCAATTAGCATTGTGGTACCGATAGAGTAGGTGTCTCCTGATGCTCTGTTGGTAATGAGCGACAATGGGTCTACGAAATCCCCGGTCATACATATCTCATCAGCATCATTATGCTTCAGAACCACCCCTCCAGACTGGACAACATAGAAGAGGGAAACAGTCTGATGCTTTCGAACAATCCTGGTATCTGGCTTAAAAGCGAATTTCTGAATCACCGACTTCACCTTTCATGCCTTTCAGCAGTGATTTTTCGACGATATCAGAACATGTTCAATTCGCGAATACCCTTTTCAACTATCTCTCTTGTATCTCTTGCGATGACCAGTTCTTCATTCGTTGGGACAACAAGCACCGCGGTCCGTGATTCCGGGGTGCTTATGAAGACCTCGCGACCTCTTGTCGAGTTCTTTTCATTGTCGAGGGTTATTCCCAGGTAGCCAAGGTATTTGCTAACCACGTTTTCTCTGAGATATGGGCTATTCTCGCCAACTCCGGCAGTGAAGGATATTGCGTCCACCCCATTCATCGCAGCTACGTAGGCACCTATGTACTTCGCTATCCTGTACTCATAAACATCATGAGCAAGCTTGCAGAGACTATCTCCCTGCATTGCACGCTCTTCGATATCTCTCATATCACTGAATTTCCCATCAGTAAGCCCCAGCATTCCACTTTCCTTATTGAGGAGATTGTTTGCCTCCCGTATGCTGAGGCCTTCCTGTTCCTGAAGAAAAAGTACTATTGCGGGATCGAGATCGCCAGATCGTGTCCCCATAACAAGTCCCTCAAGAGGTGTGAATCCCATCGAAGTATCAACTGAGCGCCCGTATTTTACAGCTGCTATTGAGGCACCATTTCCAATGTGTACTGTGACTATCTTGAGGTCCTTCAAAGGCCTGTCCATCAATTGCGCTGTGCGAGCTGCCACATATCGGTGGCTGGTACCGTGAAATCCATATCGACGAACCTTGTACTGCTTGTAGTATTTCTTTGGGATGGCATAGAGGTAAGCCTTCTCTTCCATTGACTGATGAAAGGCCGTGTCAAAGACACCTACCTGCGGAGTTTCCGGAAGGATCTTCTTTGCCGCAAGAATCCCTTCGATGTTTGGGGGATTATGCAAGGGTGCAAGAAACGAATTCGCTTCTATCTCCTTGATTACTCGATCATCTATGAGCACTGAAGAAGCAAACAGCTCGCCCCCATGGACCACTCTGTGACCTACCGCCTGTATCTCTGAAACATCTCTTATTACTCCCTCTTCTTTGCTCGTCAATATACTGATGATCCAGGAAAGCCCCTCCGTATGGTCGGAAATATCTCGTTCGAATGCTAGTTTCGTGTCATCCTTCTTGTGCGTGAGTTTAGAACCTGTTATCCCGATTCTCTCGAGCAATCCTTTTGCCAGAGGCTTCTCATCTTTCATGTCAAGAAGCTGGTACTTGATCGACGAAGAACCGCAGTTAATCACCAGGACTCTCACTCATCTCACCTCCGAGAACTATGCTTTTCCTGAGCAGCCTAAGGTCCGCATCCTTTGCTTTATGAGGTCTTTCACGTATTCTTTTGGCTTTTTGAAGTACTTGCGTGGGTCAAATTCGGAAGGCTTCTCCGCGAGAGTCTCTCTTAAGCCGGCAATAAATGCCATTCTAAGGTCAGTATCGGTATTTACTTTGTTTATACCAAAGTCCACAGTCTGTTTCAGAATATCCTCTGGAACACCTTTTGCTCCTTTGAAATCGGCCCCGAACTTTTCTGCCAGTTCGACCACGTCATTTGGAACGCTCGAAGCACCGTGCAACACAAGTGGGATACCCGTTGAGTCTTTTACTGCCCTCAATCTATCAAAGTCGAGCTTCGCTTTACCCTTGAACTTAAATGCCCCATGACTTGTTCCAATGGCTGGAGCGAGGAAATCTATACCACTGTCTTTGACAAACCTCTCGGCCTCTTCAGGATCAACCAGCACTGCGTCTTCTTCCTTTACATCAACATTATCCTCAATGCCGACAAGTCTGCCCAATTCTGCCTCGACAGAAATCCCCACACTATGTGCGATCTCCACAATCTTCCTGGTCTCGCTGAGGTTCTTCTCAAACGGAAACTCTGATGCATCTATCATTACCGATCCATAACCAGCGGTAATTGTCGCCATTATGACGCTGAAAGTCTTCCCGTGGTCCAGGTGAAGAGCTACTGGAATGTCCAGAGAATCGGCATAGCCACGAACCATTTCGACGAAAAATCTGGCTCCTCTTTGAAAGTCACCGCCGCCTGCATACTTTATTGCTCCCTCAGAAGTCTCAACGATTATCGGTGATCTTTCTTCTATACCGGCTTCAATTATCGCCTGAAAGAACTCCAGGTTGTTGATATTCAATGCAGGAATGGCGTAGAATTCTTTGTTTGCCTTATCAAGTATCATCTTTGTGTTCACGTATGGCACGTTATCCCTCCTTCTGACGAGATTATAACATCTGAGCTTTTCTTATTCTCAGTGGTTCAGCATTTCTGCCAGATTCCGCCTGATTCTGTCACCTTTCCGACCAGCTGGAGATTGGTAAGCTCTACAAACAGCTCTTCTCTTGAAAGACCTGAACTAACCAGGAGTTGGGAGAAATCAAGTGGCCCATCAGCCAGAATCTTAAGCGCAACTGAGTCGAGGTCTTCATCGAGTGTCTTGGATGAGCTGAAAACCTCGGGAAACTCTTCAAGCACGTCATCAATCTCGGTAACAACTTTCGCACCATTTTTCAGTAACCAGTTCGGGCCTTCAGCATTGCGGCGAATAACGTCTCCTGGAACCGCGTAAACATCCCTGCCGTACTCCGCGGCAAATCTTGCCGTGATCAATGATCCACTGTCGATGGTGGCCTGGATAACCAGTACCGCCCTCGAGAGGCCTGCGATGATGCGATTTCTTCTCGGAAAGTGATGTCTGGCTGGGCCTGTTCCCGAAGGGAACTCGCTCAATAAGCACCCTTGTTCAGCAATCTCGTGATATAACTTCAGATTAGAAGCAGGATATGCCCTGTCCACACCACAACCCATAACTGCAACTGTCTTGCCACCAGCCTCTATAGCACCTCTGTGAGCCTCGCTGTCTATCCCCATTGCAAGACCGCTTACAACGAGTAAGCCTGCCTCTGCCAGTCTTCTGGAAAAGCTTCTCGCAGTGTTTCTTCCATAAGCATCGGCTTTCCTTGAACCAACCACTGAAATGGCTGGCAGAGCATTCAGAAGAGTTATATCTCCATTGAAGAACAGAACCGGTGGAGCTGAAGAGATCTCACTGAGCGACGGTGGATAATCCTCGTCCAGGAGGGTTATGAACTGTGAGTTATCATCAAGCTTTTGGACAGCTCCCTGGTATTTTGAGACCAGCTTCTGATACCTTGTTGGAGATATGAAGTCTGGCCTCGTTCTCAGTACTGATTCAGCATCAGGGAAAGCTTTAATTGAGTCCAACTCAGAACGCGAAAGGTCACCAGCTATATACAGGGCAGCGTATGTGCTTCTATCCATTAGAGGATGTATGTACTGAGATCCTGATCGTCAACAACATCTTTGATCTTGTCATCTACATAAGCCTTGTTAATCACGACTTCATCAGCGACTTCAGGAGCTTCAAACGACAGATCCTCAAGTACCCTTTCTACGACCGTGTGTAATCTTCTTGCTCCAATGTTTTCTATTCTTTCATTCAGACTAAACGCTATTTGGGCGATCTCCCTTATTCCATCATCAGTGAACTCAACCAGCACTCCTTCTGTATCCAAGAGAGCCGTATACTGCCTGGTTATCGCGTTCTTTGGTTCGGTAAGAATCCTGTAGAAGTCTTCTTCGTTCAGCGCACTCAACTCAACCCTTATAGGAAAACGTCCCTGAAGCTCCGGGATAAGGTCAGAAGGTTTCACCGCAGAGAATGCTCCCGCGGCAACAAAGAGTATAAAATCTGTCCTCACTGGTCCATATTTGGTGTTTATCGTGGTGCCTTCTATTATCGGCAGCAGGTCTCGTTGCACGCCCTCTCTGGAAACATCAGGACCATGAAGCCCACTTCTCGACGTAACCTTGTCAATCTCATCTATGAAGACAATACCCCTATTTTCAACACGATCGATGGCTTCAGAGACAACTTTATCCATGTCCAGAAGCTTCTCTGACTCAACTGGCAGTAGAGCTTTTTTCGCCTCGGAAACGGTCATACGCTTTTTCTTTACTTTCTTGGGTAGAATACCTCCGAGCATGCTTGACATGTCGATGCCCATGTCTTCCATTCCCGGAATCGACACCATCGACTGAGTTTGCTCTTCGACCTCAATCTCAACATCAAGCTGGTCGAGATCTCCTTTTCTCAGACGTTCCCTGTATTGTTCTCTTTTGCTCTTCTGTTGTTCGCTTTCTTCAGGTGAGATCCTCTGTGTCTGGGGACCCTGGAAGAGCTCGAAAATGTTCTTTGGCTGTTGCTGCTTTGGATGAGCTCCTGGAACAAGGTAATCAAGGATTCGTTCTTCAACCATATACCTTGCCTTTTCCTCGACTTCTCTCATTTTCTCCTGCTTAACCATGTTGATTCCAGTATCAACCAGTTCCCTGATCATCGAATCGACGTTTTTCCCCACATAGCCGACCTCAGTGAACCTCGTGGCTTCAACTTTCACAAAGGGAGCCCTCGCGAGTTCTGCCAGTCTTCTTGCGATCTCCGTTTTACCTACTCCCGTAGGGCCCATCATTAGTATGTTCTTGGGGATCACATCTCTTTTCAGATCATCTGACAGTTTCTGTCTTCTCACCCGATTCCGCAAGGCAACAGATACCGATTTCTTCGCGTCATTCTGCCCTATTATGTACTTGTCAAGTTCTCTTACTATCATTCTTGGTGTCAGTTCATCGATATTCAATTGCTCCATCAGGATTCACTCGCTTCCTCGCGAACAGATTCAACAACGAAATTCTCGTTTGTATATACACATATCTCGCTGGCTATCTTCATAGCCTGCGCAGCAATATCTTCTATATCAAGCTCGGTCATTCTCATGAGCGCCTTTGCAGCTGCAAGTGCGTAAGCTCCTCCTGATCCGATTCCAATGACATCTTCATCCGGCTGAATTACCTCCCCGCTTCCAGATACTAGAAGCAGGTTTTCATGGTCAGCAACAAGCAGGAGTGCTTCAAGATTTCTCAAGATCTTGTTTGTACGCCATTCACGTGCAAGCTTCACAGCTGCCCTGAGCAAACTCGAATTGCTCTCTCTGTATTTCTCTTCGAACTTGTCGAAGAGTGTAAGTGCATCTGCCACAGATCCCGCAAATCCAGCAACCACCTTCCCATCACCGAGTTTACGAACCTTTCGTGCGGTGCTTTTTATGATGGTCTGTCCAAAAGAGATCTGTCCATCTCCTGCAATCACTGTCTTTCTGCCTCTCTTGAGTGCTAGAATTGTTGTTCCATGCATCTGTTCCATCACGTCACCTCTGCTTTCGCAATCCTGCCTCTTCCACTATCCACTGAGTAACGTCTTCAAAAGTCATACCCTGGGCTCTGGCAGAAAGAGGCAAATCACTTAGATCTGTCATACCAGGTATGGTGTTTACCTCAAGAAAGAAGAACACTCCGTCTCTGATTATCCCATCTATTCGAGCAAGGTCTCTACAATC
Source organism: uncultured Thermotogaceae bacterium (assembly GCA_964611155.1). Taxonomy (GTDB): domain Bacteria; phylum Thermotogota; class Thermotogae; order Petrotogales; family Kosmotogaceae; genus UBA9910. Next base: position 33,837 of record CAZSXB010000007.1, read on the forward strand.
TAGTTCCTTGAATATCATCTTACTCATTGTTTCGAGTTCTTCGAGCGCATCTTTGTTCAGTTCTGCAGGAGCCATGAAATCCGTCAACCCGGCGGTATATTTGGCTTCGTAATCATAGAATCTCTTCTTGGGCCTTATCTCAAGAACCGGGAGAACAACAGGAGCCCCGTTCTTCGTCAACACAGATACAGTTACTTCAGTACCTCTAACATACTCTTCAACAAGCACACGACCGTAAGTCTTCAGAGTCCTGGTGACCGCTTCTTTCAGAATCCCAGGGTCGTCACAGATCTCAATCCCAATGCTTGAGCCCTCACTTACGGGTTTCACCACAGCAGGAAAAAATTCCCAGGATTCTGCTTCTTCCACACTGCCGAAAGCTTTCCATGCGGGCAATCTGACCGAGTTTGCCAGGAGTCTGTACGTTGTCTCCTTATTGAAACAGACTGCACTGGAGTGGGTGTCTGAACCGGTGTAATTGATCCCGAGCAATTCCATGTAGCCCTGCACACAACCATCTTCACCAAATCGTCCGTGTAGCATATTAAAGACAAGGTCGCACTTTCTGAGGTCTTCCATATCCCGAATGTTAGAGAGAGTCAGGTCAAAAGGAACCGTCTTGTAGCCAAGGTTCTCAAGCGAGCTGATTATGTTGGCTCCGCTCTTCAGCGATACTGAGCGTTCTCGCGAAATACCTCCGTAAAGAACAGCAACTTCAGCTTCCATTTTCTTCCTTCCTCATTGGGAAATCCAGCTTGCAGTTCTGACAGTGAAGAACTTTACTGCCTCCTCGCCTGTACTTTATCGAGAGTACGCCCTGGCACTTATCACACCTGTGCCTGGTTGGCTCCCGCCAGAAAAGCTCTCCGCAATCGCTGCACTTGAAGTATGTCTTGCCCTTTTTACTCTTGAGCCTCTCAATAGCTCCTCCGCATTTCGGACAAGGTACATCCAGCCTGAGGTTTCTTGTATATTTGCATTTCGGATAGGCACTGCAGGCAACGAACTCCCCAAAGCGCCCCCTCTTCACCATAAGATCTGCCCCGCACTTGGGACACTTCTCGTCCAGGGTGGCGTTCAGATTGAGCTCAGACAGTTTCTCCTTGAGTTGAACCTCTCCATTCACTATGGGCAGAGGAAGTGTCATATCAAGGGATTCCCTTCTGTCGCACTCTGAGCACTTAAGATACCCGCCGTACCTTCCAAAAACAAGTTTGTAAGATCCTCCGCACTCGCATGGTTTATCAGTTCGATATTCGAGCGAACCTCTTCCATTCTTTATCTGCTTCTCGGCAAGGTCAAGATCCTTCGCAAAACTATTCATGAAGTCTGTTATTACGCTCTTCCAGTCCTTCTCAGCGTTCTCTACACCATCGAGTTCACTTTCCATTGTGGCAGTGAACTTTCCATCTATTACGTCAGGAAATCCTGCGGTAAGAAAATCAGATACAACGCTACCGAGAAGCGTTGGCATGAGTTCTCTACCCGACTTCACTATGTACTTCCTGTCGAATAGCGTTCCGATTATCGCCGCATAAGTTGACGGTCGACCTATGCCCCTCTTTTCCAGCTCTTTCACGAGTGAAGCTTCGCTGAATCTGGAAGGGGGTTTTGTGGTATCCAGTTCGTTTGTAATGGCATCCGGGACCACTTCTTCCCCTTCTTTCAGTTCCAGTTCAACCTGTTTCGCAAAACGAGGCTGAGGAAGCAGCTTCTCGAATCCATCGAACAGCATCTCCTGGTTCTCAAAGTCGAAGGCGTATTTTCCATCCTGGTCCTTTATGGACACACTTGTAACCTCATACTCAGAAGGAGCCATCTGCGATGCCACAAAGCGCTCCCAAATAATAGAGTAGAGCTTGAGCTGATCACCAGAGATGAGTTTCTTGACCTGATCCGGTGACCTCTCGACATACGTTGGTCTTATCGCCTCGTGGGCATCCTGAATCTTTGACTGCTTCCTTGATGAAGTTTTGTGATATCCCCTGTAATCCTTTCCAAAAGTGTCCTCGATCAACTGACCTGTCTTCTTCTTGGCCTCTTCGGACACTCTGGTTGAGTCTGTCCTCATATATGTGATAAATGCAACGTTTCCCTCAGGTGTCTCCAGCCCCTCATATAGCTGCTGGGCGACCTTCATGGTCTTCGAAGCGCTCCATCCAAGACCTGATACAGCGGCTTGCTGTAGCGTCGATGTTATAAAAGGGGGAGGAGGGTTCCTTCTTCTCTTTTTTCTGGTTACAGTGTCTACCACAAAAGTGCTGCTGTTGAGTTCTTTTATGACTCCGTCAAGTTTGTCTCTTGAGGTTATTGATTCCGGACCGAACTTTTTCCCATCGATCTTCGCCAGAGGTATTCGTTCGTTACCAATCTGCAAATAGATTCTGTAGAAATCGTGAGGAATGAATTCGGCAATCTTTTTTTCTAGCTCTACAATGAACCTCAGGGCCACCGATTGAACTCTTCCGGCACTCAGACCGCCTGCGATTGACCTCCAGAGTAGAGGGCTGAGCTTGTATCCGACTATCCTGTCCAGAACTCGTCTCGCGAGCTGTGAGTTTACCTTGTGCATGTCTATTGTTCTGGGGGAAGCCACAGCACTTCGAATCGCTTCTCTGGTTATTTCGTTGAAGACCAGCCTTACTTTGCTACTCCCAGAAACACCGAGCAACTCGGAAATATGCCAGGCGATCGCTTCCCCTTCACGGTCTATGTCAGGGGCAAGCAGTATCTCCTTTCCTCTGGCCATCTTCTTCAGGTCAGCTACAACCTTCTGTTTTCCTTTCAGTATCTCATAGGTAGGTTCCAGTGTTTCAAGATCAACGCCGAAGCTTGATTCAGGAAGGTCTCTAACGTGACCTTTCGAAGCTGTTACTTCGTAACCATCTCCGAGGTATCTGGAAATCGTCTTTGCCTTTGCGGGAGACTCAACAATAACCAACTTCTTTGACACGAGATCACCTCGTTTAGCTGTCTTCTCGATTCTTCATAAGTATCCTGCGATTGAGGTATCTATCATAGTTGCTCCACTCATAATCGGTTCCAGAGTGTTCACGCGTTTCGATCTCACGGAACTGAGCAATCTTAGAATCCAGATTATCCGACATATGTAGCACGATCGCTTCAGTTGTCTTGGGAAGAATAGGCGAGCCCCATTCCATTTCTCCGTGGTGTGACAGGATCAGGTGCTTTATCTCCATGAGAAGCTCTTTCGGGAAATTAGAGACTCTTGATGCATAGTCAGAGACGAATTCAACACCTATCGAGATATGACCCTCCAGTTCTCCCCGGCGCGAATGGTCAATACCCGAGGCCCCTATCATGTACTCGAAAACCTTTCCAATATCATGTAAAAGAGCACCGGTAATCAGAATATCCTTGTCAACAGAATCCCCGTACTTCAATCCGATGAACTCGCAAAGCTCCGCCACGGCAACGGTGTGCTCAAGAAGGCCCCCTTTGTAGGCATGATGAATCCTTGAGGCTGCTGGAGACAGTATGAACCTCTCCACGAACCCTTTGTCTTTGGTAAAGATGCTGGTGAGAAGCTCTTTTAAGTAGTCGTTGTCAATACAGGCAATAAATGACAGGAGTCTTTCAAAGAGGTCTGGAACATTCTTCCTCGTGGCAGAAATGAATCGTTCCGGTTGGATCTTATCGTCAGGAACCACTGAAATGCCAGCATTCTTATCGACATTTATCTGCAGCCTTTCTTCATACTTCGTGACCCTTCCACGAACTCTTACAACTCTCCCGATTTCAACGACCCTATCACTTGCAACGGCATCATTCCAGTCAATTGCCCTGATGGCACCTGTTCTGTCATACAGGGTGAGAAGCAGAAACGGATCTCCTGCTCTTGTCTCCTGCATTCGCTTTGACTGGACCCTCAAATCTATCGTAACCGCCATTCCATTTCGAAGATCTGAAACGTAGGGCATTTCTTCTTCTGTCCTTCTCTTGAGCCCAAATTCGCTGAGCACATCTTTCGAAACCAAATCACCGAGCTTCATAGCTCTACCCCTTTCATATGAGTACTCTTGGAACCCTTCTGCTGATTGAACAGGTCACCTCGTAGTTGATTGTCCCGATCCAGCTTGCGATTTCCTCTGCAGTGATCAACTCTGTTCCTTGCTTACCCAGAAGAACAACTTCATCACCAATCTTTGGGTCATCTCGCAGTCCGGTAACGTCAACCACAAATTGATCCATGCAAACTCTGCCAAGAATTCGACATCTGGAACCTGAAACAAGGACCTCTCCACAGTTTGAAAGCAACCTGCTGTACCCGTCTGCATAGCCCACAGGGACTGTTGCAACTCTCATAGTCCTTTCAGCAACAAACGTACCGCCATAACTCACACGTTCTCCAGGGTGAATGTCCTTTACCATAGATATCACGGTTTTCCATCTTAACACAGGCTCAAGGTTTGGATCGAAGATCTCCGCAGATGGCTGTAACCCAAAGCTGGCGACGCCCAGGCGAATGTGAGAATACCTGTTAGAGTTGAACCTGAAGGATCCAGCACTATTGCACAAATGGCAGCATTCAGGCGAAAGCCCTGCACTGTCGAGCTCATCAAGAACACTGTCGAAGGTCTCTTTCTGCTTCAGGGAAAACGCCTCATCTCTCTCATCGGCACAGCTCAGATGAGAGTAAACCCCTTCGAGAATCCCGCCCCTTTCAACTATTGATCTAGCCGTCTTCAAGGCTCCCTCTGGTCTAACTCCCAGTCTCTTCATGCCAGTATCTACCTTGAGATGTATTTTGAGACCTCTCAGATCCGACTGGAAAACATCCCAGTAATCCAGCTGTTCCTGAGAAGAAACCGTAATGGAAATATCTTCGGATAGGGCAGAATCCAGGTACTCACGGCCGATGTGGTTGAATACGAGTATTGGAGCATCGATCCCTGATTCCCGTAGCTCAAGAGCCTCTTCAATGAAGGCTACAGCAAGATAATCTACACCCTCAGTCATGGCTGACTCAGAGATCCTCAACGCGCCATGACCATAAGCGTCAGCTTTGACCACCGCCATTACACGTGATGGTTTGATTCGCTCGATAAAATACCGGAGATTATTCTTATACGAGGAAAGACTTATTTCAGCAAGAGTTCCCCTGCTCAGCATCGCAAATAAAAGGCGCTTGATGCGCCTTTATACCGCCCTCTGTACTCTCCCGGATCTCAAACAGCTGACGCACACTCTGGATCTTGAGGGTTTTCCGTCTTTCATTATCTTGACCCTCTTAACGTTAGGACGCCACCATCGTTTGTTCTTCTTGTCAGAGTGAGTTATAGTATGTCCGGTATTTGGGCCTTTTCCACAGATATCGCATCTCTTTGACATTTCCACACTTCCTTTCAACCATATTCTCAACCATTATAGTTTAGGATAGGGGCGATTTCAATCGAGGCAATGCCACACATGTATAATATACTCGATCATTGAGTTGTTTTTTCAGAAAGGAGACTTGAATGAGCAGAGAAAGAAGCGTGTTTCTGTTTGACCTTGACGGTACACTGACCGATATCAGCGACGAGGAATTTGCCAGAAAGTACTTCAACCTGATCGCAGAACACAGCAGTGGTGCTTTCGACATGATGGATTTCCTGAGAGCGATAAAGCTCGCTCTTGATCGCCTGGCATCTGAAAGGGATGGGAAAACTAACAACTACGAACTATTCATGCAGACTTTTGCTTCCAGTATGCCAAACCACAGTGCCGATTACTACAAGGATTTCTTCACCGATTTCTACGATAGCTCCTATGACGACCTGAGGAGTATTGTTCTTCCTAATGAGCGAATAACAAACACCCTTGTTGCACTGAAAGATGCAGGGTTTTCACTTGTTCTTGCAACTAATCCAATCTTTCCTTCAAAAGCAATAAACAAGAGACTCTCATGGATCGGACTAGCTCCTGAGCTGTTCAACCATATTACCACGATGGAAAACAGCCATTATGTGAAACCGCAGGAGGAGTACTTCCTGGAAGCTGCCTCTTCGGTTTCTGCTTCGCCAGAAGAATGCATCATGGTCGGTAACGATCCTGTGCTTGATGGTGCATCCTCAGATGCCGGCATAATGTTTATTCACGTGGAGGATCTGAAAACGCTCGAAAAACTGATGAAGTAAAGGGAGAATGCTGTTAATCAGTCCTAATTGCTTGTTGTGGTATAATTAGACAGAATGCCACAACGAAACGTGAAAGATGATCAGCTCATTGTAGATTCGAGATACAGATCATCTATTGTCCTGATTGTTCTCAGTGATTAGCAGGACAGGAAACAGGGAGGTGAAGATATGCCTGTTACCAAAGAATTGCCCGAGGAACTGAAGATAACAATCTTGAAGACTGACCAGGATTTAGAAGAAACTTTTGGCAGAGATGATCTTGTAGATTTCTTATTCGTTCATCTTGGCAAGTATGGTGATTCAAGAGAAGCGATTGAAAACTCCATTGATTATGCATTTTCAAGAGAAAAAGGAAAAGGTGGTTTCATCCTGGTGGCCCAGGATCAAGATGAGATTGTTGGGGCTCTGGTCATAAATGATACTGGAATGGAAGGTTACATTCCGGAGCATGTTCTTGTTTACGTTGCAGTCCATGAAGATACAAGAGGACTAGGAATAGGCAGGATGCTTATTGAATCAACTAAAGAACTCTGCGATGGAAATATTGCGCTTCATGTTGAAAAGGACAACCCGGCAAGGAATCTATATAAGAAACTGGGTTTTGATGAATCGTATCTGGAAATGCGCTACGAAGAATGAAGCCTGCCAGCAAAAGATCTAAGGTCTTTCAAGAATCGAACAATTTCGCCTGAACTCCGGCAGAAAGCCGGGAGACGAAATTCGATACCTGTCTTGTCACGTTCTGCCTATCTCTTTCACAAAGGACAAAGTCGAAGCGATCACCATCAATGATGATCTTACGTCCTGATTCTAATTCGTCGAACCAGGAATCGTACAGATCATTGAGTTTCTTAATGTACTCGACAGATGCACTACTCTCGTAGTCACGGCCTCTTGTGCTGATCCTCTTCATAAGCGTCTCCACGGAACAACGAATGTAAACAAATCCCGCAGGCATTTTGAGGTGTTCGCTAATCGTCTCAAAAGTATCCTGATATAAACCCCAGTCCCGGTCATCGATATGACCAAGGAGCCACAGATTCCTTGCGAATATGTTGACATCCTCGTATATTGTCCTGTCCTGAATTATTACGCGTCCTTCTGAGTCAACTCTCTTGAGGAAATCAAAACGCTTCATGAGAAAGAAGAGCTGGGAATGAAAGGCCCACCTTCTCATATCCTTGTAGAAGTCCGCAAGATAGGGATTCTCGTCTACAGCCTCATAAACAACTTCAAACCCAAGTTTCTCACTCAGTATTTTGGAAAGCGAAGACTTTCCGGCACCGATATTCCCGCTCACTCCAATTATCACTTGAGCGCGTCCTCGATCTTGTCTAGCATCGATTTTAGATCGTCCGGCTCACTGACGAAGTCAATCTCCGTGGTATCGATTCTCAGAACCTTTGAAGATGAATCCTCGAGAAAATGTCTTTCATAAGCTTCGACCAGCACAGCGAGGTAGTTGCTGTCCATATTCCTTTCAAATGGACGGTCCCTTGCCACTATTCTCTTCTGAAGGATGTTCAGGGGGGCGTAAAGATATACAACAAGGTCAGGTGACGGAACCTGTTCACTCAGGATATTGTAGACTTTTTCATAAAGACGCAACTGTCTGCCTTTGAGAATAAGACCTGCAAACAGGTGGTCTTTTTCAAAAGTATAGTCCGATACAACTCCTGTTCCCTGATTCAGTGCTTTTGTCACAGTGGCCTGCTGATCGAAACGACTCATCAGAAAGAATAGCTGCGTTTGAAAGCCCCACTTGTCGATATCCTTGTAGAAATCTGAAAGAAAGGGGTTATCTTCTACAACCTCAAGAACTGCAGGCATAACGTATTTCTGTGAGAGCAAGCGTGCGAGCGTAGTCTTGCCAACGCCTATGACACCTTCGATAGCGATATATTTGCCACGCAATCCTGTGATAAACATCGACTTCTACCCCTGGTTCTTCCAGGAATCAATGAGCTTCTTCAGTGGTTCCAGAACCGGCTCCAGATAAAGAGGTACGGTTTCTGGCAAGCCGGGAATGCAGATTGTCATACAATTGCTCACTGTCCCCGCCACTGTTCTGTAAAGGACAAGTTCTGGATCGTTCTTCAGAGCGTTACTTGTCATTGCAATCTCAAAACTCGTGGCTCGCTTGTCAATGATTGAGAGAACGGACTCGGGAGAGTTATCCTCTTTAAGAAACCCTGTTCCCCCAAGAATCACAACAAGATCAGACTCTCTTGAGAGCGCATATATGGAGTCTTTGAGATCTGTGAGAACGGAACACACATCGTTTCTCTTGTAGATGGTGTATTCGTGCTTCTCAAGAATACCACTACAAACTGAAACCGCTTCCTCTGTTTCTTTGTGAAAACCTGATTCCATAACCCTGATAATCGAACTCTGGTACATAATCTCCTCCTGAGCTTCATTCACTTCTGAAGAAAATGTAGGCACTGGTAGCTGAAAGCTCAAGCTTTCCTGAGTATTCTCCCAGGCTTTCCAGGGAAACAAAGTGCCCATCAGAAGCCATCTGCCATGGACCTTCCGGTAATTCGAAAACAACACTTTCAGGGTTCCCATTGAAGATTATGAGTATCGTTGACCATTCGTCACCTGAAGCTCTTCCATCAATAGTATAAGCTACTACCTGGCGCAGTTCTCTTGGAAGGTCCAGAAACCTGATGTTGTTAACAATGTCTTCAGAATAACGCATTCTAAAAGCAGGGTGGTGTTTTCGCAGGGAGATCAGATCCCTGTAGTACTCGAAAACGTCCAGGAAATCCGCCTTCCTTGTCCAATCGAACTTGTTTATTTCGACGCCAGCATCGTAACTGTTTTCGTTGCCATCCTTTGTTCTGCAGAAATCGACTCCCCCATGAAGAAAGGGGATACCCTGTGACAGCAGTATTATCGCGTTCGATAGTCTCTGCGCCGCCTTAAGCTGTTCTGTTGTTGCATCTGGCCATGCGGAGTAATTCTTGTCCCAAAGAGTCTGATTGTCATGAGAAGACACATAGTTGATTGTTTCTCTGGGATTCTCGGCAAAGTCCGAAATCAGGTAATCGTATTCAATACTACCGATAACTCCTCGCTTTATCCTGGTCTCTCTTGCCCGCATTCCAAGAGCAAAACCTCGGGCGGTATGATCAAAGACACTTCCTCTGATTGCATCGCGAAAACCATCATTGAAGAGGGCTATGTTCGTATTCTTCTGGTCTCCTTTTCCAAAAGTGACTTCTGCTCCAAAACCACCCCATGGTTCTCCGTAAAGTATTACACCTGGGTCAATCTCTGTGAGCATCCTGTCAATTTCGTGAACTGTCTCTTTATCAAATATACCGATAAGATCGAATCGAAAACCATCAACGTTGTACTCCTCCATCCAGTAACGTAGCGAATCAACTATGAACTTCCTCATCATGGGCCTTTCGGTAGCCACATCGTTTCCAACACCTGAGTGATTTGTGTAAGCCCCCGCCCTGTCGGTTCTATAGAAGTAATGTGGAACGGTCTGATCAAATGGGGAGTTCTCGCCTGTCTGTGCGGTGTGATTGTAGACAACGTCCAGGATAACTCCTATGCCAGCTTCATGTAGCGCTCTGATCATTTCCTTTGTCTCGACAATTCTTGATACAGGATCTCGAGGATCTGTGCTGTAGTGTCCTTCCGGTACCCAGTAAAGATGAGGATCATATCCCCAGCCATACGCTCCTGGTTCACCCTCATTCACGTAGAAGAAATCGGAAATGGGCATTATATGAACATGTGTAATCCCTAGCTCAATCAAATGGTCAAGTCCAACACTTACTCCACCTGGTCCACTTGCACCTCGCTCAACAAGTCCAAGATACTTCCCCTTATGAGCGATTGTGGTGGATTCGTCTGCAGTAATATCGCCAACGTGTATCTCGTAGATAATCGCGTCAAGAGGAGAATCAAAGCGCGGTTTCTCGTAGTCTTCCCATCCTTCAAGATCCGTTCTGACAAGGTCAACCACAACCGATCTCTGGCTATTGTGTGTAACAGCCCTGGAATACATGTCAACAGTCTCCCTGACTTCACCATAAGAGAAGAATCGATACTTATACGCGGTCAGATGGAGATCACCTTCTACAACCATTTCCCAGACACCGCTATCACACCGTGTCATCGGGACCATTTCATAACCTGAGCCATAAAGCGTATCGAAGAGGAGCAGATACACCCTTGAAGAAACAGGAGACCATATCCTGAATGTGGTCTTCTCGGGGTCGTATATTGCACCCAATTCTCCTTCATAATAGAATACTTCGTCATCAAGAGCCTTTCTTGCAATTACTGTTCGGTCAATATAACCGTCGATATTGACCTGCATGGACTCGTATACTCTCAAAGGGTCTATCGGTTCTTCCAGCGTTATCTTGATGTAGCTTGTTACTGATATATCAACCGGATCTGCTTTTTCCACATTTTTCACAGCTACCTCTGCTCCCCCGACACGGACTCGGACCTTTTCTCGCCACAACTTAGTATCAAGAGGTGTTGACAGAAGACAGTAGATTTCGTCAAGCCTGTCAAGAAAAGCTGCCTTGATTCTCGGACTGAGGTCTATTTTCGAAGGTTCTTTCAGGTATTCCATTTCACCTTCAATCACCCAGATTTCAGCAACCCCGCTCTCAGGTATATCGACGAATCTGTCCGGGGTCACATCTTTCATCTCCCATTCACGCAAACGAACAATGAATCCTACTTTCGTATGCTCTTCAGGTAACACAACAACAGCTCTTCTTCCAAATTCCGTTTCCTGGGTGAATTGGTAGCTCTGTCCCTGCATACTGGCAGGTTCATGAGGCCAGACCCAGAGATTCCAGCCATTGTAGTCATCTTTGTAGCGATGATAATTGACTATCAGTACAGTCCCGCCTCCAAAATCCGAAGCTGTCTTGTCTGGAGCAAAATAATCGTAAGCAAAGAACGGAGTCATGAACAGAGTGATTACCAGGATGCACATAAGAAGCCGTTTCATGCCTGTCGCCTCCCAGAAGATTTCATTAGAACACTACCATCTAGAGTATACCAAGTTGTTCCCCATAAGTTCGAGATATGCTGACTTGTCAAAGGTCCCTGACATGTTGATCACGTCAAACATCTGTGTTAAATTTGGTAAGCATAGCAAACATAAGGGGCAGCCATGGGAGAATCAAAAGTCGACATACTCAACGAAAGAATGACCGGAGCTTTGCTCAAATTGGCATGGCCTTCTGTTACTTCTTTTCTGCTGCAGAGTCTTTACAACATTATAGACACGTTCTGGCTGGGAAAACTAGGAAAGCTTGAGGTCTCAGCTCCCACGATAGCCTGGCCGATCATCTTTCTGGTTCTGTCAGTTGGGATAGGTCTGTCTGTCGCAGGCATCGCCCTGGTTTCTCAGTACACGGGCAAAGGGGAGCACAGAACTGCATCTCAGGCAGCTGGCCAGACCTTGATAGTCGGCTTTTCAGTCGCCACAGTACTTGGAGTCCTTGGTGGGATCGGCAGTGAATGGATCCTGTCGATTCTCAAAATCCCGGAAGAACTCTTCCCCCTCACAAACATCTACTTGAAGACAATACTTTACGGTGCACCGCTGGCTTTCGGCACAATACTGATCAACTCAATATTCTCCGGTCGGGGTGACACAATTACCCCAATGAAGATAATGATCGCTTCTGTGACCCTTAACGCTGTAGTAGACCCCATTCTGATATTTGGAGTAGGATTCCCGGGACTTGGTGTTCAGGGAGCAGCGCTGGCAACAGTTTTCTCCAGAGGAGCGGTACTGTTTTACGCACTTCACCTGCTATTCAGTGGAAAGAAGGGCTTCAGAATACACTTTTCAGACCTTATCCCAGTTCCCAAAATGATGCTACGTGTAATACGGATAGGGTTTCCCTCTTCTATTGGCGGTTCAGTAACATCAGTGGCGTTTATAATCATAACAGCAATGATAGCTCAGTTTGGGCCGGTAGTCACGTCTGCTGTCGGAGTAGGAAACAGGGTGATATCGCTTGCCACGATGTTCTCGATGGGCCTTGCTCAGGCTACTTCTGCGATGGTAGGGCAGTATCTCGGGGCAGAGCGCAGAAACGATGCTTACCGGGTCGTATGGAAATCCTCGGCGATCAACATGGCAGTCGTTGGTGCAATATGTCTCTTCACATTCCTGTTAGGACGTCAGGTAACAGCTCTGTTCATCAACGAACCGGATGTGCTCGTGGAAGGGGCGAAATTCTTCAGAATAGTCTCTCTATCTGTTCCGTTCTTTGCGACGTTTAATATCTTTGATGGAGGATTGCGAGGATCGGGTCACACGGTGAAGTCAATGATCCTCAATATTACCAGGCTCTGGGTAATAAGACTTCCAGCAATCTATTTCTTCGGTCAATTCATGGGTGTCATAGGAATCTATTATGCAATGCTCCTCAGCAACATGGCAATTGCGGTAGCTGCAGGACTTGTGATAATCTCAAAGCGCTGGCTTCGGCCAGTTGTATAGTCGAAGGGTATCAGAATTTTAACCTGCCTTGAAGGCGGCTCAATGAACTCTATGCTAGAATTGTTTGATAGAAAAATCACAAGCAACGTCTTAGCCAGGTTGCAGGAGGTGCTGTTGTGGCCGTAAAGATAAACATTGACGGTAGAGAACACGAGGTTCAGGAAGGTCAGACTATTCTTGAAGCATGTAGAGATCTTGGAGTCAGTATCCCAACGTTATGCTATCACGCAGCTTTGTCAACGGTAGGAACTTGCAGGGTTTGTGTGGTTGAGGTAGAGGGAGCAAGAAACCTTCAGCCTGCATGTGTTACACAGGTAACTGATGGCATGAAGATCAAGACGAAATCAACACGCGTGAATAACGCCATAAGGTTCAACCTTGGACTCCTGCTTTCAAACCACCCCAACGACTGTATGACATGCGATGTGAACGGAAACTGCGAGTTTCAGGACCTTATATACCAGTATGACGTCAAAGACATGTTCCCAAAGAGCTTACGTGATGTTCCATACGATACTTCCAGCCCTTCTCTTTTCCGGGATATGATCAAATGCATTACTTGTGGCAGGTGTGTGAGGGCCTGTACGGAGTTGCAGGGACTGTCTATTCTATCGGAAGTAGAGAGAGGGTACCACGTTTTACCACTTCCCTCTCTGGGAGCACCGATAGGTGCCACAGATTGTATTAACTGCGGACAGTGTGCCACTGTCTGTCCTGTTGGTGCAATTACCGAACGTATGGATTTCAGAAAAGTTCTTCATGAACTGGATATCAGGGAGAAGGTGCTTGTTGTTCAGACGGCTCCTTCTGTAAGAGTTGCTTTAGGAGAGGAGTTTGGAGAGGAGCCTGGAACTGTTACAACCGGCAAAATGGTGGCTGCTTTGAGACGTCTTGGGTTCGATTACGTATTCGATGTGAATTTCACAGCAGATCTCACGATAATGGAGGAAGGATCCGAACTACTCGAACGCCTGAAGACGGGCGGGAAGTTCCCCATGTTTACTTCCTGTTGTCCAGGTTGGATAAACCTGGTAGAAAAGTACTATCCTGAGTTCACGGAGAATCTCTCCAGTGCCAAATCTCCACAGGAAATGCTTGGTCCCCTTGTCAAGACTTACTTCGCCAAGAAGATCGGCAAAAAGCCGGAAGATATCTTCCTTGTGTCGATAATGCCGTGCACCGCAAAGAAGGACGAAGCCGAAAGACCTCAGCAGCGTGTTGATGACATTCAGACAATCGATGCCGTTCTCACAACTCGAGAACTGGGAAAGATCATCAAGATGCATAAAATACCTTATGAATCTCTTGAGGAAGAAGATTACGACGAGCCTCTTGGTATCTCAACCGGAGCAGCTGCGATTTTCGGAACTACGGGCGGTGTTATGGAGGCTGCTCTTAGAACAGCTTACGAGCTGCACACTGGAGAACCTTTGCCCAAGCTCGATTTCGATGACGTAAGAGGGTTTGAAGGTATTAAGGAGACAGTTGTTGACATCAAGGGAACCAAACTGAGGGTGGCAGTCGCTCATGGTGGCGCGAATTTGGTAAAACTGATGGAGAAGATAAAATCTGGCGAAGCAGAATATGACTTCGTTGAGATGATGGCTTGTCCTGGCGGCTGTATCGGCGGTGGAGGACAGCCCAAGTCGAACAGAATCGGTTATCTTCAGGACAGAATGAAGTCCATCTACGAAATCGACACCGACAAGAAGCTCAGGAAATCTCACGAGAATCCTGCGATCATTAAGATATACGAGGACTACCTTGGAAAACCTTTGAGCCACCTTTCTCATGAACTGCTCCACACCACATACACAAGCAAGAAGGCATCTGTAATCGAAAGGGAGAAAGAACTGGAAAAGGTCAAGTGAGTTAGTTCCACAATAGATATTCCGGGAGGATCCCGAAAGGATCCTCCCTTTTCTTTTTCACTCCTTCTTTGTCAGGAGTGCCTTGGCGAGAGCTTGTGGTGTCTTTGCCATGCACTTGAGGTCCATAAGGAGTGTTCTGTTCTTTACATAGAAGAGATCGTAAAGGGTCTTTTCGAGGTACTCTTCAGGAGTAGTTGTGTACTTGTAGTTTATCTGCGCCCAACCAGTCAGTCCAGGGTTAACGAGTAGTCTCAGTTCATAGTCTGGTACACAATTGATGCCCATCTCATGAAAGTCAGGCAGTTCTGGCCTGGGGCCGACTATACTCATCTCCCCACGCAAGACATTGAGAAGTTGCGGTATTTCATCAATACGAAGCGGTCTCAGAAGCTTTCCAACACTGTTCACAGCATGAGATCCATTCTGCCTGGAGAAGGTCCTGAGCTTGAACATCATGAACGGCTTTCCTCCTTTACCTACTCTTTCTTGCTTTATTATTGCGGGCTTTCCTGAGTGTAGAATCACAAGCAAGACTGAAAAGAGGAGAATCGGACTGAGTATCACCAGCAAACAGGAACCTGCAATAATATCCAAAATTCTCTTTGAAATGCCGCTTTGCTTCCTGCGGAAGGCTTTATCAGAGATCTCTTCAGGATTTATCTTCTCCTGTGCCTGTTTCGTCATTTTCAGAACAATCCTGGCAGGCAATAGGTATTTGAAGACAGCCACAAGAAATGCGGGTAGAACTATAATCGCTTCGCCAATCAGGAATGCCACGATACCGCCAAGAAAGAGCATCGCCACTGAAGTGAGAAGAGACGCATGACGGTCAGCTTCTTGAATAACTGTTCTCCGTTCGTTAGCACGACTCATGAAGGAAACAATAAAACAGAACGCAACCGCCCAGACCGTCTCACTTAACCCCAGTATCAGAACCGGAACACAAAATAGTAGGTCTACAATATAAAGAATCACAAACACCTCGAAGTCTCGAGAAATAAGAAAAAGCACTTCTTATAAGAAACGCGTATCTAAATATCCAGCCAATACTACTATGTTAGAATCTTTACGAAATCCGTAGGTATGTTTCTCCTGGACAGCAAAGATTGACCGCTGTCGATGTTGTCGAGACTAGTATAATTAATCTTGTCAGATAAATCAAACAACACAGCCGAAATAGCCTGCTCTAGAGGTACTGTTATCAATGGAGTGATATGGTTGGAGGAAGTGAAGAAGATCTACCTCAGCGATCTTCATATTGGGGATCGGTCGGTTAGAGATGATTTCGAGTTTGACAAGGAACTCGTATCATTGCTTGAGAAGGCCGTTACTGAGAGGATCGCGGAGATAGTGTTTGTCGGTGACACTTTTGAGCTCGTTGCTTCTTCAGAGGTAAAGTCCCATGGTCTGGTCCCTTATACTGTTCTTACCAAACGAATCAGTCCTTCTCTCGTCATGAGAATCGCCGAGCGACATCGAGAAGTCTTTTCGGCGCTTGGGGAATTTTCACGTTCCGGGAAACTCACATTCATTGCGGGGAACCATGACAACTACTTGTTGCATTCAAGACAGCTTTCTGATGCGCTTCTAACAGCAATTGGCGGTGAAAGCTCTAACGTAAGGATACTTCCTTATCAGCTCGACAGAGACTTTAGCATACTGGCCATTCATGGCCACCAGTACGACGCTATGAATCGATTCAGCAGAGATAGAAAGACTCATGATTTGATCGGTCCTTTGGGAGAGTACCTGGAGCGGTACATGATGTTGCGTTTCGATGAAATCGTGCTTCAGAAGAATGCTCCTGTTGAAATCATACAGAATTACCACAAAGTTCATCCCACTCTTGATTTATTCATGTGGTTCGAGTACATTCGTAGATTCTACGATATTGGGTTGAATCTTCCAGAGTTGTGGACACGGGCATTTGTGGACATGATGGATACACCCTTTGTGAGGGTTTGGATGAAGAACAATTACCCAAGGCTCAGATTCTTCTCCAACCTTTTTGTTAACGGTCCTGCGGGTATGAAGATCGGAAGCACATTAGTGCGACTGTTCATGGCTTTGAGGCGCTTGAGAAGAACCGATTATCTTCTTCAAACAGGACAGAGAATACTGGGAGCACGCGGGGAAAAAGGTTACAGAAAGGCTATGAAACCTCAGTATTTTGCGGATCTTGGTGGACGGTCCCCGGAGTTTGTCCCGAGTGATCTAAAAGGCGTCGTTATGGGTCATAATCACAGACACTCATTGAGGATTATCCCTTTTGGCGGTGAATACAACTTCTACGCAAATACAGGCACCTGGAGACCGTTGATTGAGCTTATCGACAAAAACATCTCAGTGGCTTTTGAACGAAAGACAGAGCTGTTCTATCTTGTTGTTTCCTGCTATAACGGAGATCTGGAACTGGAAACGAATCACGTGAGGAAGCTGAGTGACCGTCAGTTCAAGATCAACCAGGGAACAAGAAGTGAGCAATATGAAACAACGATAGTAAGCGTCTGAGGAGGAGATAAATGTGTACAGGCGAAGAAGGCGTAGAAACTACAGAGTTCTCCTTTTCCCTCTGATCGGTATTCTGGTGGCGATAATCGCTATAACTGTTGTTGCATGGCCAAGGCCAGCACCCACAATTCATATAAGCAGCGTATCTCCAAGGCCAGCAAATGCCGCCAGTGTATTTCTCACAGATCCGTTCGAACTCTACTGGGAAGTGCTCTATTCAGGACCTGCGGATCAGTTGAGGGCTGAGTTCTACATCGGAGGATCGCGAGATGACCTTACATTGGTCGCTGACTCGGTTTCAGGAAGACGTGAAGCAGAAGGCATTGTGTCTTTCACATATGAAGCAAAAGTAGAGCCACATTCTGAGTACTGGTGGATGGTCAAGGTGATTTCCGATAATGGCAAGACAGATGAAGGTGGTCCGTGGAGATTCTCCATGCGAAATCACCCTCCAACGAGGCCTGAAGTCATCTATCCTTCCAACAACGCTGTGGACATTCCAGTAAGAGATCTCGTTTTCTCGTGGGAAGAGTCATTTGACCCTGACGGAGACCCTGTCACGTACGATGTATATATTGGGCTAACCCCGAGACTCACTGCCGATAATCTTGTTGCTTCAGGTCTTTCCGGAACGTCCCTCAGAGTTGACGAACTCAGGGTATTTGAGTTCTCTACCAGGTATTACTGGAGAGTTGAGGCGAGAGATTCCTTTGGCGGGGAGAGTTTCTCGACGACTGCGGGGTTTTTGACTGAACCTGTTCCAGCCCGTGCAACACCTGTTAACCCGGAACCATCACACGGCAATTACAATGTCAATCCTGACTCTGTAACACTTGAGTGGAGCATCTCTCCTGAACGCTACTACTGGCCACTTGAGTATGAGGTCTTCTTTGCACGTCGCGGTGAGAATCCTGTATCCATTGGAAAAACAGAAGAAATGTCAATCGAGATAGGAACGCTGAGTTCTCACTCTGACTATTCGTGGTATGTTGTAGCCACAGACACAGAACGCGGAAGAACCGCCCGAAGTGAGACATGGGAATTTGAAACAACCACAAGACCCCCCGTAGTTGAACTCCTCTCTCCTCAAGATGGTGCTTACGGCGTGTCAAGAGATGTCGTCGTGAGCTGGCGGGGCTATGACCCTGACGGCACAACCGTTACATACAACGTGTTCGTTGCAAGGAATGATGATGATCCTTCTCCTGTTCTCTCAGAGTCAAGACTGGAATCAGTTACGCTCGAAGAACTTGAGAGTGCGGCCAGATATACATTGACAATAGTTGCAACCGATGAACACGGTGGCGAGACTATTCTTGAGGCTTCCTTTGTGGTAGATAATCGACCGCCCGTGGTGAACCTGATTTCTCCCGAGAACGAGGAAGAGCTCTTCCCTGCTGAAGTACTCATAAGCTGGGAAGCGTATGATCCTGATGGTGACGACATCTCTTTTGAGCTACTGATTATCGACGATGATGGCGAAGAGATGTTTTTTGAGACTCAGGAGACAGAGGTTCGACTTTATGACCTGTTCCCGGGAAAATCATACTCCTGGAGAGTGAAAGCCATTGATTCAAAGGAAGCAGAGACCTGGAGTGATGAAAGGGTCTTCTATACAGTAAATACTCCGCCAGACATACCCGTGGCAGTAGCTCCTGAACCTGGAGCCACAGGCGTCACAGTAGACAATACCTTATTGCTCTGGTCTTGCTCTGATCCTGATGGTGATCCACTCGTCTATGAGGTCAGAATAGGCACTGACCCGGATCTTGAAGATCCTGAAACCTTCTCTACAGAGCGCACAAGGCTCGAACTCCAGGAGCGCCTGGAAACAAACAGGCAGTACTACTGGCAGGTAATCGCAGATGATGGAAAGGATCAGACTGCTGGACCCGTATGGTCTTTCAGAACACTGAACCTTCCTCCAGAGAGGCCTGAACTGCTTCGCCCATCTCACAGATCTGAAGGTGTCGATACTGAGGATGTTGTGCTCGAATGGTCAGTTTACGATCCTGACGATGATGAGATTGAAGTGCTTCTCTACATATCAGAGGCAGGTCGAGACGCTCTGGAAATACCCATGGGTATGGGAATGGGCAGAATGCAGTACACCCTGGAATCCTTGAACCCCTTCACGGAGTATACCTGGTGGGTCACTGTTGAAGACAGCTTAGGAAAGATCAACGAAAGCACAAGAGGGACTTTCAGAACAGGAAACCTTCCGCCCCAGGTAAGGCTCCTTTCGCCCGACAAACTTTCGATGATAGCTTTAACAAGCCCCGTAAGATTCGTCTGGGAGGCCCGGGATCCTGAGGGTGAGCCGGTGTTTGTTGAACTCTTGCTGGGGGAATCAGACCGTGTCGAAGATATGAGAGTCATCACAAGTGGTGAAGACATTGATTCCTTCACATATAGGGAAGACCTGGCTCCCGGTGTTGACTATTACGTATACATAAGGGCTACTGACCCGCATGGTGCAGTAGGTTCCATTGAAGAACCCGTGCTGATGAGGGCGCGAACTGGTGCCCTTACATATTCAAGGCCTCTTGACGGTGCGAGTCTTGATGCAGAAAGAACTTTCACCTGGAACTACAGGGGCGCACAGGATGATCCTGAATTCGTGTTCAATCTCTTTGACCAGGAAGGTAATCTGCTTGACAGTCATGATGCAGGAACGTCGACTTCATTTGTCTACCCCGAGGAACTCCCGGGTAACAGAACATACAATTGGAGCATCAGCGCGGTAGGCGAGCGTGTAGAGCAGGGACCTGTATTCAGTTTCAGAACTCCTGATACACCAACCAGGTTGTTCAATCCTGCCCCTTCCAACAACATGACAAATGTCCCCGTAACGGATGTCGTCCTCTCGTGGAGTTACGAAGATCCCGATAGCGATAACATCAGGTTCGATGTCTACCTGAACAACATGAACACCCCGTTGTTCAGAAATCTCGAGGATTCAAGAGTAACTCTTGACCAGCGACTTTCAGGAAACACAGTTTACACCTGGCAAGTCGTTGCAAGAGATGAACATGGGAACATTTCACGATCTCCAGTATGGCGATTCACTACCCGTAACCATCCTCCTACCATAAGATTGCTATCTCCTGCAAACAATGCTACAGGGATAACAGGGGTTATCACTCTCAGATGGCAGGGAGAAGATTTGGACAATGATCCCCTCACATATGAGGTCTTCTTCGGAACCCGAGACAATCTTGAGAAGATCGAGACAACTACTCAGACAAGCCTGTCGATAAGGACCTACGGAGCCAATACACAGTACTTCTGGAGAGTCACTGTAAGTGACGGAAGGGATACCGTAACTTCCGAAACGAGATCTCTTACAACCGGGGAGATACCTCTGGTCGCACCAGAGATTCGATTCCCCACAGATGAAGAGAGAAACGTTCGCCTGGTTCCGGAGCTTCAGTGGACCAGAGGTGACTCCGCTGGTTACCCTGTTACGTACAGGGTCTACATGGGTACAAGTAGAGATAACCTTCAACTGGTTCTCGAGACAGGTGGAACAAGTGCCAGGATTCCTGGGATACTTCAGTCGAATACTCAGTACTTCTGGAGAGTCGTTGCTGACTCAGGAGACGCAGGAGCAGTCGAAAGCCCTGTAGCAAGTTTCCGAACACAGCAGGTTGTTGATACTTTCACTTATGTGATCAACAGAAATGTGAGCCTGGCGTACTTCACTGATGCACGAACAACGCCCACAATCACAACGATTGCTACAGGCATAAATGCAGTCCTGCCACCAATCATGTCGGATGACAAGCTCTATATTATCGACAGATCCGGAGTGCTGAGAACATATGAACTTGCCCCACGGGGAGTAACAATGCTGGCAGAACAGAATACCAACTCGTTCGCAGAGGAATTGCTCCTGATAGATGGCTTCCTGTGGATACTTGACTCCAGGGGTACCGGAAGAGTGCTCAGAGTACCCTTGAGTCCGGAAGGAATCCCAGGAACCCCTGTTAGTGTCTTCAGTGGCCTCATCAGTCCTTCTGACATGGCCTTTGACGATAATATGTCCACCATGTTTATTGCCGATGCCCTTTCAGGTCTTAAGATTCTGGAGAGGACCGATGCAGGAACATACAGATCAAGCATGGATGAAATAGCTGGCCTGGCTTCTCTTGACGGTTTCACTCGTGCTGTCGAATATGTTGGGGGCTTTGCTTTCATAGGTGAATCAGGAGCCCAGGGCGGACTCTACAGTCTGAACCTCTCCACGATGTCCAAGAGAGAGATAGGAAGGTATTTCATATGCAACGACATTGCTGTATCGGCGAGTACTGTCTATGCGCTAACTGATCGCGGATTGAGCATAATCGATATATCCGTACCAGGTGCTCCGGTAGTGATAAGAGATATGACCGATATTCCTGGAATAGACTCTGGTAGCAGAATCATAGCAGGAGACAGGGTGCTGGCACTGATAAACGTCGAAGATATCCTGTTCTTCAACATCACCAACAGAAACGATCCTATGCGGATTCGTTAGTTACAAAACACTTTCAAGGAAGAAGAGGCAGGAGAAAGAATCCCTGCCTCTTTCTTGTTCCTTACTACCACACTGCTTTCCAAAGCTTTTCTGAGCTGGCAGATACGGCATCAACATGCTTTTTGAGCTCTTCTACCTCTTCCAGACTACTAACCAGACCAGCGGCAACGATATTTATGTTGGGAACAAACTCCCTGATTCTGCCGGCAACCTTCGCAGCCGCCATAGCAGGGAGAATCTCGATTGCTCTAACGTTATTCTGAGATACCTGTTGAAGCCCCTTATCAACTGCCCTGGAATCGAGTGCAAAGAACCTGAGGAGAGTAGGAAGCCCGGCGCTTGTAGAAACGTTGTACGTTCTCATCCTCGCTGTTATTATGCCGTCAACTCCGATGCTCTTGAGATAATCAATTCCGTCTCTGTCACCCTGAAGTCCCGAGACAAAGTCAATATCTACAAATACTGTTTTACCGCTACTCTTAAACAGCTCAACCCTTCTTGAAAGCTCCTTCAATCCTCCGTCGAGAAAGAAAACTGTCGATGGCAAAATGCCGTCCGGAGTAACTTTCTTTTCCCATAGTGCAGCGATGATTCCCCTAAGCATTGTGAACCTCCTCAGTAAAATGATATACTGCCAATGTGAACAAAAGAATATCATGAGATCTAGCATGCTATAATTCATTCGTGGTAGAGACTATTTGGAGAAAACCACGCCGTACTTGGCGTGGTTTTCTTTTTGGAGGCCCATCATGCAGATTGTCGTAATTGGCGGAGGCATCTGTGGCAGCCTGATTTTGAGAAAGCTCTCAACTCTAAGAAATGTGAGCGCTGTTCTTGTTGAGGCAAAGTGCGATCTTGGACAAGGTGTAACGAAAGCAAACAGCGCAATTGTCCATGGCGGTTACGATGATCCACATGGAACCGTCAGAGCCCCTCTCTGTGTAAAAGGAAATGCTCTCTTCACAGATCTCTGTGAAGAACTGAACGTTCCTTTTAAGAGAACGGGATCTCTTGTTGTTGCCAGGGACAATCCTGATGAGATCAAGCAACTTCAGGAACTGCTAGAAAACGGGGAAAAGAACGGGGCCAGAGGTTTGCGGATTATCGACAAGGATGAATTGAGAAAGATCGAGCCAAATCTTTCGAAAGACTATGAACATGCACTTCACTGCAGCAGTGCAGGAATAACGGAGCCCTGGATGATAGCTATAGCCGCGGCAAATATTGCACGTATGAACGGGGCTCGAGTGATCACAGGTGATCCAGTCACCGGGTGTAATATCTCTGATGGATGTGTGGAAGATATTATTCTGGAGTCTGGGACTCGAATTCCTGCAGACTGCGTTATCAATGCAACCGGTGTGCACTATAACGAGGTGGCATCTATATTCGGTGTCGTTACTCCAACCGTGAAGCTTCGTAAAGGCCAGTATATTCTTCTGGACAAGCTCGCAGGCGGAATGATAAGGTCAATAATCTTCCCTACTCCATCTGAAGAGGGAAAGGGAAAGCTTGTACTTCCAACTGTCGACAGGGGAGTCCTGCTTGGTCCAACATCTGAGAAGCTTGACAGCTACACACCTGATGACGTAGCTACTTCTGACAAGGGACTCCGTGATGTCATGAATGCTGCAGATTCACTGGTGCCGGGCATCTCTCGCAATAACTGGATCATCAAGTCATTTGCCGGGCTAAGACCCGACACAGACGAAAGGGATTTCTTCATAAAGGCAGATGATCGGGTCAAGAACTTCATTACAGTTGGTGCCATTCGTTCACCCGGGCTTACAGCGGCACCTGCCATCGCTGAATTGGTCGTCGACGAGATGATCCCGCAGATACTGGAGTTCTCGGCAGAACCAAAAGATAGAATTGTAACCAGGTTACCGAAAACCGAGAAGATCAATGAGCTCCCTTTCAAGGAAATTGCAAGAATGATAGACGATGACCCCCTTCACGGAAAAATTGTGTGCCAGTGTAATGAAGTCTCTGAAAGGGAGATAATCAATGCCATCAGAGAGGGCGCTAGAACGATAGACGGAGTTAAATTTCGTACTAGAGCAGGATTTGGAAGGTGCCAGGGGAGTTTCTGTGGTTGGAGAATTGCACAGATTCTCTCAAGGGAACTGGGAACAGAGCTTTCAGAAGTCAAACTCAACGAAAAGAACACCTGGATATTGAATGGGAAGGTCAGACCATGAAGAACACTAAGACTGATGTACTGGTAGTCGGAGGCGGTGCAGGCGGCATGGCAGCAGCCGTCAGTGCAGCAAAAGAAGGGGCCCATGTGATACTTCTGGAACGCGAAGACGCAGTTGGAGGAGTACTGAATCAATGCATTCATAACGGCTTTGGTTTGCAGTTCTATCAGCAGGAACTGACTGGCCCCGAGTTTTCTCACAAGCTCGAGTATGAGCTGAGAGAAAGAGATGTTCATGTTGTTTGTGGATCCTATGTCAGGCACATTGACTTCTCGAGCAATTCGGCCTATGTGATCTCGCCTTCCGGAGGAGAGAAAATCACTGCGGGAGCAATTATCATTGCAACAGGGGCACGGGAGAGACCGTTTGGTGCACTACTGATCCCCGGTGACAGACCTGCAGGAATCTTCCCGGCAGGACTTGCCCAAAGGTACGTTAACCTGGAAAACCATCTTCCAGGAAACAGGGCACTGATACTTGGTTCTGGAGATATTGGCCTGATTATGGCCAGAAGACTTACACTTGAAGGAATGGAAGTAGTCGCTGTGGTAGAACGCATGCCTTACCCGGGTGGACTCACGAGGAATGTGGTTCAATGTCTTGAAGATTTCGGAATACCACTGCTTCTCTCAAATACTGTGACAAGTGTCAGGGGAAACGGAAGGCTTAAATCAGTTGAAGTATCTGAAGTCGATGAACAATTCAATCCCATTTCGGGAAAGGCCAGGTCCTTTGAAGTGGATACGCTTGTTCTCTCTGCTGGACTCATTCCTCAAGTTGAAGACTATGTTAGAGATCTCGACACAGATCCTGTCAACAAGGGACTGAGCGTTTCTAATACATGCGAGACAAGTGCTAGAGGTATATTCGCCGCCGGAAACAATGTGGCTGTTTTTGATCTCGTTGATTATGTGGCAGCGGAAGGCTGGATTGCTGGCAGACATGCTGCTTTTCACGCTCTTGGCAACGCAGGCCGGTCGCAGAGAATCCCTGTTGTTCGAAAGGGCATGGTTGGAGTGCTTGTTCCCAATATGGTGGATCCTAACGAACATCTGCGGATATACTTGAGGCTAAAAGCCCCTATGGATAAGGGAAAAGTCATAGTAAGAGAACTCGAGATAGAGAAAGACTTCGTTTACGGAGTTCCCAGTGAAATGCTCCAGCTTGTCGTCAACAAAGACAAGCTCGATAAGATAAGAGACCTGGAAAGACTTACCGTGGAGGTGCTGTCATGAAGGGGCATATTACATGCACTATCTGTCCCGTGGGCTGCAGGATCTCTGTCAAGAAAGATGGCAATGAATACGTGATCGAAGGAAACAAGTGCGCGAGAGGTAAGCAATATGCCATTGACGAGCTCATAAACCCAACAAGGATTCTTACCACGAGTATCAAAGTGAACGGGGGGGCTTGCGAGCTTGCCTCTGTGAGAACCTCCGGTCCCATAGAGCTTTCCATCATCAGAGAGAAGATGAAAGAGATCAAGCAAATATCAGTTGACGCCCCTGTCTCAGTTGGACAGGTAATTGTCAAAGATATCGACGGAAAAGGTGTATCACTCGTTGCCACAAGAGAAGTACCACAGCATACCACCGGGCGGTGAAGCTGATCGACGAAAACCGTGTCGAGAAGCTGAGTGGCTTAGATCTTGCCACGAAGCGGGTGCCCAAGAGCTAGGCAGAAGCGGAACCACAAGAACCGTGGTGAAGCGGAGTGTACAAGTAAGCACACGAAGCTGAAGACCAAAATCAGGTCTGAAGCCAATCGACGAAG
>CAZSXB010000008.1:0-52614 GCA_964611155.1 uncultured Thermotogaceae bacterium
GTACGTAAATACTGAGTGCTTCACGAAGAGTATTGTTGGTGATTAGTCAGTACCAGATCACGAGTCGAAAGACCGGGTATTCTCATCGCGCTCTTTTCGAGTAGATTCGTATTTGACTCAACGAATGTTTTCTGTCAGCTTTCGCACATTTGATCACTTTATCTGTGCTCATCTGCATGACATCGCTGTTTTGCAGTGACTGGGAAGATTTTCCTTCAAGAAACATGGTGAGCCAGGAGCAACTCAAACCTGACAGCATTTTCTGTAATATGGCAGATACACTTCTGGTTATTTGAGTAGAGTGTTTTCTGAGGCAACGAATTATCTTGAACGATTCAGTATTCGAAGCTTCATGCTTGCTGCTGCGGTAATAGCGTTGAAAGCTGTCTTTGCTGATGTTATAATTTCCCTGAATTTGCCCCTGTAGTTCAACGGATAGAACGGCGGATTCCTAATCCGCAAATGAAGGTTCGATTCCTTCCGGGGGTACCAAAAGGCGGGGCTTCCCCGCCTCGTTTTTTTGCAAGATATTACATACGCGGTAACCGTAATGCATAAACGATCACTGCAACGCTAATTGGCGTTAAACATCTCTCTTCAGTATTTTGTGCGGTTGTTCACAAGTCCTTATGGCTTTACAATCAGTACGGAAGGAATTTAAGCAAAGGAGGAATCACAGTGGCCGAAGTAAGCCTGTTTGAAAATGCGTTGAAACAGTTCCGCAAGGCTGCGGACATCATGGATCTCGATCCAAACCTTCGTGACGTGCTCGCTTACCCGAAAAGAGAGCTTACCGTCAACTTCCCCGTGCGAATGGATGATGGATCGATCAAGGTATTCACGGGGCACAGGGTGCAGCATAATGTGGCTAGAGGACCAGCCAAGGGGGGTATCAGGTACCATCCGAATGTGACTCTTGATGAGGTTAAGGCACTTGCGTTCTGGATGACATGGAAGGCAGCTGTCGTGGGTATCCCATACGGGGGCGGAAAGGGTGGTGTCAAGGTAGACCCGACACCTTTTTCGATGCCTGAGATCGAAAGGTTATCGAGAAGATTTTTCTCTGAGATACAGGTTATCGTCGGAGAAGACAAGGATATCCCCGCTCCTGACGTTAACACCAATGCTCAGGTGATGGCGTGGTACATGGACACATATTCGATGAACATCGGTCATTCGGTTCTGGGTGTTGTAACCGGAAAGCCGCTGGATGTTGGTGGCTCTGCCGGAAGGACAGAGGCAACAGGAAGAGGTGTCCGGATTGCGGCAGAAGAAGCCCTGAAGTACAAGGGAGACAACCCCTCCAGTGCAACGGTGGCCGTTCAGGGATTTGGAAACGTCGGCTCATTCGCAGCCAAGCTGATGAAGGATGAAGTAGGATGCAAGATTGTCGGTGTGAGTGATGTCTCATGTGGTCTGTACAATCCTGACGGTTTCGATGTTGACGATCTCATTCGCTATCGCGATGAAAACAAGGGTCTCATAAAGGGCTATCCAAAGGCCGAAGAGATAACAAACGATGAACTACTCGCAATGGATGTTGATGTGCTCGTTCCTGCTGCTCTTGAAAATGCGATCGATGAACACAATGCAAAAGACGTCAGGGCAAGGATCATCGTCGAAGGGGCCAACGGTCCGATGACGCCAGAAGCGGAAGACATCATTGCCGGGAAAGATATATTCGTTGTTCCAGACTTCCTCGCAAACGCTGGAGGAGTTGTGGTCTCTTACTTCGAATGGGTGCAGGGACTGCAATGGTACTTCTGGGATCTTGAAGATATCAGGAAGGCCCTTCACAAGATCATGAGAGAGTCGTTCTACTCTGTTGTGAACACAGCCAGGAAGTACGATACCGACATGCGAACCGCCGCGTACGTTGTCTCGATTGAAAGAGTGGCAACGGCTACGAAACTCAGAGGCATCTACCCCTGATCCTCACACACTGACAAAGCAAGGACCGGCCAAGAGGCCGGTCCTTGCTTTTATCTGTCAGGCTGAGATTATCTGCAGTCTTGCTGAAAGATCTTCATATCGTCTATTCGGATTGCCGTAAGAATGCCTCCGTAAACGCACCCCGTGTCAATACCGATCTTGCTGTCATGGATGAGCGGACCAGAAAGAAAGGGTGTATGTCCAAAGACAACGGTTTTGTTCTTCAGGGGCTCAGGAGAGTACACAAACTCCTCACGAATCCAGATAAGATCATTACTATCCTGACCCTTCAGGCTGATCCCTGGTCTTACCCCCGCATGGACGAAGACCCACTTATCATACTCATACAAATACCTCGTCTCATTGAAGAAATCCATATGGTAACCGGGGAGGTTGCCGAGCCCTCCGTAACTGTCTACGGTCTGCCGCATACCGTTGAAAGCCCAGATCTTACCATCGTCTCGTTTGGCAACGTAGTCGAGGAGCATCTGTTCGTGGTTTCCCCTGATGAACACGCAGTTGTGGTTTGCAGAGAGTGCTATGAGGAAATCGACCACACCTCGAGATTCCAGGCCCCTGTCAATGTAATCGCCAATGAATACGATCTTGTCCTCATCGTCAAGGGGAAGTTTCTCTATTAGCTGCTTGAGCGCACCAAGACAGCCGTGTATGTCTCCTATAGCATACAACAATCAGAACAGCCCTCTCATCATCACCAACCATAGCATGGATACGAGAACACCAGCGGCTGGACTTACTATCCATTCAGTCTTTGGAGATTTGGAGAAGATCAGCCTGTAAAGAAGTCCACCGAGAACAGAGATCGCCACCCACTCGTAACGCCCGGCAGAAAGGAAAATGAAGATGACGAGTCGTTCGGTGATGCCGATGGAGTCGGCTGATAACTTGCTGATTATCGTCCTCCTCAGGAAGTATGTAACACCAACGGTTACAACGAGCATTCCACAGAGGTACCATGAAAAAACCGGTGTTATGTAGGAGCTGGCAAAATAGGCGTACGTAATTGCTGAGAGCGAGATGAAGACAATCACTGCAAGCAACTCTACAAGGAAGTTTGGAATCTTTCTATCGAGAAATCTCAGACCGAAATTCAGCACAACCGCCAATCCGAGTATCGCGATACCGCCGGCGCTGGCAAGCAGAACATCAAATGTCAGGGCAAGAAAGACAAGCGCGACCCATATGAAATGCCTGATCAGCTTCCTTTCATCGTAAGTCTTGAGTTTCGTGTTATTAACAAAAGCGTGGTTGGCAATTAAGTACGCAGATAGAAAGTGCACTGGCATCGCTAATCCCCGTCCTTTCTGTTTTCACTCCATGGTAGCACAGGTACAAGAATGCTTGCAACAACGAGCGAAATGAACACACCCGCTGCCAATCCCAATCCGAACTGTCTCAGGAGTCTCCCCTGAGCAAACACGAAACTCAAAAACGCGAACATCGTGGTTACTGAAGACATTGAGACTGATTTCAGTGTCCTGGCAGCTTCCATAGGATTCTTCTTCTCTGATCCATGTACCATATGAACGAGACTATCTACACCAATCCCGATTATCAGTGGGGCAGAAACAACCGTTATGAACGATGTCTCTATGCCCATGATCTCCATCATTCCAAACATGGCAAAGAGTATTACGCCAATGAGTATGGCAACCTTCAGGCTGTCTAAGACGCTCTTTCTCTCGATCAGCACAACAACGAAGATTGCCGCAATGGCCACAAGTGAAATCGGGACAGCACTCTTCCTTACAACGTCCATGATGTGATAGAAGACCCTGGGATAACCACCTGCTCTTTCACTCTTATCCCCTATATCGTCAAAGAGCAGTTTGAGAAGGTTATTTTGAAAAACATTCGAAATCGGTTCGACTGAAAGCACAAAGAACAGTTCTCCACGATGGTTTTCATATATGAACTGTTCCCTCAGGGCTTCGGGAAGCACTTCAACAATCAGCTCCATCAACTGTTCGCTGTTTTCAACCTTCTCTGCTCTATCGAGAAACTCTATCGCAAAATCGTAGTAGTTGGCCTTCTTCAGAACCGCCTCCACAAGTGGCGAGGCCCTTATCTTGCCGGCTTCAGCCATGAGGCTTCCGAACTGCTCAAGGTTGTCGAGCTCGCCCCCTTCAAGAAGATCCAGCACTGACAATGTCGTCTTCACGTATGGATTATCCGCAAACTCCTCCTTGAAAGCACGCACTTCCTCAAGATCACTCAGCACAAATGGCACTGTATTGATAATGCTGCCCCCAAATGCCCGCTCGAGCTCCCTGGCCGTGCTCAGTGTTTCAGAATCATAAGACATCAAGCCGACCGGTGTATAGGTGAATTTGGTCAGGTTCACATAACCCAGGTAGAAAAGAATGACAAGTACACCAACAACGATGGCGGCGTAAGCAGGACCCCGCTTCTGCTCGGCCTTTGTGAACCTGTAGAAGAATCTGTCAAGGGAGTGGATCTTTGCTCCAGAAGCTTTCTTCGAAATCGTTGGAAGCGACAGAGCCGGTAGAAAAACATACATGGTGCTGAAGAAGACTACTATCCCGATGGCTGTCAGGATACCCAGTTCCCTGATCGCGGGGGCATCAATGGCAGCGATAATGCAGAATACGATCAGGGTAGTCGACATGCTCGCCAGGAGTGGTCTCGTTATCCTGGAATACGTCTTGAAAAGTACCCTGGACGCCCTGCTTTCCTTTCTCGCTTCATCAGATACCCTTGTGATCATGTGGATACCGTAGTCTATGCCCAGTCCAAGCGTAATGGCGTTCACGAATGTGGTTACAATATTGAGAGAACCAAAAAGGATATATGCAAGCCCTAGCGTTATGAACATGGATATCGCCAGTGATGCAAATATGAAGAACGTGATTATGGCACTTGAATATGCAGCATAGAATATGACCGCGATCCCGGTGAGTGAGAGAATGGATGTCAGAAGGAAGTCCCTGTTGGCCTGTTTGTGAGATTCATAGGCCCCCATATGGTTACCTGCCATGGCAAAGGTCACGCCAAACGGCTGAAGCTTTTCAGTTAGCCATCTTCTCAACTCGGGGATGGCTCTTGCGACGTAGTCAAGCTCCGATGAAGGACCACTCATGCTCAAACCCATTACCAGTAACATCGGTTCTCCTTCAGGGGGCTGTGGTGGTTCTCGCGTGTAGTTAAGGAAAGCATCCTCTTCTGAAGCGTTACCGACTATGTCTCTCAATCCGATGAACCTGTAAGCGGTCATTCCAAGACTGTTTATCGCGGAAAAATCGTGGTTGATCAGTCGTTGAAGATCCCTTGAGATCTCCTGCTCCGAAGGAGCCAGCTCTGAAAACTGAGAAGGATTGATCATCAACAGACCCAGAGAACCAAGGTCTGAGAACACGTCGAACCTGACAAGTCCTGTGACATGGGGAATCTCAGTCATGCTCTCATAAATCGCAGCTGCTGCATTTCTGAGGCTCTGCTGTGGATTTTCGTCTCCTGGAAGAGTCTTCAGAACCAGATAAGTGGTATCCTGGGAAGTTGCCTGATCGATGAACGCCTGATTCTCAACAACGATGGGATCTTCATCGGGCAGGATCTTGAGCCAGTCTGAGTCGACAACCAGCCTGGTCGACAGGTAAGCACCCAGAATCCCCATTATCGCAAAGAAAGAGATAATCGGTAATCTCAATCTTACAACAGTCTCACTGAACTTCCTCATATGCTCCACCAACTACTCACCAGCCAGAAGAATACGCTTACTCTCAACAACTTGATGATGAGTGAGACATAGACACTACCGCGTGGGTTCCTGCTCGAATGCTCGTGAACGGCCAGTAGCTCAATCGCGCCTGACCATACAGAGAGTAAGATCAAGACTAGAATAGCATAATCTCCCGCCAACAAAGAGAAGACACTGAACACATAAGGCAAGAATGAAATAACCACCGAGAATTGCATCGTCTCAGTGCCTCTGAAAAGGAGACGATAAAGACTCCCCATCGAAAACACGTACGCCCAGATGATAACCAGCACAACAATGGCCAGTTTGACTGAAGAGATTCTTACACCAATTGTCGAAAGCTCGCCGGAAATCCTTAGCAACCAGGGCAGTGTGACCAACCATATGAGTGGTGCAACAAAAAGTGCGTATCCATCAGCATGTTTTACTGCCCTGGAGGGTTTGAACAGAGCATCAAAGAACTGTTCCATTCAATCCTGTGTCACCAGATGCTCTCTATGATGAGTTCAATAGCAGTCTTCAGCTGGAGATCTCCTTCGATATCTATTCTTGCCTCAGCCAGGGTTATCTCTCTTGATTCAGCCACGGCGACTTCTGTTGCCTCAACGGTTATATCAGGAATGATCCCCTTCAGGTGAATATCTGTACCACTGGGTGTGAAATAACGTGCCGACGGTAACCAGATCTCGCCACCATTTGAGAGTTCGTAGACACTCTGGACGGTTGCCTTGCCAAAAGTCGTTTCACCAACGATCTTTGCAATGTCGTTGTCTCTGAGAGCACCAGCAAGAATCTCTGATGCAGAAGCGCTTCCTTCGTTGACCAGCAAGACGATGGGTTTGTCCTCAAGCCATGATGACATGAGACTTCCCCTTGACCTGTAGATCTCTTCTCTCCCGTCACGGTCACGTATGGTAACCACGACACGCCCGCGAGGAACGAGCATGTTCGATATGTTCAAAGCACTTGAAAGTAATCCCCCCGTGTTGTTTCGCAGGTCAATGACCAGTGCATCGGTGTTTTGAAGAATAGTGAGGGCTTCGAGGAATTCCTGGTGCGTTGGACGGCTGAATGTGGTAATTTGAAGATACCCGATTTCCACGTTTTCATGATTGAAACTACCGTACTTCACCGTCTTTATTTCTATCTCTCTGCGTGTTATCGTGAAGAAAAGGTAGTCCTCTTCTCCTTCTCTCATAACCTTGATCTCAACATCTGTTCCCGGGACTCCCCGCAGTAACTCTACGGACTCATAATACCCGGTCTCCGAGACCAGGTGCCCATCGATCTCAATGATCAGGTCTCCCGAAAGCAGTCCGACTTCTTCGGCAGGGCTTCCAGCCATAGGCGCCACTACAAGCAGGCAGTCGTACTCAGCGTTGTACTGAACTGTCGCACCTATTCCGCCATACTTGGACTCTGTATCCAGGTCGATCTCGCGAGACTGGACCCTATCGAAATACCACGCATAGGGATCGTCGAGTCCTTTCATAAGACCTTTGAGGGTCTCATCTAAGAGTTTGTCAATTGTGACATCGTCGATACTGTAGTAAGACCTGCTTATGTGTGTCAGTACCTCAAAGACAGGATCGAAACGGGAAACGATTTCGTCATAAGAGAGCGTCTTGAAGGCGCTGAAAAGTACTGCAGAAGTCAGAAGAAACACGATTGCAATTAGTTTGATCACGCGGTTTTTTCTCATGATTAACTCTCCTTCCAGATGGTCCGCGTGCCAAAGACGAGATAGGTCGTATGTCCGACCATTTTGTCTTCGGGTCTGAAACGATCAGGATTCGTTTTCATCTCGCGGACAAATGTCTCCCAGACATTGATTCTTGTGCACGGTTCTTTCCTGAGTTCTTTAAGTGCGTCCTGGACCTGGTTCGCCGTTGGGCAGATGATGCAGAACCTTCCCCCTCCCCTGAGGGCGCTTATCATACCTGGTAAAACGGGCAGCGGATCAGGAACATCCAGGAAGAATGCATCAGCATTGCCTTCTTCTATGCCATCTTCTATGTCACTGTTCTTGAATGCGACACAATTATGAAGACCAAACAGTCTGACGTTTTCTTCTGCGTTCTTCAGAAACCTGGCGTTCTTCTCATAGGAATAGACTTTTCCGGTTTCACCAACGCTTCTTGCAAGGGCCAGCGTCATAGCCCCACTTCCTGTACCACATTCGATGACCCTGTCACCCGCTTTTACGTCCAGCATGAGCAGAATGTAGCCCATGTCTTTGGGATAGACTACCTGTGTTTTTCGTTGCAGGGTGAAGACATGATCGACGATTCCCGGAGTGAACAGGTAAGCTTTTCTCCGTCCCACGTCTATGAAAGAACCGAATTCCTTTCCGATCAGTTCGGCAAAGAGTATGTTGCCCATGTGTGTCGAGACATAACCGTCATTTGTTGCCTGGACGATTAAATCTGTTCCATCAGGTAATGCAATCAGAACCATGTCTCCTTCCGCAATCGTCACTTCGAACCTCCAAGCTTGATTATGTTTTCTATCAGGGCATCGATCGCATCAGTCTTGCCGCTTTCGGCCACTTCAGAAATACAGCGATAAGCGTACCTCCTGGCAACCAGTTCAGAAACGCGCTGAAGAGCTGAAACGACTGCGGACACCTGCGTCATGACTTCCTCACATGAACGTTCCTGTTCAATCATCTGCTGAAGGCCCCTGACCTGGCCTTCTATTCGCTTGAGCCTGTTTATCACGGCTTTCTTTTCAACCTGCTCTGGCACGACTACCATCCTCCATTTTATGCAAAGGAACTACCGCCAATGAATTCTCTGATGATTGAGGTGCGCGGTATCTCCTCGATAGTCGTTATCGGCAAAGCATAATCGATGAACCTGAGTAGCCTTTTCGCTTCGCTGAACTCGGGAACTGAATCGTCTATTTGAACCAGAAGGGGTTCGGCAAAGATCTTCAGTGTGGCAAGTTCATAAGCCAGCTCTGAGTTGAACATCGCATCGGCCTCTTCCTGGAACGGGAAGATGTACTTCTCCTCACCCTTTCTCACGTTGGGCCACATGCGTATAGTAGTCAGCGCTGAGTAGCCACGGAACCTGTAATCGCGAACGATTCGACGCAACAGTCTGACATCGGTCGTCGGGATGCGGTTCATGTCATCCAGGTTCATCTGCGTGAGTGCGCTGACATAAATTTTGTATTTCTTGTTCTTGGGGATTGAAGAGGTAAGTAGCTCGTTCAGGCCATGAATCCCTTCGATAATGACCGGTTGGTCAGAATCGATTCTAATCTTTCTGCCGTCATAGACCCTTTTGCCTGTCCTGAAATCGAATCTGGGAGTTTCAACTTCTTCACCTGCAAGCAGAGCGGCGATCTGTCTGTTGAACAGCTCCAGATCCAGGGCATAAATCGATTCAAAGTCGTACTCACCGTTTTCATTTCTGGGTGTCTTCTCCCGGTCAACGAAGTAATCATCAAGCGAGATCTGAATCGGCCTCAGCCCCACGACTCTCAACTGCAGCATCAGCCTCTTTGAGAAAGTCGTCTTCCCGGAACTGGACGGTCCCGCTATGAGAATCAAGCGTGTCTCAGGCTTTTCGTATATGTAATCGGCGATTTGGGCCATTTTCTTCTCGTGGAGTGCTTCCGCGGTTCTTATGAGCTCTGTGGTCTCTGCAGTGCCAGCCGCGATTATCTCATTGAGCTCACCAATTGCATGAACACCCAGTATCCTCCCCCACTTCGCTCCCTCCATGTTTACTGATGCGAGTTTGGGATAGTCAATGAACTGAGGCACTTCGCCGGGCGAGCTCGTTGTCGGAAGATTCAGCACGAAAACATCCCTGTAGGGCAGGAGGTCAAAGATCCGCTGCGAACCGCTGGAAGATGGCATGTAACCGTAGAAATAGTTAAAATACCCTTGACACCTGAATATGTTGACCGTGGACTTCTTCCTGTACTTGAAGAGCTTTGACTTCATGAGCTGTCTATCTTCTTTGAACATCTCAATAGCCTCGAATTTGTCTATGGTGTCCTTTTCAAAGGGGAGATCTTCATCGACGATCCTCTCCATTTCTTTCTTCAGAAGCGACAGGACGTTCTGATCTACCTTCTTGCCCTCCAGGTCACACACCAGGGCTGAACCCAGCGAATGGTGTATGAAAAGCCTGACATCGGGCCAGAGGTTTCTAACTGCCATGAACAGTATGAATAACACTCCACGGGTGTAGATTCTGAGTCCATCTTTGTCACTGACATCAAGAAACTCCAGTTCGCAGTCCTTGTGAAGCTTACGTGTGATTTCGTGTATGGAGTTCCCGATCTTGCCGGCCATGATCGGATACTCACAAAGATCGCTGTGTTTGCGGGCGAGTTCATCGATTCTTGTACCAGCTGCAACATGCTCAACTTCCCCAGACTGTTTCAGCAATACCTTTATCAGAGCCATAACGCACCTCCATCGCTGTTGACATGGTTACACCGCGGTGTTAGAATCTTCGATGCATTGGGGCGTGGCCAAGCGGTAAGGCGGCGGATTTTGGATCCGCTATTCGGGGGTTCGAATCCTCCCGCCCCAGCCAGACAAAAAACGGGGTGACTCAAGCACCCCGTTGTTCTATTTGGTATCATTCTGTTCCGAATGGTCCGATGTCAAGCTCGAAATCCTCTTCATTGTCAAGTTCATCCAGAGTACCAGGAAGACCTTCAAGCTCAAGCTCGGTTTCAAGTTCTTCAGGTTCAAGTATCTCCTCAGGTTCGAGCTGTTCCTCGAGCATCTCTATCTGGATGTTCACGAGTTCTATGGTCTGAAGCACACCTTCATCACCCGGGATTATCTCTTCCAGTTTCTCCAGGTAGTTTCTCTGTGTGATCAGGTAGACACGTGCTACCGCGGAATCCTGATAAAGGTTTGCCAGTCTGTCATAGACCTCTATGAGGAGGTAGAGCGCTGTTACTTTGAGATCGTCTGAAGCCTCAGGGTTTCGTACAACCCGGCTTAGAAGATCTTCCTCCATGTTTCTTACGGGCATATCAATGAGGAAACTGGCTGCCTGTTGACCCAGGAACTGCTGGTAGTACTCGAGATACATCTGGAACGTTTCACGGTTCGAGATGATAAAGGAAAGGTTCTTGTCATAGTTGTTTTCGTGGTAACGCAGAACGACTTCAGGATTGTCCCTCTCGATCCTGTACATGTACTCGAGAACAGTCGAAGAGAATGGCAGGTCGTTGTAGAGATATCTCACAGCTCGCTTGAACTGCTCTTCAAGCTCGGCCTCTGTTGCGCTTTTTGCATCAAGCATGCTCCTGGCTTCCTCAGCAGAGCTGATGCCTAACCTGTCTTCAATATCCTTGAGCTTGAGTGCTTCTTCAAGATCCTCCCTGCTGAAGCCTGGCTCGGAGGAGGCTGGTTCAGGTTCCTCTGGGTTATCTTCATCGGCTTCGGGGTTTTCATCGGCTTCCTCGGTCTCGCTTTCCTCGACTTCGGTATCCGATGCTTCGTCTACCTCTTCAGTTCCCGGCAACCTTTCAAGCTCTTCTTCTATTTCTTCTCTTGACATGTCAAGCAGATCTTCGGGAAGAGTATCGTAGTAGTAGACTGCATCTTCCAGATCGTACACCGTGGAGTCGAGTCGATTGAGCCTGGAGTCAGCCAGCTGAACAAACACAACAGCTGGAAGATAGCTCTCCATGAGAGCGACAGACTCATCATCATCTTCAGGGAACAGATCCAGGGCCAGTTCTCTCAGGAGTTCCTCGGTCTTGTCAGGATCAGTTCTTGCTTTCTCGTATTTGTCATAGAGCAGGAGATCCGGGTCATTCAATTCATAGCCGAAATTACCTGATGCCTTGTAGTTTGTGAACCATTCTGTGAACTTCTGCTGGGTGAATTCATTCTTCAGATCCTCATAGAGACCCATACTCTGCAGATCTTCCAGGCTATCGAAGGTCGACTTCGATCTCACCTGAATCAGATGGTGTCCGTACTGGGTTTCAACAGGACCCACAATCTCTCCGACAGACGCATTGAAAGCCGCCTCTTCGAACTCGAAGATCATCTGTCCCCGTCCGAAAGTCCCCAGGTCGCCACCTTCGGGAGCACTTCCAGCATCCACAGAATACTCGACCGCAGCATCGGCAAAGCTGATTTCTCCACTCTCGATCAGTGTCTTGAGTTCAAGAGCTTCCTGCTCTGTATCAGTCAGGATATGGCTGGCCGTTACGTTCTCATACTCCCGCCTGATAGAATCCCTGTTTGCTTCAAAGTGTTCCCTGAAAGCTTCATCGACGTCTCCCAGGGCTCTGGCACTTGCATTCATCACAAGAAGCTCGGTCGTGACAAACCTTTCAACTATATCGGTGAAAGCATTGACGCTACCGTAATACTGAATGATCTGATTCCTGGTATCGGAATCGGCAACAAAATCATCCACTATTCGCTTGGTCTCGGCCTGTATCTGAGCACTACTGGGCAGAACCTCTTGCTCTTTTGCGTAGTACCTCAGGATTCGCTGATCCAGGAGATCCTTGAGCACTTCATATCGAATCCCCATTTCTCCAGGAACCTGTGCCGTGCCAAAATATGGATCCACGGTCATTCCCTGTTGCCTTATGTTATTCAGCGATTCTCTCACAGCCGTCTCGTACTCACGGAATGATACCCAGAAGATAGGCTCATCCAGTTGAACGTCATTCTTGGTGAGCACTGCTACCGCATCGGCAAGCGTGAGCTCTGGCTCAGGTGAGAAGTCTCCCTGGTTTCTTCCTCCCATGTAGGCAGCTATCCCCCACCATACAACACCAGCTCCAAACATGATCGCAACTGCCCATATAACAGGAGCCTGTATGCGTTTGATCAAACGTCTTGTGTTCATAAGCGAACTCAACTCCCTCCAACAACCTTGTTTCTTTCTTCATTGTAACCAATAAGGGGAGGTTTTTCACCTCCCCCGAAATCTACTGGAAGCAACTTCAGCCAGAAAAATCTCTCAAAAAGGGGCTTTTCCGATCACTCAGCATATACCCTGAAATCTATGTTCGAGAATATACCGTCGATCCATTCCAGTGTTTCGAGATAAGCTTCGTCTATACTATCATTCTTCAACTGTTCCTCAAGGTCAAGGAAGCGCTTTACATGAGTCTTTGTTCTATTGACGGCATACTCCACCGTAGTGCCTGTAGTCATTATAAAGGCCCAGTCGCTTGACTGTGCGAGAAGTAGCTCCCTTGCCATCTGGTTGAGGACCCTCTCTTTTCTTGGATCGTTGTTGTCCCGGTATTGTTCAGCAGAGCTTACCATTTTCTCGGTTATCTCGTCGAGATGATTGTATATCCAGTCGTTTCTTCCGTTCAACCAGACTTCATTGTAACCGTTGGCTCCCCAGGTTGAATCGCTGGGTGTAGCAACCTGGACCTGTTCGAGTGAATCGATCACTTCAGTAGGAGTAGAAGGCACGACTTCAGGGACTTTGCCGAGTTCCCTGAAGAGCTGTTCAATGAAGAATGGTCCTTCGTACCAC
The DNA here is from genome assembly GCA_964611155.1 of uncultured Thermotogaceae bacterium. Lineage (GTDB taxonomy): Bacteria > Thermotogota > Thermotogae > Petrotogales > Kosmotogaceae > UBA9910. The sequence goes on from CAZSXB010000008.1 coordinate 13,171, forward strand.
CAGTGACCGAATAGCTCGGCATCGAATGGAGCAACTATTACGGGCTCCACACCTTCGAACTGACCATAAAGGTTCTTGACCTGTTCCCTCTTCTTCGCAGCGAAATCCCTGGCGTGACTCCTGACAGCTTCCATAGCCTCGTCGATATCGTAGTGCTCCTTGTCTTTCAAGTCGACATCTTTCCCGGTTATCTTGTGGTACTTGATCCCTGTGTTGCTGCGCTCACCACTGCTGTCCATGTAAGGTCTCATGTACCACTCTTCTCTGTCAAAGCCTATGTCCCTGTAGAACTCACGGTACCTTAGATCTCCAGGATAACCTGCTTCCGCGCTCCAAACTTGCTGACTTGATTCCGGATCCCTTGCAAAAACGAAAACATCGTCAGGAGTGATTACAGGTCTGTAGACACCGTATCTCGGGGCAGGATCTGCGTACCACAGTCCGTGAGAATCAACGAAGAAGAACTCAAGACCATTATTCTTCAAATGACTGTCCTGGCCAGAGACGTAGCCACATTCTGCAAGCCACATCCCCCTGGGTTTTCTTCCTATATGTTGCTTGTAGGACTCAACACCGATTTTCACCTGGGCATTGATCGCTCTTGGGTGTCTGATCATCAAGGGCAAGAAACCGTGGGTAGCATTGCAGGTGATGATATCCAGATTGCCCTTTTCCTGAAACTCTGCGAAGGCACGGGGGAGATCCCCATCTACTTCCTTATATATATTGAGCGTATTCTCGAAGTGCTGTTTATAGTACCCGGCCATTTTGTGCTTTCTTGGATTCTCGTCCGCAGTTCTTTCAACTTCTTTTCCAGCAAGATCTATAAGCTTCTCAACATGCTTGATATACTTCCTCTGCAGGTCAGTGTTTGTGAGCATCTCCATGAGGGGAGGTGTGATACTCATAGTGACTTTGAAATCCACAGCGTCTTTATCCAGTCTTCTGAATACCTCAAGCAAAGGAATGTAAGTCTCCGTTATCCCTTCAAAGAGCCAGTTCTCTTCCATGAAATTCGGGAAATCGGGGTGGTTCACAAAAGGAAGGTGAGCATGCAGAACCAGTAAAAAGTTCCCCTTGCTCATCTTCGCCCACCTCCACTGGCACTCTTCGCAAGGTAATTGAGGTATTCCTCAGAACTCGGATTCCCCATCCTCGCTGAGCTCGATGCCCTGATCGCATCCGACATGAAAGTCTCGCTAACAGGCCTGGCTTCTCTTCTCCTCTTTTTCAGATCTAACCAGGTCTCAGCCTCTGCGAACTTCGGGTAATCAGCAGGAGTTCTGGCCACATTGGAACGGATGAGTGGCACAAACACGTAATCATCATCGAAGTAGCCAAGTTCAGCAATATAGTCTGCATCTGAAGCTTCCACATCGAGGTACCAGTCCCTGGCACCATAGGCAATGTTCATCACTTTCGTTCTGTTGGATGTCGAACCGTTGAAAATGATCGATGTCACATCGTGAACTCTGAGAACGAGGTCCTTGCCACTCTGCCTGATCTTCCCCAGCGTCTCTTCAGAGAAATCCCAGCACAGATGCATCCACTTTGGGTTTATCGGCATTAGAATCAGTTTGTCTCTTCCATAAGAGTCAGGAAGAGGATATGAGTCGGGCTTCGATGGATAGACCGGTTCTTCCTTTATCGGTCTGGTTACAGAAGACTCCGAGGATGATGGTATGTCCTTGACACCATTTCTAATGAGTTTGACGATTTCTCTCTTTTTCATTCTTCTTTTCAGTCGCAACCCCAGCATTTTCGCATAGCGCCTGAGATCCTGAATCGATGGCTCACTGTCCAGGAACGCTTCCATTTCTCTTCTGTCCATATGTTATCCCTCCCTTGAATTCACAAGTAATTATATCACGGCTACTCGGGGGATTACAAGAGATTATAAGGGATTAACACGTGCATCCTTTTCTATACGCTCGGAGATAACGTCTGAAAACCTAGCTCAACTCAAGTTTCTCTTCTATATAGTCCTCAAGATATGCAGCGTCAACCTGCGCCTGACTGCCGTCAATCATGTTCTTAACGGTAACTATACTGGCTTCCAGTTCGTTGTCACCAAACACGACGGCAAACCGTGTCCCTATTCGCCCTGCATGTTTGAGTCGATTACTGAGGTTTCGGTTCATTACATCGACAAACACTGGAATCCCTTTTCTTCTTATTCTGGATGCGAAGTCAAATGCATGGTGAAACACCGCATCACCCAGCGGGAGTATAGAAACCAGCATTCCTTCTTCTGCTTCAATGTCGAGTCTCTGTTTTTTCAGCAGCATGACGACGCGTTCCAGGCCAGCGGCAAATCCCACCGCAGGGACCGGTTTTCCTCCCAAAAACTCAGCAAGGCCGTCATATCGTCCGCCCCCCAGAATCTGGCTCTGCCCACCAAGTGCAGCCGTATTGATCTCAAAGGCTGTCCTTGTATAATAATCGAGTCCTCTAACCAGCCTTGGATCGATCTCGTACTTGATGCCGGCCCTGGTAAGGAGACCCTTAACCTGATCGAAGTGTTCAGCACACTCATCACACAGGTAATCCAGTATGCTGGGAGCACCGGCAGCTGCTTCTTTGTCCACTTTGCAGTCAAGGAGCCTGAGGACGTTCACTTCATACCGCCTCTGACAGTCCTCACACAGGTTGCTCAGCTTATCAGAGTAGTATGCTTTCAAGGCTTCCCTGTATTCCGGCCTGCACTTCTGGCAGCCAATGGAGTTAACGGTGAGCTTTGTCTCTTCAAGCTTGAGATGACGCAACAGTGCAACTGAAAACTCGATGACTTCAAAATCAGCCGTGGGGTGTGCAGATCCTATTGTCTCTATTCCAAACTGATGGAATTGTCTCAGTCTGCCAGCCTGCGGTCTTTCATATCTGAACATTGGACCCATGTAGTAGAGCTTCTGTGGGGCTCCATGATTTATCATGCCGTTCTCGATGTAAGCCCTGACGATGCATGCAGTTGCTTCCGGTCTTAACGTAACCGACCTTCCGCCTTTGTCTTCAAATGTGTACATCTCTTTCTGCACAACATCCGTTGTCTCTCCCACGCTTCGTTCGAAGAGTTCTGTGGCTTCGAATATCGGCGTTCTTATCTCAATGAATGAGTAAAGCTGCGAGAGACTTCTTATTGTTTCCTCAATGTATTGCCACAATTCGATCTCATCGGGAAGAATGTCCTGTGTGCCTTTGAGTCTGTTGATTATCTTAATCACTCCTTTTCCTGGCCTTCAGAGAGGTCCCAGCGTCTTTGAAGAACCTCGAGAATGCGAAGATCACGACAATGAATTCCAATCTGCCCAGGAACATGCCAGCTGTCTGGGTCCAGGTGATGCCCAACGGCGCATCGGGACCTGTTATTCCTATTGAAAGTCCTACAGTGTTCAAAGCAGAAGAGAACTCAAAGAGCGAGAAGCTCAGAGAGTACCCATAGCCTGATATTATCCCAACACCGACCAGAAGTGTAACAACGTAGAACGTCATTACAAGGAGAATCTCTTTGAGCATCAGATCATCAAGGTAGGTCTTTGTTTCGGCTTTCCATATTTCAACCTGAGTTACAGCACTTCTGGGCAAGAGCATGCGTTTGATTTCATTTATCACGAACTTGAATACCACATAGATTCTATACTGCTTGATACCCCCTGACGTTGAATCCATCATGCCGCCACATATCATCAGCAGCGCAAGGACATATAACCCAACTGATGGCCAGGGAACAAGATCGGCCGTTGAAAACCCCGTGCCTGTAAGAGCCGATACGGCCTGAAACGTTGTGTACCTGAAACTGTCGGAAAGACCAGCGAAAAGTCCGCCGACTGCGCTGAACATAAGAAATGGAATAGCTATGACAAGGAGTACACCTAATGTCTTCCACTCACCGTTCTTCTTGAGCGCTCCGAAATTGCCTTTCCAGAAGGTATAGTGTACGCCAAAACCGGTCGCACCAAGAACCATCAAAACGATCGTGATACTTTCTATTGCAGGACTATTGAAAGCTCCAATCGAAGCGTTTCTTGTTGAAAAACCCCCCGTGGCAAGAGCGGTGAGAGCATGGTTAAGCGAGTCAAACCATGGCATTCCCGCGATAACATACATCACAAAGCCTGCTGCAGTATAGCTCAAATATATAAGAAGGATGGTGTTGATAGAACGCCTGATGTTGGGCACAAGGTTGTCAACACGACCTTCCGCATGATACAAATTGAACCCACTGGGACCAAGAATTGCTGACATCATGATCACAGCAAAACCAGCTCCGCCAAAGAACTGCATGAGACTTCTCCACAGAAGAAAGACTCGCGGAACAGTCTCTTCTTCAAACATGGTCAATCCTGTTGTTGTCCAGCCACTTGTCGCTTCAAAAATACCTCTGGAGAAATCGAGAAGGCCCCCGAAAACAAAAGGCAATGCTGAGAATAGGATGGAGATCATCCATGCAATAACCGCGATTATCGGGGCTTCCTGCGGAGTTATCGGCGTTCTTGGCTTCACCCTGGTTGACACCTTAAGCATGAAACCGAATGCAAACGCAATTATGGCCGATAGAAGAAAAGGGAGGGTGTGACCGATCTCATCCGGAGACACAAGAGCAAAGATCACCGGAATCATCAGAAGCAAAGGAAAGAATACAAAGAGGTTCCCCACGTAACCAAATATCACCCTATAACGTTCCCTCAGGGACATTGAAGCCATTACTCTTCTCCAATCAACCTCTCAAGCACCCGGGTCTGTGCTTTGGCATTCATGAGTACAATCAGTACATCCTGTTCCTCAATCATCGTATCCCCTCTGGGAATCACAACGTCTGTTCCCCTCATGATAGCACCGATAACTCCCTCTTCTGGAATCTCCGCCTCTCTGATCCTTTTTCCGAGAACCGGAGATTCTTTCGTTATCTGGACCCTGAATATGGCAACCTTATCAGAGGTTGGAAAGATGTTGACAATTTCCTCTCTCAGCATACTGTCTTCTATTGCAGTTGCCAGAATCTCCGTGGGACTGACAACGGTGTGAATGCCCATTCTCCGGAACACTTCTTTGTTGTCAGGATCGTTGACCAGGGCAGCGGTGTTCTCTATGGCAAAGGCTTGTTTCGCCAGAAGACAAGAGACCAGGTTGTCTGAATCGTGCATCGTCAGAGCAACAAATAGATCGTCTCTAGCCAGTTCGAGTTGTTCGATAACGTGCCTGTCGCTCCCGTCTCCGTGAACAACGGTGGCTCTGAACTTTTTCGCCATGTCTGCACAGAAGGCTTCGTCCCTGTTCACAATTATCACACTGTGCCCCTTGTTGAGAAAGGCCCTGGTCAAATGGTAAGCGATATTCCGTCCTCCGACCATAACCACTTTCACGATTCATCACCTGCTATCTCGAGTGCTTCCTTGATGCTTTCAACAGCCAGGAGCGTTGGGCAAATGATCTCAATGCCAAACTGAGAGAAGACCTCCAGGTTACTGGGATCGTATGCTCGTGCGATAACCCTTGGGGTGCTGAAGTATTCCTTTGCAACGAGGGCAATCATAATATTCGTGTTGTCATCTGGTGAGAGGACAAGTGCAATATCTGCTTTGTCGAGCTTAGCGTTCTTGAGAGTATCCAGCTCAGTGGCCTCTCCCAATATAGTGAAGCCAGAGAACTCGTATGAGAGAGCTTGCAGGGCGTCTTCGTCCCTGTCAACAACCACGACGCTGTGTCCCTGTGATGAAAGAAGGCTCGCGATTCGCGAACCCAGCCTCCCACAACCGATTATCACAATGTAATACTCTTTCTTCTTGACCGTTCCCTTAATGATAGCCACGTCATTCTACCCCGAGAGATTTCAATTCAGCTTCAGCTTCTTTCAATGTATCGTCTATGGCAATGGCTGCTCTGAAATGCTTTGCTGCTGTTTTAGGATGGTCTCTCTTCTCTACCAGCCCCATAAGAAAATGAGGGAAGGCAGATTCCGGGTAATCAAAGAAGAGCTTCCTGGTCAGCTGAGCAGCCCTGTGGTACTTCTTCTGGTCGACGAGTTTCCTTATCTCCCTGGAACGCTTCTGAAGGCTCTCTTCGCTCTTCAAACACTGTTCAATGCTGTCTTTCAGTTCCTGGGGAGTAAAAGGCTTTGTAATGAAATCACATATTCCGAGGCGGAAAGCAGACCTTACTGCTTCCACCGAAGTAACCGAAGAAATAACGATTATGCGAAAGTCGTATGCTTTTTCATTCACCGTCTTTATGAATTCAATGCCATCCATTGCTGGCAGAGTGATATCACAGAAAACCACATCAGGTTGCCGGGTTTGGATCGCCTCCAGGGCCTCTTCTGCTGTAGCAAACGTGTCGACTTCGTAGCCTTCACTCTCCATGGTCTGACGAATAAGCCTTCTGACGTTCATCTCATCGTCGACCGCGTAGACAATAGGCATGAGATCACCCCCGAGCCACAAAGAAGATATTACCACAACTGCATCATCAAGTGAGAACTGATTGATACACGGCTTATAATGGTTATTCACTCATTTTTTCTTACAGGGATCAGTCCGCGTTCATACCTCATTCCTATGATAGACCTTATCAGTCTCGGGGCCAAACGATATATAGGTAATCTGCCGTTTGACGGCCATCTCAACATACTCCACAAACCTGCCAAAAGAAGTATCTCTAATGTCTTTCCACCCGGGAAGTGTTTCATATACTGGCTCGGCCCTGAAGAAATCGTGGGAGGAAGCGGGCATTTCGGTGATCCTGTCACCTATCCTGTATGCTCTGCACACTTTCACATCACCAGTTCCTGCGAGGATATCTGCTTTTGTCATAATCAAAGCTTTCACTGAAGATCTCTCACATGCGTACCTTAACGCGGGAAGATCAAGCCAACCCACTCTTCTGGCCCTCCCAGTCGTAGCTCCGTATTCTCTACCCTTCTCGCGGATCCTTGACGTGATATCAGTTCTCTCTTCTGTAGGAAACGGCCCGGTTCCAACCCTTGTTGTGTAGGCTTTAACCACACCGAAGATCTCATCAAGTTCAGACAGCGAGAAGCCGGTAACAGCTATTCCGTGAGCCAGACAGGAAGAAGAAGTAACGTAGGGATATGTACCAAAGTCCAGATCAAGCAGCACCCCTTGCGCCCCCTCAAAGAGGACAGACTCTTCGCGCAAATGCTTCGAAATGTCAAGGGAAGACGTGAAATGAACACCAAGATCAACGAGTTCCTGCCTCTGAGCGATAAGGCTCTTCGCAACTTCGTCAGGTTCATCAAGGACGACCCCACCATAGCGATTCTGCTTCTCTGAATAGATACGTTTAAGTAACTCCAGAAGAATGTCTTCCTCGAACAACCAGTATATCTTGATTCCCTTTCTGGATACCTTGTCCGTGTAAGCAGGGCCGATTCCTCTTCGTGTGGTTCCTATGGGGTGAGAAGTGTGCTCCTCCTGGAAAGAATCTTCCTGTTTGTGCCAGGGCAGCACTATGAAGGCTTCTGGATCAATGTATATCCGTTCAGCAAAGCCTTCGGCCTTGCTTGACATTACCCTGATCTCTTCGATCAGTTGCCCAAGATCTATCACCATTCCCGCACCCAGAAAGCCTTTTGTACCTGATCTCGGGTGTAATGATGGGAGCAAGTGGTTTACATACTGGATCCCATCGAAATAGATGGTGTGCCCCGCATTCGCGCCGCCCGAATAGCGCACGACCCAGTCGAAATCTGAAGAGAAGTAATTTACAATCTTACCTTTGCCTTCATCGCCCCACTGTGTCCCGATTATCGCAATCTTTTTCATAGCAATCACTTCCGTTCTCAAGTCTTCTGAAAACTTCATCCACGTTTCTCAAATAGAAAGAGGGATCGAAGAGCTCTTCAATCTCTGAACTCTCCAGTATGTTCAGAATCTCCGGCACTCTCTTGATTCGCTCTATAAATGGCTCTCTACTCTTCCAGGACTCAAGTGATTCTCTCTGGACGATTTCGTAAGCTCTCTCTCTGCTAAGACCTCTTTCGATCATCTTTGTCATGACACGGTGAGAGAACACGAGTCCATACGAAAGCGAAAGGTTTTCTCTCATCCTTTCTTCGTTTACTAGCAGAAGTGAGACAATCTCCGTGATTTCCCGAAGCATGAAGAATAGCAGCTGCGTTGCATCAGGAATAATCACTCTTTCAACCGAAGAGTGGGAGATATCCCTCTCGTGCCACAGAACTGTGTTCTCGCCAGCCGCAACGGTATAAGACCTCAGCAGACGGGCAAGCCCTGAAAGACGTTCGCAGTGAACAGGATTCTTCTTGTGAGGCATGGCGGAAGAGCCTCTCTGCCCTTTCTTGAAAGGCTCTTCCACTTCAAGGACCTCGGTCCTCTGAAGGAGACGTATCTCCGTAGCAAGCCTTTCGATTTCGTTGCCTATAAGCGCCAGGGTACTGACGAATTCGGCGTGAATGTCCCTGGGAATGACCTGAGTAGAGACAGAGCACGGTTTTAACCCCAGGAGTCTCAACGCACGGCTCTCCGTATCTGGATGCACACTTGAATAGTTCCCCACTGCCCCACTCAGTTTGCCGACAGAAATCGCTTCGATCGCTGCCGAGAGCCTCTTCTTGTTGCGGATTGTCTCTGAATAGAAGCCAAGCATTTTCAAACCAAATGATGTTGGTTCCGCATGGACCCCATGTGTTCGCCCGACTATGACTGTGTTCTTATGGACCTTCGCAGTCTTCAGCAACGCCCCTGCAAGCTTCTTAAGCTCTTCCTGGATCAAGCAAGCGGCTTCCTTCATAGCCACAGACAGTGCTGTGTCCACAATGTCCGATGAGGTCAGGCCCTTGTGGAAAAACCTCTCCTCTTCTCCCAGGTTCCGGGAGACGGCTTTTATGAAGGCAACGACATCGTGATCCACTGTTCTTTCGATTTCCCATATTAGTTCCAGGTCGATGACTGCATTCTTCTCGACCCTTGAAGCGGTACCTTCAGGAATCGCGCCTTCTTCTTCCATCGCTTTCAGGTAAGCGATTTCTACGATTAACCATCTCCTGAACTTCTGACTCTCCTGCCACAGCTCTTTCATGGGAGATAGAGCATACCTTTGTATCAAGATCATCCACCTCCGCCTCAATACAACGAGACTATATCACAGACAAATCAAAGGATCTTGAAAGACTGCACTTGTATCAGTGGCTGGTTGTTGTATCATTGAACTAGGCAATTTCAATCGAAGCAAGCCAAGGAGTGTTATTAATGACCACCGAGAAATACGACGAAACCTACGGAAAAATGCAGCTGGAAGACGCAGAAAAGGAAAAGGCAGTCAGTGAAATAGTTCAGCGAATGAAAAAGTCAAGCCTTAAGCGAATCAGAAAGCTTCGTGAGAAGGAAGGCGAACTCTGGTGGAAGGCTTATCATTACTCCTATGGTCTTGAAGTACGGAAGATACTTCGTGACGCCGGTTTCAACTGGGAAGAAGAGACTGTAGATGCGTTCTGGCCTCTTCTCGCGGAAGAAGCGGCAGAAAAAGTGCTGGGGAAAAAATAGCACTGTTTACGAAGCTTCCGAACTCGTCCTTACCTGCATGTATATAGTCTTTCCACCTTGAACAGATTCAGGTTTTTCCCTGTCTTAATACAGAGTTTGTTTCTTGAACTTCTTTCCATCACCGTTTTTGAATGAGAGGGGGTTGATCTCTGAGAGATTGGCGCCACCGGTGAGGCTTCTGTGTTCCACATCTTGACTCAGGGGAGGGAGGCTTATGTACATTGTCTGCGATATGGAATTCTCGGTACCTGAAAGCAGATCAGTGGAAGCTGTTGGTAAAGTGCTCAAGACCCTGTCACACCAGATCCTTCTGGGTGCAAAAGGAGATTCACTGGACATAAGAGCGTCTGACGACAGCACGATCGAAATCCTGATCTATGCATTAAAGGGAACATGTACCCTGGAAGAGGTAATAGAAAGAGTTAACGAGTATGTTGGTCTGATATCGAGTACACTTGAAAGGAGTTATTCTGACTGTGCGGTTCTGAGCTCCTATATCTATCCTGAAAACGAAACCCAGCCTTACTTGATTTGCTAGTATCGCAGCTCTTTCTGTTGAGATATGCAGACCCGGGAGAAGTCCCGGGTTTGCTTTGGGAGAATATCGAGTTCTGTAACCGTGCTATAATTACCTACCGGAGGTGACAGTGATGAAGATCAGATGGTTTGGGCACGCCTGTTTTTCTCTTGAAAGCATGGGAAAGACAATTCTGATCGACCCCTTTGATGAATCAGTGGGGTATCAGATTCCTGACATCACTCCGGATGTAGTACTGGAAAGCCACCAGCATTTCGATCATGCAGCCCACAACCTGGTGAAGGGTGATTTCGAGCTGGTAGGAGATCCCTCTAGCAGGGAAATCGCAGGCTTTGCCATCAAGGGTTATCGAAGCTTTCACGATGAGCAGCATGGTTCAAAGAGGGGTGACAATATCCTCTTCGAGGTTACTACACCAGAAGGTATAAGAGTTCTGCATTGCGGTGACCTTGGGCATATGCTCTCTGACGACACCATAGAGAAACTGAAGGAACCTCACGTATTCATGGTCCCAGTTGGTGGCGTTTATACGATCGATGGAAAGATAGCAGCAGACTTATGCAGGCTTGTTTATCCTAACATTGTTATTCCAATGCACTACAAGACTCCTCCCTTGAAGTTCGGGCTTTCTTCAGCTAATGAGTTCCTTGAGAGTTTTGAGGATATTGAAGAGAAGAAAGATCTGTCTATTAGCTCACCTGCAGATGTTGAAGAGTTCCGCTGCAAGGTTATTGTGCTTGACTACAAGCAGGAGACGTGACGTAATAGAAGAAGATAAAGTTCTGGGCCTGTTAGGCCTGGCAAGTAAGGCAGGATCTGTTGCATTGGGCAAGGATGCGATCAGAACATATCTGAGAGGTCGCCGACGAAACAAGGCCATAGTGGTTGCTTCCAATGCCAGTAGTTCCGTAAAGCTCGATTGGGCCAAGCGGTGTTCCCATCATGGAGCGACTGCTGTGTTCCTTATGAAGACCGATAAGACAAGGCTTGGTAATGCAATTGGCAAGAAGAACGTTTCTGCGGTCGCTATTACGGACGAGAAGCTGGCAGACAGGATATTGCAGTTAGCCGTACCTGAAAGGAGAGAGAACCGTTGAGAAAGACAAGAGTATATGAACTGGCCAAAAAACTGAAGATAACGACTCGAGAGCTGGTTGATGATCTAACCGAGCTTGGAGTTACGGTCAAGAACCACATGTCAACACTTGACGATGAGACAGTTAATATAATCCTGGGGATATATGAGACAGAAACGAAAGCAACAAAAGAGACAAAGACCGAGAAACCGAAGCTAAAACCGAAAGAACTTGACCGTGATGACCTGGACGACGTAGAGAGAGAAAAGAGAAGAAAAGCAGCGAAGAAAAAGGAAGAGGAACAGCTTCAGGAGAATGTACTCCGTGTCAAGGGAAGTGACTTGAGACTGGACACGTTCTCTTCGAAACTCAAGATACCCCCTGCCAAGATAATCAAAGACCAGTTCATGAAAGGAGTGGTCCTTCGACCCGGGCAGGCGATCTCACTTGAAGATGCCCAGCAGATTGCCTCCGAATATGGCTGGACCGTGGAACTTGAACTCGAGGAATACGCCGATCCTTATGCAAAAGTGAAGAAGCACTTTGAAGACCTTTATGCGGACGAGAACCGTCTGGTACAACGTCCACCCATAGTCACTGTGATGGGACACGTTGACCACGGAAAGACCACTCTTCTGGATAACCTTAGAAAGACCCATGTCGCCGACAAGGAAGTCGGTGGAATAACCCAATCGATCGGTGCCTACCAGATTGAACAGAATGGTCGAAAGATCTCCTTCATCGATACGCCCGGGCACGAGGCTTTCACCGAAATGCGGGCTCGGGGTGCGCAGGCCACAGATATTGTGGTGCTGGTTGTAGCTGCCGATGACGGTGTGATGCCACAGACAATCGAGGCTTTCAACCATGCAAAGACAGCCAAAGTCCCCATTCTTGTCGCAGTCAACAAGATCGATAAGCCAAATGCAAATGTGGACATGACCAAGCAGCAGCTCGCATCCAAACTGGGTCTTGTCCCTGAGGACTGGGGTGGTGACACGATCGTCGTTCCGATCTCTGCAAAGACCGGAGAAGGTATGAACGATCTGCTGGAAATGATCCTGCTCGTTGCAGAGATGTCAGACATAAAGGGCATCCCTGACGGACCAGCAAGAGGAATCATCATTGAGTCAGAACTCGACAAGGCAAAAGGACCCCTCGCAACTGCCATCGTGAAGGACGGAGTATTGAGAACAGGGGACTTCATGGTAGCCGGCTCTGCCTACGGTAAAGTGAGAGCGCTCTCTGATGAGAAGGGAAAGCGTCTCAAGGAAGCTGGTCCTTCTGAACCCGTCAGGATAATGGGATTCAATGATGTCCCCAATGTTCACGGTGTACTGTATGTTGTCGACAGCCTTCAGGCAGCAAGAGAGATCTCGCAATACGCAACTGAAGAGAAAGATCGAAAACAGGCGATTTCTGCGCCAAAGCATGTACGTCTTGAAGAATTCATGGCCCGTGCAGGAGAGGCAGCTCAGAAGGAACTCAACCTTATTCTCAAAGCCGAGTCTTTCGGTACCATCGAAGCGCTAAAGCAGGCAATCGGGAAGCTTCAAACCGAAGAAGTGAAGATAAACATAGTCCACTCCGGGATAGGCTCCGTCAACTCGAACGACGTATTGCTGGCCGCTGCTTCTGATGCTGTTGTAATAGGGTTCAGGGTAAGACCCGATTCTCAGGCAAGGAGTCATGCTGAAACGGAAGACGTGCAAATCCGAATATATGAGATTATCTTTGACCTGATAGACGATATTAAGAAGGCCCTCGAAGGATTGCTGGAACCTGAGGAGGTTCTCGAAACGACCGGGAGAGGTGAAGTCAGAAAACTCTTCAAGATCGGGAAACTCGGAACAATTGCAGGTGTTCAGCTTACCGAAGGCTACGTTTCAGGCAATGCACTTATAAGAGTCTACAGAAAAGACAAAGAGATCTTCGATGGAGAGATAGAAAACCTGAAACACTACAAGGATGAAGTCAAGCGAGTCGAGGCTCCAAAAGAATGTGGAATCAAGATTAAGGGCTTTGATGACCTGGAGGTTGACGACAGGCTCGAGTTCAAGATTAAGAAGCAGGTCAGGCGAACTCTCGACTTCCAGGCGTAGTAACTCTTCGATTACATCTCCATTCCGTTAGCTTTTCGCTACCAGATGACTGATGCCTCAAACGCTGTGTCAGTCATCTTGTGGAAAAAAATTCCTTCATTTGCTTTCCGACGACCCTGCCTTCTTGCTGAGATCATGATCGCTAATCGATCCTATTCCTCTCTAATCAAACGCTATATGATCCTAATATAGTTAGTTGACCTTGTCACAAAGCCCGGGGCTTTGTATACTAGTGGTGGAAAATTCCTCCAGAGGTGATGAAAGTGGAGAACTCGCGGATGAATTCCGTGCTGAGTACCATTGATGATCTCAAGGGTAATCTCACCCCGGCAGCAAAGAGAATAGGGGAGTACGTTTTGAAGAATGCCCCCAGGGTAGTCAATATGACCATGACAGAGCTTGCTTCAGAGTCTGGGGTAGCAAGCGAGTCATCAGTTGTCAGGTTCTACAGAGCCCTTGGATACGAAGGTTACCATGACTTCAAGGTAACGCTGGCATCAGAGATCGCAGGCTCCTCACTCTACCACTCCTATGAAGACGTAACCATTGATGATTCGCCAATAACCGCTGCCAGAAAAATCTTTGCGGGCTCAATAAACACTCTTCAGGAGAATCTTCGGGGGCTCAGGGCTGAGACGCTGGAGAGAGCAGCTTCGATACTGGAAGAAGCAAGAAGGATAGTTGTACTTGGTTACGGAGTATCCGCTTCCATAGCAAACAATGCTGCATTCAAGCTTTCTATTCTGGAGAAGGACGCATTCTACTCCACTGATTCTCATCTGAACGCCATCGTTTTGTCAAAACTGAAACGAGGCGACTGTGTACTCGCGATATCTCATTCAGGAGAGAGCAAGGACCTTGTTACCCCGCTCGAAAAACTCAAGGGAGTCATTGAGATAATCGCGATAACCGGGTTTAGAGAGTCCTCTCTGGCACACATTGCTGATCTGTGCATAACAACCTTTTCAGAGGAAAGGAATTTCAGGACAGATGCCATGGTTTCAAGGTGTGTTCAAATGGTGATCACCGACGTGCTGTTCACTGCGATGGCCGTTCGGCAGGGCAAGGAAGGACTCCAGAAGCTATCTGAAGGAAGAAGAGCATTATCGTACCTTAAGTTCTGAAAAATCAGGAGGTGAGTCATGACAAACGTCACAATTAAGGGAGTCATTCCACCAATAATTACGGCCTTCGACTCCCAGGGAAATTTCGATCGCAGAAGATATGCGGAATTCGTATCGGTCCTCTCAGAAAAGGTCCAGGGGTTATTTGTTTGCGGAACATATGGTTCAGGACCACTTATGACCTCGAAGGAGAGAAAGGAAGTTCTTGAAACAGCCATTGAAGCCGCAGGGGGTAGGATCCCGGTTATTGCACATATTGGTTCATCTGTGGTTTCTGAGATCCATGAACTTGCAGTTCACGCGCGAGAGGCTGGAGCGGTTGCAGTCGCTGCTGTTCCTCCGTTCTATTTCAGTTACTCACAATCTGATATCATAAGGTTCTTCGGGAAGCTCATTGATGATGTAGACATTCCTGTCTTCATATACAACAACCCGAAAACCAGTGGCCACTCTGTCGATATCAAAACGCTCGTTGAATTGAAGAAGATGGGGCTTGCTGGAATAAAGGACAGCACTTTTGACTTGCTCTACTTCTACAGCCTTCTTGATGAAGTCGGACTCGATGGTTTCTCCTACATTAGCGGAACAGAAGCTTTCATTATCCCTTCGGTGAAGCTGGGGGCTTCCGGTGCCATATGCGGACTTGCAAATGCTTTCCCGGAAATCGTTGTGGAGCTCTTTGACGCGGTATCTGAGGGCAAGTGGGAACAGGCATTTGAGCTGCAGAAGAAAGTGAACACTTTGAGGAACATACAGCATCTGGCGCAGAGCATACCGTCTATTCACGCAATGCTCAAGATGAGGGGAATCGATGCTGGCGTTCCTAGAAGACCTTTCTTACCTGTGGACAGTTCTGTGGAGAACAAGATAAAGGAAAGACTGATTGAAGAGGGAATGCTCTGAGGTTTTCTGAGCTATGGAGGTGCGATCTATGAAGAGAGTTCTCGGAATGGGCGAGATAATGATACAGATGAATCCCGTAGAACGGGGATCACTTAAGTTCCAGCAGACCTTCGAACGACACATTGCAGGATCTGAGGGAAACGTTATTATCCAGATGCAACGGCTGGGCATTCCCTGTGGTTTCATCACGGCGGTAGGAGACGATGAGTTCGGACAGGTGATTGTCTCTGCCCTTCGCGCAGAAGGAGTTGATACAGGCCCTATCAAGACAGATGCTGCGCATCCCACTGCTGTGTACTTCGTGCAGAGAAGCTACCCCATTCCGGGAAAGACAACGGTAAGGTACTACAGAAAAGGATCAGCGGCGAGCTTCTTCAGTGAGAAGGATCTCGATCCCTCCTGGTTCGAGGGGACTGAACTCTTTCATGTTAGCGGAATAACTCCGGCACTCGGCCCTGAAGCAAAAAAAGCAGCTATCTCTGCTGTAGAGATGGCGAAAAGCGCCGGAGCCAGGATATCCTTTGACACGAATATCAGGATCAATTTGCTGAAAGACACGGAAACAGCCCATGCCTGCCTGGATGAGTTCATACAGGCTGCTGATATACTTTTCTCCGGTTCAGGCGATATCGCCCATCTCTTTCCTCAAGGAAACGGCCAGGAAGAACTGCTCAAAATGGCAAAGAATTCCAGGACTGTAGTTATCAAGCGAGGAGGAGAAGGGGCAACGGCCTACGAAGACAACAGTGAATTTCACTGCGATGCGCTCAAGGTCGAAGTAATCGATGAGCTTGGGGCAGGCGACGCTTTCGACGGTGCTTTTCTGGCTTCGGTACTTAGCGGTAAGAGCACAGAAACTGCTCTCATGTATGGAAATGCCGCTGGCGCAATCACTGTCGGCCTGAAGGGGGATATTGAACCTCTGCCCACGTGGAGCGAGCTCGGTGTGTTCCTGAAGTGGTATGGCCGCGAAGACAGTGGTTTGTTGAGGTGAACTATGCCTGAATTGTTGTGCTTTGGTGAGCCACTGATCGGATTCTATCCCACGCAGAAGAGATCTCTTTCAGAACCCGGGGAGTTTCGAATGACCTGGGGAGGCGATACATCAAATGTAGCGCTCGCCTTCTCCAAGCTGGGAAGAGCAGCAGGAGTTATTACCAAGGTCGGTGAAGATGGCTTTGGAAGGGGCTTCCTCAGGCTCTGGCGCGGTAACAGTGTCTCGATCGAAACGGTTATGATTGACCCGGTTCACCCCACTGGCATGTATCTCATCGGCTTTTCAGGTGACGAAACAGAGTTTGACTACAGAAGGAAAGGCTCTGCCTTCAGCAGCATATCTGTTGAGGATGTTGAGAAGATCAGCCTGGAAGGGATCAGGTTGTTTCACGTAAGCGGTATTTCTCAGGCTGTAAGCACTTCTGCACTGGAGACAAGCTTTGCTCTCCTGCACAGATGTAAGGAAGCAGGGGTGAAGGTCTCTTATGATCTGAATTATCGTGCCAAACTCTGGTCCAGGGATTATGCCAGGGGTGTCTTTGAGTACACCATAAGAAATTTCGTCGATGTGCTATCACTAAATGCTCTTGATTGTGATGTGCTGAATCTAACAGGGACACCAGAAGAGCTCGTGTCAGAGTTGATCGGCAGAGGCCCTGAGATCGTGGTTTACCGGGCAGGGGCAAGCGGGGCAACGATAGGCGATGGCGAGGAGACGCTCTCCTCTCCTGGATTCAACGTAAGAATCGTCGATACTGTTGGAGCAGGGGACACCTTTACTGCTGCACTGTTGTGCGGGCTGATCGAAGGTATGGAGATGAGGAAACTCCTTGACTTCTGCCAGGCAGCAGCAGCAATAACCTGCCAGGGAATGGGATCGGTGGAGAATCAGCCGTCCAGGAAGCAAATAAGGCAATTACTTAAGGAACAGAAGAATGAAGGACCCTAATAGGAGGTGTGTGAGTTGAGAAAGCTGATTTTGTTGTTGCTAGTAACAGTGTTGTTTTCAGTGTTTATGCTGGCCTATCCCACGAAAGCAGTGACAGTTGTTTGCCCGTGGGGAGCAGGTGGAGGAACTGACAGGGTTGCCAGGTTCTTTGCAGATGAGCTGAGCCGTGAGTTGGGACAGCCCTTCACAGTGGTCAACCAAACCGGTGGCGGTGGTGCAGTAGGTCATGGCGCTGGAGCATATGCCCGTGCAGACGGATATACGATCACTCTTGTCACACTCGAAATTGCTAACATGCACTGGTTAGGTCTGACACCCCTGACTTATGAAAACTTCGACTACATTGCCCAGATCAACGAAGACGCCGCAGGAGTCATTGTCAAAGCAGATGCCCCATGGAACAGCGTAACAGAACTGCTGATTGACATTGCAATGAATCCAGGGAAACTCATGTTCTCAGGATCGAGCGTTGCATCAATCTGGGACCTTTCAAGAATCGGAATGCTTGACGCTGTTGGAATTCCCGTGGATTACGTTACCTGGATTCCAACAACCGGTGCAGCTCCTTCAATCGTTGAACTCCTCGGTGGTCACGTTGATGTCATCACCTGCAGTCTGCCTGAGGCAGCTTCACAGCTTCATGCTGGACAGCTGAGAGCACTGGCTGTAATGGCTGACGAAAGAGATCCAAACTTCCCGGACGTACCAACTCTTAAGGAAATGGGAATTGACTGGTCTTCTGGAACATGGAGAGGCTTTGCCGTTCCAAACAACACACCCGATAACATCAAGGCAATTCTTGAGGAAGCCGTAATCAAGATAGCCAGTTCAGAGAAGTACCTTGATTTCATGGCCAGAAATGGATTTGGCGTCAGAGTAAGGGATTCCCAGGAGTTCTTCGAATTTGCAAGAGAACAGGATGCAACTTGGAAAGACGTTCTTGACCTGGGAGGATACCTGCAGTAATTGCACTGAACCCCCGATGCGAGTGAGCATCGGGGGTTATTCTTGTGTTACTGAAGATACGGTGTAGGTCTTTAAGAGGTGGGGATTTGATTGATCAAGAATATTATCTATGGTAGTTCCCTGATAGTAACGTCGATAATCGTTTTTTCAATTACGGCGGGGTTTCCCGCCTTCAGAATTCGTGGCCAGGAGCTTCCAGGACCGAAATTCTTCCCGAATATCCTGTCCATGGTGATATTGGCTGCAGGGATATATGTCATCGTTCTTGCCATCGTAAAGGAGATCATCAGGCGTAGGAAGGCTGAGCCGCCTCAGAAAACTCCTTTGGAAGACACGGTTACGAAACGTGGATTCCTGAATATCCTGGCAGTTACCGTTGGAACATTCTTGTACATAATCATGGTAGATATCACCGGTTTCAACCTGACGACAGTCGCGTTCTCTTCCCTGCTAATGATGATGTTGAATGTCCGCTGGTGGCGAGCCCTTATCTATTCGGTGATCCTTGTTGTAGTAATCGTCCTGATATTCGGTACCGCCTTCAGAATCCCGCTGCCTGAAGGTTCGCTATTCTGGACTTCTTGAGGTGATTGCTTTGGATGCTGTACTGCAGATTTTTCACCCATCAGTATTGTTCCCTTTGCTTATTGCAATGGGCTTTGGTATTTTTGTGGGGGGCGTTCCGGGACTCACTGCGACTATGGCCGTTGCCCTTATCATCCCGATTACCTACTATATGGAGCCTATCGCAGGACTGGCAATGGTTATCGGGGTGTCGTTTACCGCGATATTCGCAGGTGATATCCCTGCCACTTTTCTTCGCATTCCCGGGACTCCTGCATCTGGAGCCGCTATACTTGATGGCTTTGAGTTGACCAAGAAGGGAAAGGGTGGTCTGGCACTCACGCTTGACCTTATGTGTTCGGTCATCGGGGGCCTTATCGGGATCGTCTTGCTGATTCTTGTTGCTCCTCCACTGGCCAACTTTGCTTTGAGGTTCACTAACTTTGAGTACTTCTGGCTTGGGCTCTTTGGCCTGAGCATGTGCGTGATAATGAGCAGGGGAAATCTCATAAATGGTATGATCTCTGCCACCCTTGGACTACTTATATCAACTGTTGGGATAGATATCACCACCGGTTACCCGAGGTTTGCTTTTGGAAATCCTGAACTGATGGGTGGAATAGGCTTTATACCAGCGATGATAGGGCTTTTTGGGCTTTCTGAAGTGTTGAAGAGAGTTCAACGTGGATCCAAGGCGCTGGGAACTCCTACGATCAATGAGAAAGTCAAGATAAGCATCTGGAAGGCATTGCCTATCATCTGGAAACACAAGTGGACACTGGTGAAATCCGCTTTCATAGGTACTTTTACAGGAGCTTTGCCTGGAGCTGGTGCAGATATTGCAGCGTGGGTAGCTTACGGTGTGGCCAAACGCACCTCAAGAAACTCTGACGAGTTCGGAACAGGATCCACTGAAGGTGTCGTTGCTCCAACAAGTGCGAACAATGCTGCTCTTGGAGGAACATGGATCCCTGCCCTGGTATTTGGTGTTCCAGGTGATACAATCACAGCGATTGTGCTTGGTGCGATGCTCATGTATGGTCTGAGACCAGGTCCGCTGATCTTCCAGGAGAGCGCTGAACTGGTGACGGGTATTTTCACGGTTGCAATCGTTGCACAATTCTTGTTGATACTGGTGGGTTTTCTCGGAATCAAGGTTTATTCGCAGCTCTTAAAACTGAAGACGAGCATAGTTCTTACTGCCGTTGTGATATTCTCGATGATCGGATCATTCGCGATCAGAAATAGCTTCTTTGATGTATACATAATGCTTGCGTTCGGCATCGTTGGTTATCTTCTTGAGAAGATTCGTGTCCCGCTCGCACCAATGATTCTAGGTATTATTTTGGGACCGATGATTGAGGACAACTTGCGTGTAGGGCTTATGAAGACAAATGGAAGTATGGTCCCATTCTTCCAGAGACCAATATCTCTCACATTGTTCATTCTAATTGCTCTCACGCTTTTTGGCCCCGTGCTGGTGAAAATCATAAAGAGACTGGCAAGAAGGAGGGCTGTCAATGGACCTGAAAGTTCTTAGAGACATATATTCTCCCCCAAGAGAACTGCTCACCACAGATGTTGAAAGCGTTATGGTGAAGACCGGCGTCATGGAAAAACAGGAATCAGATACGGAATCACATGAGTTCTGGCACGATATCTACATCGTCACATCTGGTGAAGGTGTGCTCCTTGAAGCTGATTCCATGCATGGAGCCGAAGACACTGGTGAAGGTGAAAAGCGGCGTGGCCAGCTCAGGGGAGTCAAAGAACACGATCTGAAGGAAGGAACCATTGTCTTCATCCCTGCTGGATGCCCTCACATGGTGAAGGTTCCTGACAGGCTTACCATGGTCGTTTTGAAATTGAAGAAGAAAGCCGTTTAACCCACCTCTAATCAAGAGAGTCAAGAAACCACAGGAGGAGCGTCGTAAGATTGCTCCTCTTTTTGACAGGTCGCGTCGGAATCACCACTCAAACCCTGTTGAGTCAAAAAACTCTTTCATGGCCTGGATTGACCGCTCCACAGCCTCTACGTAGAAATCGTAGATATCTCCCAGCCGTTCAAGCATTTCTTCCGAACCGACCAGGTCTCTTTCAATGACCAGGGTGGCAGGCCGGGAAAGGTTCATATCAGGCGTTGTTCCTGAGGATCTGAGGCTGCTGCGCCTTTCCAGCAGTTCGCTCCGGAAATACCTCGATAGCTCAGTAATCACAGATATCTCAACCCTGGTCGAAAGAGGAGGTAACCCAAATGCGAGTTTGATTCTCTCCTGGACAGGAAACACGAAGATGTCTCCCCTGCCTGATTCAACCCACTTTCTGAACATCTTCACGTACATACTAAAGAGACGGTCTGTAATACCTGAAGCCATCTGAAAGTAACCTTTACCCGAAAGTGTCTCCTTCAATCTCTCCCTTCTGAGCAGTCTTTCATTTCCGCAGTAAGCAATGAAGTACATTCTCATAGGTTCCTGGATTATCACCGCGGTCGATTTAATGCTCTTTGCTGCCGGAAACAAGTCTTCATAGAATTCTTCGAGTCTGCTGCTTACACCACCTGCATTAATACGATATAGTCCGCTTGCCATTTCAAGTGGTGAAGACGAGGAAACACCCACGAAACTTCGTCCTTCCATGTCAACCATGAGTGAGAGCTTGGGGGCTTTGTCGCCTTCATCGTGTGTTATTACCGCACCAAAGTGTCCCCTCGTAGTCTCCAGAAGCTCTCTGCGCTCAGCCAGAGATTCAACGATCTCCGAACTCTCAGATGTAATGCTGTAATAAAGGGATTCCAGAGCATCCTTAAGCACAGGAGGCCCTTCGTAGAGACAGTTTGTTTGATTCTCCTTTTCGACCATTCCTACCGCGAAACCGCGGTTTCCTTTCTGAGGACAGTGCAGGAGGACTTCCCATATATCCTTGTCACTTCGTCCATGAAGTCTTTGTTTCCCTTGTCAGACAGTACAAACAGTACCTTCCTTTTGACAACTGGGATATCGGCGTAGCCATCTGTGAATATCAGTATCCCTTCCGGGCGAAGATTCTCCTGTGCATAATCTACTGCTGGCTGGAGATCTGTCTCCCCTCTTCCTATGAGTTTTAGATCTCTCCACATGCCTTTACCGTACTTCATCACAGATTGGACCGCTTCATCAACCTGGATGAGCCACATTCTGGAGTCTGTAAGTTTCGTAAGCACATCTATTTCGCTGAAGAAAGCTTCGAACTCCTCGTCAATGATGCTGCCGCTTGTATCAACTATTATTGCAAGTTTGGCTGCATAATCATTCATCCACCCAGGCTGGTCATCGTACCTCCGGTTTGGTCTGAGAGGCGTTCTGTAACGACCAACATATACAGATGCACCGAAAAATCTTCTGATTATTGTTCTCCAATCAAGTACCGGACGATCCAGAGCCATTGATACAACGTGCTCTATAGAGGAGGGGACATCTCCTTTCGATTTCTCATATGTCTCGGAAACAACCTGTTTGAGCAGATCTTCAACGAATTCTTTGGGGAGTTCGTACTTGCCAAATTCCTCGTGTGAATCTGCTTTGTTCATTTGCTTATCGATTATCTCGAGGTCGATTGTCTTGTTGTTCTTCATGAAGTCAACTGCCCAATCATGATATGCCTCGGCAGTCTCCGCGGGCATGAACCCCGGGGGGGAAACAAACATCAGTTCATTGTCTGTCGCACAACCCTCCATCAGGAGTTTGTCCAGCGGGTATGAGAAAGCATCCAGTTCTCTTATGTACTGGTTCACTGCGGCATCCATGCAAAGGTCCCACAGTACCTTCTCGCGTTTGTTCTTCACCTGTATGAGAATGTGTGAATTAACAATGTGAAGACACTCATGCTTGAGCAGTGCAACAACAAGCCCCACTGGCTTATTTGCCAGGGTCTCTGGATTGAAGAGCAACTGGAGTTTCCCCGAACCGGATACCTTGAGCTGAACGGTTCTTATTGAAAGGGTTCTGATTCGTTCAATGAAAAGGAACAGGTAGTTGTAGAAGGCACTTTCTTTACCCAGCTCAATTATCGCTCTTTCAACGTAATCATTGCCTTTCAACTTTCTTCTCCTGTCTTTCAAGAAATCTCAGAACGTTGCGATCCATGGCAAGTTCTTCAAGCAGCTTGTCATAGAAAGCACGCTTGAGTCCCTTCTCCTGCTGGACCTGGTGCGCGATATGCCTTATTATCCCAAAGAAAGAATCCTTGGGGATCAGTTTGCTGAGTTCAAGAAGATTGGTCGTGATAGTCTGAAGATTGTCCAGATAGCGATCGATATCAGTCTCTGAAAGCTCTGACAGGTGTTTCGTGAGTCTCAGGACAATGGCACTGGCAGAAGAAATATCGTAGTCCTTCATCCTTTGCTTCATTCCATCACTAAGATCAAACAGGATCTCCTCTGAACCCGGAAGCTCCATTTCCCCTTTGATTCTGCTCATGAAAGTCCGGGCAGCCTCCGGACCGACCATTCCAGCACTGAGTACGTACCCAAACTGCTCTATCTCCTGCCTGGACATCTGCTTCATTACCCTTCCGAGCTTATACCAGCTCCTGGGGCTGGGTCTTATATCAAGCCGCATAGAAACAACTGTGTCCCTGCTCAAGAACTCAGGATATTCGTTGACAAAATCCGCAACTTCATCCGGTACGCCAACTGATTTTGCCCAGGCTGTCCATTCCTTTATGCTGGGTGTGATTTCAAGGTGAAAGAACCTGGACATAAAAGCAGGGTCGGTTATCAGCTCTACCTGGTCATATTCCTCGTCAGGAGGATTTGCTGCTGCCAGAATCCAGCTACCTTCGGGCAATACATGGTTGTGAATACGTCTTTCAATGAGAAGCTGCATTATAGCGTTTCTGATTGATCTGTGTGCCCTGTTAACTTCATCGATCATCAGTATTACGTTTCCATCTTCTGGCCACCAGTCTGGTCTAAGAAACACAGTCTTGTCCGCATCCCTTGCGGGGAGTCCGATCAGGTCCCCGGGCTCCATCTGGGAAATGACAAGTATGATAAGCTCCCGCCCTGTCTGCTGTGCAATCTCCTTTGCCAGGTCCGTCTTGCCAACTCCAAAATGCCCCCAGATAAGTGGAACCTCTTCTGCGGCCATTACGTACTTACCAAGAAGCTTAACCTCATCGAATCTCAATTATATCCCTCCAAATCGCTCTCAAACGTCATTATAGCACAGTGCAAGATACCCCCACACGACAGTTGCACCCCACAGAACACAGGGGATAACCAGCCCGAACAAATGAAGATAGAACCAGGTTACAGGAATGCTCAGGATGCTGAGAAGCGCATCAAGAGAGCCGACAAGAAACAGCGACAGGGTGAGGGTGGAAAACACCGGGAGCAACGTGCTCACGAGAAAGGAAACCAGTGCTCCTGCTAGCGTTACCGACTTGAAGACATTTCTGATCTCACCAGTTCCGAAGTACCTTTGCAGCAACCCCCCGATAAAGGAGAGCGAAAACAGAGTGGGTAGCATAAAGAGAGAGAAGTAATTCAGAAAAACGTCTTCGACGGCGGTTCGCCATGCAAGATACCGCATTATGGTAAATGACAGGAGATAAAACAGTGATGTCACAACAATGACTTTTGATGTGACCATGCTGCTTGCAGACACGGGCAACGTCCTGGAATAATATCCCATCTGCCTTTCGAAGGCAAATAGAGCCATCGATGCTACAGTTGTGTAATTGCAGATGAGGAAGACCACCAGTGCAAGGAGTTGCAGTGTTCCCATTCCCGTCAACAGGCCTGGATTCACAGATACCACAACAGGTGTGAAGAGCAGCGGGTACAGGACCGCAAATGTTAGCTTTGGTTCTCTCAACAGAACCAGATAATCCTTGAAGAACTGAGCAGGAAAGCGCCCCAGGGAGACTCTTCGCATAGACCTGATGGTGTTAGCCCCGCTACCCATGGAACAGGTCTTGTCCAGCACTGACGAGTAAACCTTGCGACCAAGGAACTCTAGCACAAGAACCATCCCAACCAGTTGAAAACAGAAGAACAGCAGACTCTCTCCTCGCTGAATCACACTCCGGACAAACAACGACCAGGGCATGAGAGGATGTGTCAGAGTGGCCTGCAGTCCCGTGAATCTCTCAACAGTTCTGGTTGGTTCGGCGAGATCGATTGCAGAGAAATCCATCAGTCTCAGCACCATCACAAAAGCGAAGACAGTTACAATGGTCATAACTACAGAAAGGAACTTCAACATTCGCCCTTTCAGAACATATACCAGCGCAAATGAAAGAATGACAGCCCAGCACAGGGTTATTATGACAAAGGCCATCAACTGAAGCGCCGCGAGAACAAGTCCAGCACCAGACATTCCGAGACCCCTCAATGCTGCCAGAAAGATGGGCACGAATAGCAAAATGGGAAAGCCTCCTGCGATGAATACTTCAAGAAACTGAGCCTTGAATATGGTCGAAGGTCTCAGTGGAACCATTCGGAGAAAGGTAACGCGGTCCGAGAAAAAAAGATTGGAGATCGTTACAGGAAGATCGCTTCCCAGAAGAATGACAAAGACGATCGCACTCAAAAGAGATAGTACAACCTGAGTGATATCGATCTGACTGACTTCCTTGAGCTGTTCACCAAGATCAGCAAGCTGCTCAAAGCCTGGCATGAAGTAGTTATTGATGTATACTATTAGAGGGAGTGCCAGAAGGGCTACCAGGAATACAACAGCGATAAAAAGAACAAGTCCTCTCCTACCGAACTTGTTGATGATCCTTGATCCTTCTTTTGATCGCCACTTGACCAGAGAAAAGAGGTTCATCATATCTATATTCTACCGGAGGTCGGGTCTTTGTGTGGTTTCTGATAGCCATCGTCCTTGCAACTTTCCTAACGGCTCTGATCGTTAAGTCACGCCAGAGTGATCGACCTGCAGATGCTCCAGCAGATGATACGGTCTTTGAGTACTCAGTTCATGCCGTTCAACGCATGGAGGAGCGAGACGTGAGCCAGGAAAGAGTAGAGGAGCTTCTGAAAGACTCTTCCTCAAAGGGCTTTGTGCAGTCCGGCGGGCGCATCAGGGTGACGGATGGTGAACTGACAGTGATTGCCAAAGTGGCCGGGAAGAAAATCGTCATAATGACAGTCTTTTATAACTGATTTCGTCCCTGGCAGTCCACAGTTCGTGGGACGTTGACTGTCCATTTCAAAGGTTTCTGCACGATCACAAGGTGAGGTGAATTCAGTGAGTAGTCTCAGGGGTTATTGTGGAACTGATTGTGGTGAATGTGATGCTTACAAAGCTACCGTGAACAAAGACACTGCTCTCAAAGCAAAAACTGCTAAGAGATGGAACGAACAACTGGGTACCAACATGAAACCCGAAGAGCTTACCTGCCTTGGATGCAAGTCAAACGTGAATGTCAGATACTGCAGTGAATGTCACATTAAAGCCTGCAACGAGACAAAAGGTACCGAGATCTGTTCTGATTGTGACGATTATCCATGTGATCAGATCACGAGTTTCCTTAAGCATATGCCTGAGGTCAGAGCCCTCCTTGACCAGCTATACAGTATTCGAAAACGTTTCTCGAAGTAGCCCCTGATAAACTATGAAAAACGTACTGGTAGAATCTGTGTCAAAATCCGACAGGTCAACCCTTGCGTTGATCAGCGTAAGGCACGCTTGCGGTTCTTCGCCCGGCCAGTTTTATATGATAAGGATCGGTGATTTCCCGGTCGTTCCAAGACCTTATTCTGTCTTCCTTGAAGAGCCGGAGAAAGGACTCACTACCTTTCTTGTGAAGAAGCGTGGGCTTCAGACATCACGATTGACTAAACTTAAACCTGGCGACACTTTGGAGTTGCGTGGTCCACTTGGGAGACCTTTCCCGGTTCTAAATCATCCCGTACTGGTCGCCGGAGGTTGCGGCTTTGCGCCTCTTCACTATTATGCAACAATACATGAGTATTCCTCGTTTTTCCTTGGAACAGAAACAGAAGAAGAACTCGCTTTTCTTAGATTGTTCCAGAACATGGACACCTGCTATGGCGATGAACTGGTGACCGATCTATTCCTACGAGCAAATACTGATGGACCGGTTATTTCATGCGGCCCCTCCAGAATGTTGAGAACACTTTCCCGGGCAGATCGTCCGACACCCGTATACGTTTCCCTGGAGTCACGAATGGCTTGCGGAACCGGTATGTGCCTGGGCTGTCCTGTGAAGACCAGGAACGGGGAGATCAAGTTTGTCTGCAAAGACGGTCCTTTGTTCGACGCAAGAGAGGTGGACTGGGATTGGCTGACCTGACAGCGATAGCCTTCGGCATGGAGTTCTCCAACCCTGCTGTAGTGTCTTCTGGACCAGCGGGCTTTGGCTCAGAAATGGCAGAAATGATTGATATGAGCCGTATTGGAGCTTTCACTTTCAAATCAGTTACAAGAGAAGAACGCAAAGGAAACCCTCCTCCGAGAATTGTAGACTGTGGATACGGCATGATTGCATCAATAGGTCTCCAGAACCCCGGAATAGAAGCCTTCCTTTCGCGTGTCTTACCACAATCAAGAGAATGGAATACACGAATCATAGTATCTATTGCAGGTTTTTGCCTCGAGGATTATAGCTATATGTCTTCAATTCTCAACACTGTAGCGGACTTTGATATACTTGAACTCAATCTCTCATGTCCAAATGTAGAGACCGGAAAGACTGATCCTGTAACAGATCCAGAGTATGCAGCTGCTGTAGTAGCGACGGTCAAAGAGTGTTTCAGAACAAGACCGGTTACAGTGAAGCTCTCGCCAGATTCCTCGCCGATGGAACTCTTCATCAAACGCTGTGAAGACTCAGGGGCAGATGGATTCACATTGTTCAACGCCTTTCACGGTGCTCGTTTCGATATGGACACGGGAAGACCTTTCTTGAAAAAAGTAGATGGAGCATACACCAGCCCCGCTCTCAAGCCCCTTATCCTCAGAAAGATCCATCTGGCGCGACAGATAACCAGCAAACCGATCATAGCATCAGGAGGGGCGTCAACTGCAGAAGACATCCTTGAATACATGTCATCGGGAGCTGACCTGGTGAGTTTTGGGCTGATCAGCGCAATAGACCCGGAGATGTTGATGGAGATTCCTGCGTGTCTGGAACAGCTACTGAAAGCCAGAGGATATGAGTCTCTGGACGATTACAGGAGTTTTGTTGCAGGGACCGCGGAAAACAACCATTAGTTGAATGCACGGGGAGTTAACAACAGTTGACATAGGAAGACTGCTTCTGTATAATCATACTGTCCTTATGGACAATGTTTTACCTGCAAGTGGTGCAGGAAGATCTTAGGAGGCTTTTTTGCATGAAAGGAACAGTTAAGTGGTTCAACGGAAACAAGGGTTATGGTTTCATCACGAAGGATGATGGAGGCGACATCTTCGTTCACTTTTCCGCCATTGATATGGATGGATTTAAGACACTGAGCGAAGGACAGAGAGTCGAATTCGAAGTTGAAGAAGGCCCGAAGGGTCCTCAGGCTACGAAAGTTATCGTTAGCGAGTGATTCTCAAACCATAAACAGGGCACCCATGCGGGTGCCCTTTTCTTTGGTATGATCTATATGTCCAGGTCGAAGTTATGGCCACAGTTACTGCAGAACTTCTTGTCCTGATCGTTGAGTTTGTAGCATAATGGACATCTCTTCTTTCCGTAGAATGAAGCGTTGCAGTTCGAACACTTTGAAGACCCGGAAGGGTTCTCATAATCACATTCGTGACACCTGACCATCTCTATCCTCTTGTAAGCTCTTTCCTGCTTGACCCTGGCGGCTTCTTCGGCTTCTCGTGCTTCCTCTTCTATGGACTTCCTGAGTCCCCCTCTGGCCTCCCTGGTCTGCGCGGTTCTGACTATCTGCCTTCCGAAACTCGACACCAACGGACCTATGAACACCAACCAGAAGTACGAGGGAAAATATCCATAAAAGAACGACGCAAAGAAACTCGAAAAGCCCAGTAAAGTCAGCAACCCTCCCAGGACAATCAGAATGTATCCGAAAATAGCCATAGGGCCGCCTCTTATTCGAAAGGTTCCCCTTCTTCTACCGCCTTGTGATAGAAACATGCAGCTCGCCTCCCAGAATCCCTGTCAAATCGCTTTTCAGTTGATACTACCTGACACCAAAGAAGATTGATGATCCGAATGACATGCCAAAGTCCAGACTCAAGGCCATCCTCTTCTCTCCCAGAAGTGAATAGACTCCTATCATCACTCCAGCTGAAATCGGTGCGTCGGTAACAATATAGAATCTCGGTACCAGGGTGATCACTGCGCCAATGGCACTCATATTACTCGCACCGATATAATTGGCTTCTATCGAGATTCCCATCCCTCCAAAAGAGATCAGGTTGAAAAGATTGAATCTTCTACTCAAGTATGACATATATGAGAAGCCCACGGATACATCGGTTAAGTACGAGGTCCTCCAGTTTTCGTTGGAAGAATTGATCGTTAGAGGGTAGATGGCCCGAAGATAACTGTCAGTAATGCTTTGTGTACCCGATGAGTAGATCTCCATAAGGTGGATCCCCGATATATGGGGAGTAAAGCTCCAGTCTGTATCAGGAAAATAAGCCCCCATCGCTCCCACAAGGTGAGCGCGAAGATCATTGTCTCTAAGATAACCATATTCAGCAGCCAGGTACATTCCTCTTCTCAGAAGATTATCGAAACGGATCCCTCCAAGAACAAGATAACTGTCGAGATCACGCAATACCCCGAGAATATAGAGCCCTTTTCGTGGGGCATACAGTTGTGAAGAGAGTCCGATGTCAAGAGATTCAGGAAACCACAAAGAGAGATCTGCTTCCAATCCGGAGACTGAATCAAGACGCAAAGCGACGTCCAGGTAACTGGTAGGGGCATATCTTGCCATGATTCCGTAGGAATTCACGAAACTTCCTTCTTCACTGAAGAAATACTGTCTGCTTGTAAGTCCAAGATTCCAGTAAGGGAACTGCGCCACGTAGACGAGTCCATCAGCATACGCCATACCTTCTCCAAAACCAACTCCCGCTTCAAGACCAAGTGTGTAAGCATCGAACTTGCTAACCTCATCATCGCCAGCTATCCTGAAAAGCCTTGGCCAGTGGTTATTGTGCCTGTTGAAATCGAAGCTGTGCCAGTCAGGATCAACCGTAACCCTTCTCACTCCATCCCTCGGTAAGACTGTGGTCTCAGTCACAACAAATGAAGTTGTCGAATCTGTGTCTTCAACGGTTACCCTCACGGGAACGGTCCTTCCCCCAAGATCGACAACTATGCTCCCATCGTCAGTGTAAACAGAGGCATCGAATTCTTCAGGATTTCTGAACAGATCGTCAATTACATGTTCATCAGCATATTCATGGAGTAACCTGTACAGGTCTTCACCTGAAATACGACTCTTCTGTCTTTCAGAATGCAGGTCCTTCAGGACACCCACAAGAGTCTCCCTGGATATCAGGTCTTCAAGCATCAGAAAAGCTCTCTTTGCCTTCGTATAGTGGATATGCTGTTTGAAATTCGCTGGAATCTCCTCTGAGGTAGAATCTACGGCCGCAGCTACACCTGCGTAACTGAGATCCAAAATATTGTACTGATCTGCTTCTCTGAAAGTCCCAGGAACCCCCAGAGATTCTATGAATGCAACCATGATGTCGGGAGCACGCCAGTTCAGGAACATATCTTCCCCGTAGAGTTCGAGCAGGGCAATGTGAGCAAGATACTCCGCTATACCTTCACTGAGAAAATCGTCTCTCAGAAAGTCGACCCCCACACCGATACCAAACCAGAGATGAGCAACTTCATGTGCGACAAGGTAGAACGAAAGCGGATCCAGCAGTCCAGGCACCCACAGATCAGATGTAGTGAAAAGGCCGTCACCAATTATCAGGAGACCATCTCCAGCAAGACCGTAGATCCCCGGATAGGGATTTTGAACAATCCTCACCGTCTCGTGAGAAAGAGGTCCAAGAATACTGCTGAAGAAGTTCAGGACATTTGTGGCATGTGCCGCCATGGCAGCAGCAACCTTCTCCTGACCCTTGCGGTGGTGAATCTCGATATCTGATGACCTGCCAGATGTGCTGAAGGTGCTGAATCGATCTTCTCTGAGCAAGACCAGGGGAGAAGAAAATGACTTCCCTTCAGAGCTCCAGCGATCATCATCTTGAACACTTCCTCCCACCACTGCTTTCCACTTTTCTGGAAGGTCGATGCTCAAAGTCCACTCATGTGCAGTTAGTGCAAGCCCGTCAAGATATGATGTGTGCACAGGATACCAGCAGAATCTCCAGGCAAAGAAATCCCCAGCAGATGACTCTTCCACATCAAAACTCTCAGAGAAACGGGTGATGAAGTCGATTATGATCTCGTTGCTTTGCGTGTCAACAATCATGACAGCATCTCTTCTTGTCTCGATATTGCCAAGGAGTTCTGAAGGATGATCCGTTATCCTGTAATGCAGTTCATTACCTTCTGCATCGTGGACACCCAGAATATCAATAGCTGTCCTGTGTGTATCAAAAAGACTGTGCAGAAATGGATTGTCACTCCTGGAAAGATTTGGCCAGAGAAGAAAGACCGGTTCTACTTCATCCAGTGTTACCCTCACCGACCCTTCAATCGACATTTTCTGAGGATTGAAAACAGCCTGGATATCGTAAACTGCACTCATCAAACTGGAAGTTACTATCAGTATGGCAATTAACAGCAGAGGAACTTTTCTCACGTTTATCATCTCCTGTTCGTCTTTTGATCTTCTCCTCGAGAAACTATCCATTGAGTCAAGTATATTACACACCTTAAACAGGGCGAGTCACAACTTCAGGGTCGTCCAGGAGCTAATTGTGAAAGGCCATCAGCAGTCTTTGAAATATTTTCGTGATCATTTTCATAAAAATTGATTTATGACTTGACTTTTATTCCAGGCTTATGATATATTGAGGTTTGATATATTGTTTTTGAGGGAGTGTGGAAAAAAATGATCAGAGCGTTGCTCGTGAATATCTGGAAGAACCTGATCGAATTCAAGAGATACTTCTTCAACTCGCTATCAGGAATATTGACCATCGTCATTTTCTTCTACCTGATCTTCTTCGGCTTGCAGGCTGTAGCAGGAGGAACGCCACAGTTCGGGGATACGATCGATGGTGTCATTGTGGGTTATTTCATGTGGCTCATGTTTCTCCTATCTTTTCAGAACGTGAGCTTTGGGATAATTGAAGAGGCACAGAGAGGGACTTTGGAGCAGGTTTTCATGTCTCCCATACCATTTGAGTTCCAGGTGTTTTCGAGGATAGTTGGTGAGTTTCTCATAAATCTTCTGATGGTTGTCGGGTTGATGTATCTCGTTGCATTCACGACAGGACGCTCTTTGAACTTCAATCTTATTACCCTGCTGTACCTTCTGATCGTGGGAGTGATGAGTGCCCTGGGTGTTGGGATGATACTTGGCGGTATTGCTCTCATATTCAAGAGGATCTCCTCCTTCATCCAGATTGTGACATTTGGCTCTTTGGCATTCACTATGCTGGATGTAACGGCGAATCCCATCCTGAGACTGCTTCCAATGTCACAAACAGCTCATATGATGCGATTCATGGCGCTGGAGAATTACACCATTCTCAGCTATCCCTTGACTGAGCACCTCTACCTGTGGGCTGCTTCTGCTATCTACTTATTCATAGGAATAACTGTATTCCGTTCATTTGAGAAGCGCGCAATGGTTACAGGGGCGCTTGGACAGTACTGAGGAGGAATTCTGTCATGGGTATTCTTTCAGTAAAGAACCTTGTGAAAACGTACAGACGCAGAAAGACCCGGGAAATACTCACTGCGGTTGACAGTATAAGCCTGGATATAAACGAAGGTGAGATATTTGCGCTGCTCGGTCCAAACGGTGCAGGAAAGACCACTACAATCAAGGCAATATGCGGCCTCCTTTTACCCGACAGCGGAGTGATCACAGTGAAGGGGGAAGACGTGGTGAAGCACAGGGCTACGGCTCTTCATCACATAAGCGCAGTTCTCGAAGGTAACAGAAACCTTTACTACAGGCTCACCCCTGTCGAAAACATCATATACTTCTGCGGTATTAGGGGAGAGAAGATAACCAGAAAGGATGCGATCGCATTACTGGAGGTATTTGGCATAACGGACAAATCAGATGATCTTGTACAGCAATTGTCCAGAGGCATGCAGCAGAAAGCTGCAATTGCGACCACACTGGCAACAAAAGCTGAGGTTCTGCTTCTGGACGAACCAACTCTTGGACTCGACGTTTCTTCTGCTATCGAATTGCGTCGTCTCATGAAAGAAATCGTCTCCGATCATGGAAGAACCATTCTACTCTCTACACATGACATGAATCTCGTTGAAGCCGTTGCGGATAGAGTTGCAATCATGAACAAGGGGAGAATCGTTGTCTGTGAGAAGAAAGAGAAGCTCATGAAGCTATTCAGGGCAAGGGCTTACAGAATCAGACTGACACAGGTATCAGGAGCAACAATGAGTCTGTTCGCTTCACTTGAACCCAGGGATATCCAGAAAGAGAATGGTTTCGTTGATTTCACGGTGGATTTGACAAACCAGGAGGTGCTGTTTGAGCTTGTTGAGAGGGTGAGACAGTCAGAAGCCCGCATAGAGTCTATAGAACAAGAACAGGTGAACTTCGAAAGGATCTTCCTGAAATACATATCCGATCAATGATATGTGCCTGCAGAATGCTGTATTATTGAAACACGGGCTTTAGACTTCTTCCTGGAGGTCGTCTTTTGATCCTTCTAACAGTACTGGTAACTATCGGAGCGTTCTTATTACTGGCGGGCATGTACTTCTGCAGGGTTGTCACAAAACCGAAGAAATACTCCCGTTCTTACAGTTACAACTTCGTTATTGAGCGTGACGAGTTTGAGAAGAGCGAATTCGAAAGCCTGCATAAAGAACCGGTTATTGTGAAGTCTCCCTTCGGTTATGACCTCTCAGGTTACTTCTTCCCAAACGGAGAATCGAAAAGAATCGTGGTATTCTGTCACGGTATTACATGGAATCTCTTTGGTTCCATCAAGTACATGATGCTGTTCAGGGAACTCGGTTTTGCCGGTATTGCATTTGATCATCGCAATCATGGCGAAAGCGGCGGCAGCACCACAACTTTCGGGAAATATGAAAAGCATGATCTCGGGGTTATCGTGAAATGGATCAGAGATCGATTCGGGAACGATGCAATTGTCGGTTTGCATGGCGAGTCTTTGGGGGCAGCTGTTGCCCTGCAGTACCTGGTGATGGACCAGGACATAAGCTTCTGTGTAGCCGATTGTCCGTTTTCTGATCTTCCCGATCTCTTAAAGTTGCGTATGAAAATAGACTACAGACTCCCTCCCTTTCCCTTGATTTACCTTGCCGGCTTCTTCTCCAGGTTATCAACAGGACTACGTTTCGCTGAAGCCTCCCCAAGAAACGCCCTTAAAGGCGTTAGTACCCCGATACTTTTCGTGCATGGCAAAGAGGACAGGTATATTCCTCCAGAGATGAGTCTTGAGATGGCCGAACAGCAGAGAACGACCCGGAAAGTCTATTTGGCACCAGAAGCCGGTCATGCGGAGTCCTTTCTGAAGAACCGTGATAGATACAGGGAGGAAGTAATTGGTTTCATGAAGGCTTTCAGTATTCTTGGCAACAAAGAGACAACACGATGAACCGATCAGCAATCAGTATTGCTCAACCCTGTCTCTTCCTCCTTCTTTTGCCTTGTAGAGAGCCCTGTCTGCCCTTCTGAGAAGATCGTCTTCGGTATCACCCTGTTGATATTCAGCAACCCCGAAACTCGCAGAGATCGAGACCCGATGGCCGCTGATAATCTCCATGTTTTTGAACACTTCTCTTATCCTCTCAGCACACTGAAAGGCATCTGCAGCACAGACATTGGGGCATAGTATGACGAATTCCTCCCCACCTAGTCTTGCGACAGTATCTTCTCTCCTAACTGAATCGACCATCAGCTGCGCAAATGCTATTAGCACTTTGTCGCCGCGCTTCGCCCCGAAAGCTCGAAAGAGATCAAGTATAATTGTCTGCAGTGATCAGTTGATGAAAGGAGTGAAGTGATGCGAAAAGCCATAGTTGCCTTTGTCTTGATGTTATGTGTTGTATCTTTCTCAAGAGGAGTTCTTGTCTTTCCTAATGCCGACATCTACTATCCCAAAGAACACCGTGATACTGCAATCTACGTGGGCAGAATGTTTGAAGAAATCCGACAGGAAGCAATCGATTATATTGGCTATGATCCGGGAAGAATTAACATAGTTCTTGTAGATTATGGCACATCTACAAACGGTCTTGCACAGTCGGCACAGCATAACACGATCAAGCTGTTCGTGTGGCCACCTGACGGTTATTCAGGAACCAGGCTCAATGCATCTTCATGGTATAGACAGGTGCTGGTGCATGAGTTTACACACATAGTGCATACGAAGTATTCCACGGGGTTAGCTGCAGTATTTGCCTGGATCTTTGGCGACGTCCCTACAAGTCAGATGTTTTCTCCATTTATTGAAGCGGTGACGATATTTGCTGAATCACAGATGCATGAGAGCGAGGGAAGAATCAATAACCCCATATGGGGGCCTGGCCTGTACACTTCTAACTACCTCAGCGGGAGTTTCCCAACATTATCGCAGAATATGGCTCCTTTCAGTTACTCCCCAAGGGACTACAGGGGAGGGGCCCTTTACTACAATTACATGGCGGGCTTCTATGATTACCTGGTATCAACGTATGGCATAGATAGTGTCAAGGAGTATCACAGGGTTATCTCGCACGCACTGCCAGTTGTCGGTCTTATCATGGCGCCAAGACGGGCATTTGGCAAGTCTTTACCTCTCCTTTATGCAGAATGGAAAAACCACATCTCTGAAAGAGCCCAGGAGATTGCCAGTCTGCCCGAAGCGCACATCGCCAGAAATGGTCTCATCTACGATATACACGTTCACGAAGACCGCATCTTCTTCTCTGGCGCCACTCTAGGGGCGGTTTCTAGCTGGGCGGGATTTGCAGATCCCTTCTTCACCGAACTGCTCGATGATGGCACAACAGCACCGATCGCTCGCCTTGGATCTTCAATGGTGAAGCAGGATTACGGATACATTTACGCTTTGAGGGATGCTGTTTCAGAGAGAAACGTAACATCGAATTTCGCCACAGTGTGGACGAGGGAAATCTGGAAGATCTCTCGAGGAGAACGTGATCAGGTGGTTGCCAGAGGTCCAATTACTGCATTTGATATTCATGAAGAGGTACTCTATGTTGCCTTCTATGACACCGTAACAAGAACGAGTATGATCATCGCCGGTAGCAACGTTCTTGCCGAGCTGGACTGGCAGATCAAGGATCTTGCCATATCTGCCGATGGTCGAATCGCACTGTACCTTTCCAAAGAAGGCTACTATGGAGCGATTGGTCTTCTCGAGGATGGCCAGGTTCAATTCCTCGTTAAGGATTCTCTTTTCAAAGGTTCCGGAATATCCTGGTGGGAAAACAAGATCGTGTTCACCGCTGCCTACGAGACGGGCAGTAATGATGCTTTCGCCGTGGACGTAGATGATGAAAGGATCTACAGATTGACAGAAGGAGCGATACTGGCAGAAGCAGTTGTTAAGAACGATACGGTATATGGTATCGGACATTCCACAACGCAGCGGGGCATGAGCATCTTTGAGATTCCTGTTTCAGTGAGCGAATATCCCAGGGCCATGACCACGGAAGATGTGATCCCTCAGGCTGATGTCGACTATTCCGAAGCAAACTACTCAGGCAAGTCTCTGGCGTACTTCATAAGACCTTCAATCGTGATACCGTATTTTTCTATTGAAGAACCAAATACAACGATTGGGCTGCTCACAATGCACAACAGCGTGTTTGATGATCATTACATGGAAGTCACGCCAACATTCACTTTTGGTGAGAATCTACCCGGGCTTGACATATACTACAGTTACTCGCCAATTCCGAGATTGAACATTTCGGTTGGAGGAGGTTTCAGCCCTCTGACAGGATTCAACGCTTCTCTGGCGCTCACAGGATCAATCTACGAAACGTCATTCAGCCCGCATGGAACCCTCCAGGTCTTTGGGGGAGCAAGGATCAACTCTGATCTCATGCTGAGAATAAGCTCTCAACTCCAGTTATCTGGGGTAAGGTGGAGCTTGCGATTTGCCCCGTCTTTTGATTGGAGACTCGATGAATTCGATCTGGTTCCAGAAATGAGATTATCAATAGGTGCAACGTTTGCACCTGCTTTGAGTACACTTGTGAGACTCAGTGGCGATATCAGTGACGTGACAAGGTTATCGGCCGGGGTTGTTCAGAATCTATTCGAAATCAATAGGGGAATCTATCCGTTTCTGTTTCTGGGAGAAGTGGCTGTGGGTGCCGAAGCAAGGATGACAAACCTTTCCTTTGGGGGGCTGGACCTTTATGCCACCCTTGGGATTAGCGAGACACTGGTCAGACTCATAACACTGTACCCCAAGATAGGCATTAGCTTCAGCGAAGACTTTTCTCCGGGATTCCTGTTCAGACTGGATACTCAGATGTGAGTAATGTTACACAGAAGCTAGGGATCTTTCCCTAGCTTCTTCTTATCTCGTAACCGTCTTTATTGTCCATTATCTCGTAACCCTGTTCAGCGATCTTCTCTCTAAGAGCATCAGCCTTCTTCCAGTCCCTGGTTCTCCTTGCTTCCAGCCTCTCTTCGGCCATTGCAATGACCTCCTGTGGTATCTCTTCTTGTTCTTCAGAAAGCAGGTCAAGCCCAAGAATCCTATCAAACTCCTTCGTGAGTTTGAGTTTCGTCCCGTTGCTTAACGTGCCAGAATCGAGCACTTTCCATAACACCGCAAGCGCCTTTGGTGTATTGAGATCATCGTTTACCGCTTTCCGGAAGTCGTTGTTCAGCTTCTCAAATGCAGTTGAGTCTAACTCTCCAGGTTCATTCCCTTTCACTTCATTGATCTTTGACCTGATTCTTTTCATCGCGTTTCTGGCAGCGTCCATGGCTTCGATAGAGAAAGCGAGCTGTTTTCTATAGTGTGCTCCCAGCAAATAGTAGCGATAGTCCAGGGGATTGTATCCCTGGTCAACAAGACTCTGAAGCCTGATGAAATTCCCCAGAGATTTCGACATTTTTTCATTGTTGCCTATGATCAGAAATTCGTTGTGAACCCAGTAATTGACCCATTCGTGCCCGAAAGCCGCTTCACTCTGAGCGATTTCATTCGTGTGGTGTATTGGAACATGGTCGATACCACCAGTATGTATATCAAAGCGTTCTCCCAGGTATTTTGAGGACATGGCGGAACATTCAATGTGCCAGCCCGGAAAACCTCTCCCCCATGGAGAATCCCATTGCATAGCGTGGTTCTGGTACTTGTAGCGGGTGAACCAGAGCACGAAGTCGAATGGGTTCTTCTTATATGGATCCCCTTCAACCCTGGATCTTGCGCTTTCTTCGTCTCTCTTCATTCCTGAAAGCTTTCCGTAATCATCAAGCTTTGATGTATCGAAGTACACGTTTCCCCCTGCAATATATGTATAACCATTGGCCTCGATTCTCCGTATCATGTCGATCATGTCATCTATGTGATCTGTTGCACGACATAAGATATCAGGTCGTATGATATTCAAAGCTTCCATGTCTTCAAGAAACGCATTCGCATAGAAATCAACTATTTCCCAGACAGATTTTCCTTCCCTTCTTGCCCCTGCTTCCAGTTTGTCTTCGCCTTCGTCATCATCACTCGTGAGATGCCCCACATCGGTGATATTCATTACGTGTTTCACAGTGTAATCATTGCTGAGGAACATTCTCTTGAGGATATCCGAAAACACATATGCTCTGAGGTTGCCAATGTGGGCATAGTTGTACACTGTGAGCCCACAGGTGTATATCCCCACATTGTCAGGATTAAGTGGCTTGAAACGTTCTTTCTTCTTCGTTAGAGTATTTGTGAGAAATATCTCCATGTTTTCCTCCTGGATTTCTGACACCCCACAGGTAACTTTTGGATTCTCTCTGCAGGTCTCATCGTCGACAATAATATCACTGTTATCAAGCATATGCCCTTGCTAAAGTGGAAGTGTCAAGACCGGAATTGCACACACACCAGATAAGCTGGCTCTCATACAGCAAGAACAAACGAACATACGGAGAATCTCAGCGTGTTCTTTCATGCATCTGGCGTGATAATATTGATTATTAAGAGCTGATTCTTTGACAAATGTGCAATGCTTGTCCCTGTGAAAAAAACAATCTGTTCGAGGGGTGATTACATGAGAATTGTCTTGGTTATGGTGCTGTTGATTGCGTTTTCTTCCGCGGCCGCACTTGGTGCAGTGATGATTGGAAATGGCTTCTTGTTTGGTTTCGGTTCGCACGCCGATAACGACCCCTACAAGCCTGTTGAATCCTACTTCGGAGTCAACTGGTTGCTCGGATTCAGGTATCACAAATACTTTGGCGCAGGACTTGCTTCAGGGTTGAACGCATATTGGGGACTCGATACAGCTCTACTGATCGTTCCGGCTCGGATGAACCTCGGACTCGAGTGGGCTTTCCCACTGGGAGCCAATTCTCACTTCCACCTGGGCGGCAGCATCGGTATCTCGCCAATAGGAGTGGCACAGTC
>CAZSXB010000009.1:0-50171 GCA_964611155.1 uncultured Thermotogaceae bacterium
GTTCGACTGATATATTTATCGGCGCAATTTGAGTCTGCCCCTTGTAACCATTCTTCAACGCATTTCCGGTCGGCTCTACTCCATCTTTCTTTGCAGTCTTGAGATCATAGAGAAGCGACTTCTGAATCCCTTCATCAATCAGCGCCTTGCGTCTGGTTGGTACTCCCTGGTCGTCAAAAGGTCTGCTGCTGAGGCTTTCGATGAGGTGAGGTTCATCGTATATAGACAGTAGCCCTGAAGCGATCCTGTCTTCATTTGAGCGGCTGATTGGTGAAAGCCCCCTCTGAACCATCTCTGCAGAAAACATTGTGGGAATGAATGTTGCGAGAAGCGAACCGAAGACATCGTTTCTAAGGATTATATCGTATTTTGCACTTTTCACTGACTCTGCTCCGAGCTTCTGTGAAGACTCTGAGGCAGCGCGCCTTGCAGTCTTATTGCGGTCAAGTCGATCAGGTTCTCTTGCGAGGTCGTAAGCAAAACCTGTCTTGTGTTGCCTTCCGTCAGAAGCAACTGTAATGACTACTAAGTAACCACCATCTTCCCTGTGATAGTTCTCAAGTCCTTGAGAATTGCAGATAGTTGTTTCATCTACAAAGAATCCAAACCTGC
The DNA here is from genome assembly GCA_964611155.1 of uncultured Thermotogaceae bacterium. GTDB lineage: Bacteria > Thermotogota > Thermotogae > Petrotogales > Kosmotogaceae > UBA9910. The sequence goes on from CAZSXB010000009.1 coordinate 613, forward strand.
TCTCAGGGACAAGAACAATGCGTGGATCTGCTTCATGAGCAGTTTTCTCCATTTCCAGAACAGTGTCGACTGCCCGACTGACGGGCAACTTCTCGTAGTGCCCGCTGTAATACGATGAATCATCCCGAATCCTGGTGTCTGCGTGCAAAGCTTCGGTGTAATCTGAGTCGTTCAACTGCATGTTTGAGATTGCTTTGTCTACGAGCATCTCGACATGCAGGTCGTCGATGATTTCTGTGAAAGCAAAACCCGCCTTCCCTTTTCTCACTGTCTTGAGGCTGAGCCCGGCTGAAATCGAGTCACTGCTCTTCTCTATCTTTCCTTTGTGCGCGCTTATCGTGAAGCTTCTTGAACTCCTGAAGAAGATTTCGCTCATCTCAGATCCTTTACGAGAAGCCATTGAAAATATTCTGTCTCTCATTTCCTTGTCAATCATCAGCTTCGACCTCCGACTATCAGTTCAGATACTCTTATGGTGGGTTGCCCAACATCTGCGGGAATAGCACCAGAAACAGATCCACACATTCCCTGCTCTCTTGCAAGATCAGAACCCACAAGGTCAATCTTCTGAAGAGTCTCGTGTCCTTTCCCAATAAGAGTTGCCCCGCGTACTGGTTCGGTGATCCTGCCCTTGTTTATAAGGTATCCTTCAGTTACAGCGAAATTGTATTCTCCGGTCGAAGGAGTCACGGAACCACCGCCAAGGCTCTTGGCGTAAAGACCGTACTCTGTAGCAGAGATTATCTCTTCAGGGAGCATGTTTCCAGCTAGTATAAATGTATTACTCATCCTTGACGTTGGGGGAAAAGTGTAATCCTGTCTCCTGCCGCTAGAGGTTGAGACCATGGACATCTTGATGCCGTTAAGCCTGTCAACCATATAGGACTTCAGGACGCCTTTCTCAATCAAGAGATTTGGCATTGTTTGCTTTCCTTCGTCATCAATGCTTGCAGATCCCCAGGCGTTTGGAATTGTGGGATCGTCGATTGCAGACACGACCTCAGAGGCGACTCTTTGGCCCAACTTACCGGAAAACACAGAAGCACCCTTGGCCACGCTAGTTGCTTCAAGAGCATGGCCACAAGCTTCATGGAATATCACGCCTCCAAATCCGTTTGAGATGACAACAGGCATCTTTCCAGCAGGGGCATGTCGAGAACTCACCATCTTACTGGCCATCCTGGAGGGTCTTCTGGCCGCTTCCTTCACATCAAAGGTGTTATAGAATTCCAGCCCCATTCCGGAACCCGGAGAATAACTCGCGGTCTCTTTGATTCCCTCAAACTCAGCTACAGAACGTATGCTTAACCTGGTTCGCACCCTCTGGTCATTTGCTTCCAGTCCGTCAGTATTGAATATCGTGACATTCTGAACACTGTCGATGTAAGAGATTAGAACCTGGACAACAAGATCTGAAACGGAATTTGCCCCATCGTTGGCGAGCTCCATTATTTCCGTCTTTCCAGAAAGCTCAACGTCTTCGGGGTTGAGAAAGACCATATGTCTGTTTCTGATTTCCGGTCTCTCAAAAGCTTCAATACCTGCACCAGTACTAGATCCGCCTGTGGACCTGGCCAGTCTGGCTGCGAGCTCCGCCATTGAATCGATTCTGAGATCATTTGTATGGCCATAGGCACTCATGATTCCAGAAAAGACTCTTATGCCCGCTCCGTAGATAGTGCCTGAAACAGCGCTTTCGATTTTCCCGTTGAGCATTGAGATCTCATTGGTATACCTGAGTTCAACGAATATCTCTGCAAAATCAGCGCCGTTCTTCAACGCCGATTCTAGTGTGGCAGCAGCTATCGTCGGGTCAATCAAGGGGATCCACCTCCAGGAATTCACGAAGAATCATGCAGGACAATTATAGCATTCTCGTTAGCATACCAAAGTACTCCTGATCAAAAAGTACAGAAGCGAACCATGACCGAAAGATACCATACTGGCCTTACGAGCATCTGTTTTCTCACAGCAGGAGTGCATGTTCCTCCTTTATCAGATGCACGCTTAACACTAACAGAGAAACAAGCACAAGCCATAAGAAAGCGTCCAATAAAGGATGAGCACAGACTCGATCGATCAACTACAGATGTCGATTATTAATGACATCAGGATTTTTGATATTCTCGGGTGATTCAAGGCTCAGGTCATGTCGAATTGCACCAGATCTCAGAAGACTGAAGATTTAATCTTTCTGGAGTCACATTATGGTCAAGCTGACCAACTACATCCAGTTTTCTTTCCTGGAGTGAAAAGGTCGTCACTATGATTAATGACACTTTCTGATGTTCTGTCTTTCAGATTTGCTGTGAGGTGGATAACTGACTGGACCTGTGTTATACTTCCCTGTGACAAGAATCCCGCTTTGTCTGCAGACAAAGCCGTTGGCCATGGGAGGTTAATATGGGAAGAAAGAGAATCTACGAGACTCTCTTCATAATGTCGCCAAGAATCGAGGAAGAAGAAAGAGAAAACATTGTGGAGAAGGTCAAGAGCAATATCGAAGAGCGTGTAGGCGGGCAGATAAGATCAGTTGACAGATGGGGCACAAGAAAGCTCGCCTATCGTGTCAGAAAGGGCTTTAGCGATGGGGATTACACCATTATCCTCTTTGATGCTGAAGCGGAGAACGTGATTACACTGGAACGTTTCTACTCTGTTACTCCGGAGATCTTCAGATGGCAGACCTTCAGAAGGGAAGATCTTGAAAAAGCCCCTCCAACAAAGAAACCTGAAAGCTCAAAAGACGAGAAGAGCGTTTCTTCTGATGATGAACTATCAAGCGATTCCGAAGACATTACAGAGGAAATAGGTGCACGCGTACCGGTTGAATCAAGTGTTCCTGAAGAAACTGCCGTTGAGCCGGAAGAAGAAGACAACAGGGAAAAAGAGGCGTGATCTTGCGTGAGCATAAGCTATAACAAGATTATCCTTGTCGGAAGACTCACAAGGGATCCGGAGATGAAGTTCAGCCCCAGCGGTACCCAGATTTCAACATTCTCTCTTGCTGTTGATAGAAGTACCCGTAGTGGGCGGGAAGATGATTCAACGGATTTTGTGAGAATAGTGACATTTGGAAAACTCGCCGAGTTCTGCGGTAACTATCTTGCAAAGGGGAGACTTGTACTCGTGGAAGGATCTTTGAGAATCCGACGATGGAAGACCCAGGAAGGAGAACCAAGAAGCACCACAGAGGTTCTGGCGAATACGATAAGGTTCATGGAGACCAAAGCTCAGGCAGGAATAACCTATGATAACTCTAAGACTGAAAATGATGGAAAATTCAATGACAATGATGATGATGACGGAATCACTTTCTTTGGGAATGAATCTGATGATTCCAAGAGTGACGAAGTACCTTTCTAGGAGGGTGAGATAATGAGAGAAAGGCGAAGAAGAACCAGAAAGAAGTGTCGACTGTGCGGATCAAAAACCAGGTATATTGATTATAAGAATACATCAATGCTGAGGGATTTTATTACAGAGAAAGGCAAGATAATACCCAAAAGAATTACAGGTAACTGTGCAAAACATCAAAGACTGGTGAAGGAGGCAATTCAACGTGCAAGGCATGTAGCATTGCTTCCTTACACTAAGGAATAATCCATCGGGAGGCTGAAGCCTCCCGTCTTCTTAGATGAGGTGATTCCGGTGAAAGTGATTTTGCTACAGGATGTACCAAAACTCGGTAAGAGTGGGGAAGTGAAGACTGTTGCTGATGGCTATGGAAGGAACTACCTTGTTCCAAGGGGTATCGCCAAGGAAGCTACCAAAGAGGAATTGGCCAGGCTAAGAACTCTCGAAGAAGAACAGAGAAACAGAGAAGAGAAGGAACGAAGAAAGAGTGAAGAGGTCCTTCATAGATTACAGCAGAAGCGTTTTCACATTAGAGTGAAAGCAGGGAGTTCAGGTAAGCTCTTCGGAGCAGTGACGAGCGCAGTCCTGGCAGAGCACATTTCCAGAGAGATGGACATAAGCTTCGATAAGAAATTCCTTGAGCTGGACGAAAACCTGAAAGAGCTTGGAGATTTCAAGATTGATGTGAAACTTCCCGGGAATACCAAGGGTAAGATATCAGTATCACTTGAGAGATTAGAGGAAGACTGAATTGGAGTTTCGGATTTTCTCCAAGGCCCTTTACTCGACATGGATTCTCTACAAGCCTGAACGAATGCTCATAGATGCTGGAGAAGGGGTCTCCACGGTTCTTGGCAATAGCGTTTTTGCAGTCAAGGACGTGTTTCTGACTCACGGACACGTCGACCACATATCAGGACTATGGGGGCTGGTCAATACAAGAAACAACGCAATGGGAGATCGAGAAAAGACTCTAAGAATTCACTATCCTCTGCAAAATAGAAGAATAGAATCTCTCCTGAGATTTGTTATGGAGATGAACCCTTCGCTGAGATACGAAATGGAGATGACTCCGCTGCAGCCAGGACAGGAAGTCTTCTTAAGGCAAGCAGGGAGTTTCTCCAGAAGTATAATCCCCTTCAGAGTTAAACACACCCCTTCGGAAATCAGTTATGGTTACCATATCATGGAAGAGAGACGAAAACTGAAGGAGGAATTCACAGCACTTTCACAACGAGAGTTATCAGAACTAGCGAAAGACAAGGGAAAGGATGCAATAACAGATAGGTATAAGAAGAAGCTAGTAACAATAAGTGGTGACAGTTATGCTCTTCCGGTTGAAGAAATCAATGATAGCGAGACCGTACTACACGAGTGCACCTTTTTGAACGCAGAAGACAGACGAAACCAGAATCATGCTGCATTTGATGAGATAATGGAAAGTGTGACCATGGCGCGGGGAATTAAGAGGCTGATATTGTATCATATATCTAGCAGGTACTCGTCTCAGATAAGCAGATGGAAGAAGCGAGCGCAGGATAAGCTTGATAATCGGGGCATAGACGTGTTGCTCGTGCATCCCGAGCGGTACTTTGAGATCTAGTCCTGAGGAAGGAGGACATTAATGGGTTACACTGGATGGCTAATACTTGGGGTCGTATTGCTCGTCATTGAAATTGTAACTCCCACATTCTTCTACCTGTGGTTTAGTATCGGTTTCTTTGCTGCGGCTTTGGTGGCTATTCTTGGAGCAAACCTGGGAATACAGATAGCTGTCTTCGCTGCGGTCAGTACGCTTTTGGTGCTCTTCACAAGACCAATCGCAAAACGTCTGACCGCACGTTCCCCAAGAAAGCTCTTCATAGAGGAGATCCTTGGCAGCACTGGAGTAGTAACTGAAGATGTAAATGCTTCCACGGGTACCGGCCGTGTAAAGGTGAGAGGCGAGGAGTGGAGGGCTTATCCCCATAAGAACAAGGAGATCATTCCGAAAGGGTCTTCAGTACTTGTTGAAAGGGTTGAGGGCAACATAATATATGTACGTCCGCTCGACGAGAGCAGCGAACAGGAGGTATAACAATGATTGTATGGATTGTTCTTGCTGTTGTAGTCCTGATAATTGCCATTACTGGGATCAAGATCGTCAGGCCTTTCCAGAGAGGTCTCGTGGAGAGACTCGGGAAGTACAACAGGGAAGCTTCTTCGGGTTTGCAGTTCATCATTCCATTTTTTGAACGAATGGTTAAACTGGACCTTCGAGAGATGGTAATCGATGTTCCGCCGCAGGAGGTCATAACCAACGACAACGTCATTGTCACAGTTGATGCCATAGTTTACTACCAGATTGTTGATGCGTTCAGAGTCGTATACAATGTTAGCGAATTCGAGAGTGCTGCAACAAAGCTTGCCCAGACTAACCTCAGGAATGTGATCGGAGAAATGGAACTCGACCAGACGTTGACTTCCCGGGAAAGGATTAACACAAAACTGAGAGATGTTCTCGATGAAGCCACTGACAAGTGGGGCGTGAAAGTTACAAGGGTTGAAATCAAGAAGATCGATCCTCCCCAGGATATTATGGATGCGATGTCCAAGCAGATGAAAGCAGAAAGGACAAAGAGAGCCGTTATTCTCGAAGCAGAAGGTTACAAGCAGTCTGAGATAACAAAAGCAGAGGGAGACAAGCAGTCGGCGATTCTTAAGGCCGAAGGAGAAGCGGAAGCTGTCAAGAGAGTAGCAGAAGCAGAGAAGTACAAGCTAATTGCCGAAGCAGAGGGTCAGGCGAACGCTATTCTCAACGTCTTCAATGCAATACACGAAGGTAAACCTGACGAAGAACTTATAACGATCAGGTATCTTGACGCTCTCAAGAACATCGCTGATGGAAGGGCAAGCAAGATCTTCTTGCCTTTTGAGGCATCCAAGCTTCTGAGCAGTCTGGGTGCGATCGGTGAAATGTTTAATGAGAAGGCTTCTGGAAGTGAATCTGAAGAGAAAACGAACAAAGGCAAGCAATCCGGACGAGGCACATGATCCTTGCTGAGTTTCTTTCACTGTTCCTCGTAGCTCTACTAATCTCAATGTCGGCCACTGCTCTAGCGGTGGCCTCTGTTTTTCAGATCCTGAAAAGTCAGAAGCGAATCAGCCTGTCTTTAACTCTTGTGAATCGGTTCGCAGCCGTTTTCTTCATTTTACTGACATCAATCATCCTTGAACGGCAGGAGATTCTGGTTGTGTTCTTCTTCATCTCTTTCTTTTCCGGACTTTCCTCTCTAAGCAGGTTTCTGAAAGTGTATGATGAATCCTTCAGAATGCTTTTTCTCTCCTTTGGGTATACTCGCAGAGAGTATCACTGGCACTACCTGTTCATGAAGGCGAAATGGGTGATTATCATGGAAGCGATTTTCCTCTCAACCGCGGTTTCAACGGTCGTGCCCATTCTGGAGTGGACCAGAGCAGATGAAGCATGGTTACCAGTAGCAGTATGGTTAATGTCATTGTTCGCAGTACTCGGATTGCTTTGCGGGGTAAACGAATCTATTAGAAAACCTGGATCAACACAAGAGTAATCTTTAGATGGTAATATACCCCCAGAGGGTATATTCAAAGGAGGATCAATATGTCAGAAAAACTGTTGGACAAAGAAATCAGAAAGCAGGTAGAAGAGGTTCTGTCAAATATGAAGGACAGAGTAAGTGTCATCTTCTTTGTTAGTAAAGAACGATGTGAGTTCTGTGAGACCATAGAGAAACTCCTCGGAGAGCTTTCTGAGCTTACCGACAAGCTCACGATAAGAAAGGTATCAGCATCGGGAGAGGAAGCAAGATCTCTGGATATTGAGATGACTCCTGCAATCGTTCCTCTCACCGCAGATGGCAATGATAAGGGAGTCAGATTCTATGGAATACCTTCCGGGCACGAGTTTGGAACACTCCTTAAGACACTTGTTGATTTTTCTGCAGGAGCAACTCCAAACATCTCCGAGAAGACTCTAGAACGTCTGGATACTATCAACCAGCCTCTTGATATCAAGGTATTTGTGACAACATCTTGTCCGTACTGTCCTAAGGCGGTTCTTACTGCGTTCAACTTCGCATTTGCCAACTCCAATATCACGGCGTCTATGGTCGAGGCAAGCGAGTTCGAAGAGCTTTCAAAAAGGTTCGGTGTGAGTTCAGTACCTCAGGTTGTTATAAACTCGTCAAGGAGTTTCGTGGGAGCTTTTCCGGAAGAGCAATATCTTGACGAAGTAATGAAGACAGTTGCGAGGTGATCGTATGAGTGGATTTGAAGTCGGCGGGCTTGGTTTTGCGAAGGAAGCCAAAGACAAATACGATGTGATCATTATCGGCGGAGGACCCGGGGGGATTACTGCATCAATATATGCTGTCCAGGGAGGTCTGAGCCCGCTGATAGTGGAACGAGCTATTGAAGGTGGACAGATGAACAACACTGAAACGATAGAGAACTGGACCGGATTCAAATCCATCTCTGGAGTGGAACTGTCGGAACGAATGGCTGAACACGCACGACATTTCGGAGTTGACTTCGTAAGCTCAGAAGTAACAGGAATCTCCCAAGACGGTGACAAGAATATCGTTCTACTGGAAACAGGGAAACAGATCGAAGCGCTGGTTCTGATAATAGCAACTGGAGCAAATCCCAGAAAACTGCGTGTTCCAGGAGAGAGAGAGTTCTCAGGGAAAGGTGTATCATATTGTGCCACCTGTGACGGTCACTTCTTTTCGGGTAAACACGTAGCAGTAATTGGTGGAGGAAACAGCTCCATGGCAGAGGCCCTGTATCTTTCAAAGATAGTTGAGAGGATAACCGTGATACAGGATCTCCCCAAGCTTACAGCAGACAAAATGCTGCAGGACCGCGTCAAGGCTCTGAACAAGGTCGAGTTTCTCCTTGAACGCAGAGTTAAGGAGATTCGCGGCGACGACAAGGTTAGAAGTGTCTTGATAGAAGGTCCTGATGGAAAGGAAGAAGAACTGGAAACAGATGGCGTTTTTGTTCTTATAGGTACAACACCAAACAGCGAGTTCCTGAGCTCGGTTGTTGAGCGTGATGAACACGGCTATATCAAAGTGAATGCGAAGAAAGAGACAAACGTGCCAGGAGTCTACGCAATAGGTGACGTGATCCAAAAAGAAGTGCGTCAAATTGCCACAGCAGCCGGTGATGCAGCAATTGCTGTTCACCATGCCATACTTGACAACTTCAACTGAATATCTGGAGAGGATCTGGATGAAATCAGGTGACGTTTCAAAACACAAGATTGAGAGGATAATCAGTTTCATCAAGAAGAGTGTTCAGGAGCTCGGTTCATCGGGTGCAGTCATAGGCATAAGTGGGGGAGTGGATTCTGCTGTTTCAGCTGCACTCGCGGCAAAAGCTCTGGGCAGGAGGAATATTCTGGGGCTCCTTCTGCCTGAGAGAGACACTCCGAGAGAAGCGGTCAGAGATGCCTTGAGTGTCTGCAAACAGCTTGATATCTCTTGCTCCAAAATCCCTGTGACAGCAGCCATCCGGTCTCTTGGAGCTTACAAACTGCAACCACCGGCGGGACTTTTTCCCGGAGTTGTTCAGAGGAGTTTTGTAAGAAAGAGATGGGCGGAGTACGCCGAGCAAGATGATCCTTTCGTGATGGATCTTCTTGATCAAGGTGATGAGAGGTTCCGAAGAGGACTGGCCTTCTACAGGGCCAAAAATCGCATAAGAATGTGCAGGCTGTACCTTGAAGCAGAGACCAGAGGATATGCAGTGGTTGGTGCGACAAACAAGACAGAGTATCTTACAGGGCTTTATGTGAAGTGGGGAGATGAAGCAGTAGATGTTGAGCCGATTCTTCATCTACTGAAAACGGAAGTCGTGGAGATGGCAAAAGAACTCAATCTACCGGGTGCGGTGATTGAAAAACCTCCGTCAGCCGATCTGATTCCTGGACTGACAGATCAGGATACAGTGGGACTTGGTTACAAAGAACTTGATGAAGCTATCACTAGAATAGAAGATGGTTATGCATCCGAAAAAGAACCATACAAGAGATTGAAAAGGATTCTTTCTGCTGCGTCACGTAGGAGAATGAAAGCTCTGAACTTGCTTCATGAAACTTAATTCGCTTATTCGACCCTTGTAACTTTTGCCGCATGCACTCCCTCTCCGGGATTATGCCCCGCTCGCTGTGCAAGTTCATTGGCTACCCTTTGGAAAGGAACGAGGAAGGTCAAAGGGGACAGTTCTTCTATTAGACCTACTCCGGTTCTAATAACACTGATCTCCGGTTTGTACTCTCTGGCTGAGTTGGACAACATTACTACCGGACACTTTCCAGAAAGCTCGTCAGCAAGCTTATCCATAAGGTGAGAGGTCCTCCCTTCGGGGTTCAGGACAATAATCACAGGGTCATTTACCAGGAGTTCGAGAGGTCCGTGCCGGAAAGCGCCACCCGAGAAGACCGCAATGCTTCTCTTCGGGATTTCAGCGAGCATAAGCCTTATCATCTGTGCAACGCCAAGAGAGAACCCTCTTCCAACAATAATCGGGAGCTTCGTGGATTCTATTCCTTCCATAAGTGGATTTATGTCTTGCTTTAGTCCTCTGTCAACACATTCATCTATGCTATTCATAGGAGGTTGTTCATCGATCCATTCAAACGCAAGAATCAGAAGCAACAACGCAGTATTCAGGAACGTCTTTGACGCACCCATGGCACGTTCTTCGCCGGCGAAAATCTCGAAGACTTTCTCTTCTGGAATGAGCGACGCGGATTTTGACCTGGGGTTATTCGTCACAAGAACAGATTTTTCGACAAAGGCAGGGTATCTCTGTAGAAGGTTTATGAGTTCAGCACTTTCTCCTGACTGGCTCACAAAAACCACTGTGTCGTAGTAATCCATGGCATGAGCAGCCCCATACCAGACTAACTCAGAAAGCTCAATGCACTCTGCATCAAGCTGCCTTGATCTCAACAAGAGCACTGCAGGTTGACAAGCGAAGAGCGAAGCACCCATACCCGTAAAGAGGACTCTTCGATGACTGACTCCGTTTGCCTTTTTACGTATGCTTACAGAATTCGCCAAGAGATCTGCAATTGAACGTGGTTGCTCAACAATGTCCTGCATGAATACCGACAAATTAATCCCTCCTATTGTGTAGATGCACCATCATTTTAACGTGAAATCGACCTGGATGTCGGAATAGAATGGAATCGCCCGGAACAATCCGAGGAAATGCTTGGCAGGAATTCATGATGAGTGATTCCCGTATATAATGTTCTTGATAATAACTGGCACATGGTTGGTGATTACCATATGGACAGGGAATTTGACGTTGTTGTGGTAGGGGCTTTTGGTCTTGACACTTATGTGTTTCTTTCAAATGATGATATCGATTTCTCGCTCGAAGGCCAGTTTAGCGAAAACATTGACTCTGTAGGACTCGCGGGTGGATATTCGAGCATCGCATTTGCCAGGCTTGGCCTCAAGACTGCTGCAATAGGCTATGTAGGGAATGATCACAGTGGCAGATTTGTCAGAGAAACGCTCGATTCGCACGGAATAAGCACAGAAGGACTTCTAATTGATCCTTCTGGAACCAAGAGAAGCATCAACTTCATCTTTCCTGACGGCAGGAGACGGAGTTTCTATGATGGTAAAGGGTCAATGCATACGAAACCCGATCTTGCGCTCGCTTCTTCGATTATCTCAAAATCAAGACTCGCGCATGTGAACATCGTTAATTGGGCAAGATTTCTTCTGCCCTGTATACGAGAAAAGGGTTTGTCCCTATCCTGCGATCTTCAAGATATAATCGATCCTGATGATCCATACAGGAAAGACTTCGCAGATTCTGCGGATATTCTGTTCTTCTCTTCTGTGAACAAGGTTGACCCTGCTCCGATTATTCGGAAGTATCTTTCCAAATACCCGAACAAAATAGTGGTTTCAGGGATGGGAAACAGAGGATGCTCAATAGGTATTGACAGTAATATCACTCGATTTCCAGCCATAGATTTCGGAGAAGATGTCGTTGATACGACAGGAGCTGGAGATTCTCTGGCGGCTGGATTTCTTTGTAGCTGGCTTTTCCAGGGTTACTCGATCGAGGATTCCATTCTGAGGGGACAGATTGCAGCAAGATTCGCATGCTCCAAAAGAGCAAATAGCTCATATCTTATAACACTTGAGGAGCTAAATCATGTGTTTGACAGCATTCGTGGACTGAGCCTATAGAATACTGAGCTAGTTCTGATTAGCAGTGTAGGACTAAGAACACTTCTTGAAGAAGGAGATTGAGCGATCCCATGTCTTTTCCTGACCTTCAGTGAAGTAGCAGGCAGGCAATTCATTGTTCCGCTGGTGATATTGCATGCACTCGCAGCATTTACCTTTTCTGGGACACCCTGGATATGTGCAGTTGCAGTTTTCAAGGTTTTTATCAATGTTTGAACACTCCAAGATAATCTCTCCTTTCAGTCACTATGCTAGCATATTATTCCTCAGCAGGATCGTGACTCACCGGTTAATGAAGAGAAGGCTTCACAGATCTTCTTGGCCTTATTCATGCGGTTGAATGTCAAGAGGGGGGGGGTTATAATTGGTATACACCATGCTAGGCGGGGAGCTGGCGGTTCCCTGTACTCGAAAACCGCCATATGCGAGGCCGAATGCCTCCGGAGGCACATTGGTTCGGAAATCGGCAGAGTGAAAAGTGTTGAAGGCCGAGTCTCACGCAACGGAACCCCGTGAATCTGGTCAGGTCCGGAAGGAAGCAGCCATAAGCGGGTTAACCGTGTGCCGTGAGGGTGCTCGGACGGAGCTGGAAGCTCTGTTAGACCCGGGTCAGTGTTTCGAAGGAGGATGCATGGTGTATTATTTGGCGATATGCCGGAGCAATGTGCTCTGCTAGAAATACCATGACCTGATTACCGTCTTCAATGACAGTAAACATCAACTATTCATTCCTCTACAATGCTTAACACAAGAAACCTAATTTCCGGCTCTTGATGCAATAATCTCGACAATCCTGTTCCTCTGAGAAGCGTTTGAGTTTCCTGAAAGTAACAGTCTGCTATAGGGGTCCTGTGCATGCTGATCGTATCCCTGGCGAAATGGTTTCAAGAAGGCATGGAAGTGTCTTTTCCAGGACTTGCCCGAATGACAGAATGGTTTTCGCTTTCGGCTTTGCCAGATCATACAGATTCTGATAGAAACAACGACTGGGAGGTCTGTGAGGATTATGCAGTGATCTGTAATTACCCGCCTTGAAAAAGGTTATTCTTGTCAAAAGCATTGCATGGCATTAGTTCCCAAGTGGTTCCAGATAACCCGAACCAATATCAGGCCAAAAACTCCTCTGTAAAGAGGTTATAGTGGTTCGTGTTGAACCCAGAAAGTCGAAAGGCATCCCAAAATCCCTTATTGGAAAGGATTACAAAAAAAGGGTTCACAACCTCAATTCAGCAATGAGTTTCAGAGTGTTATCAGTTGCATTCGCCCCCATAGAAGTGATAGAATAATGTCATAGACTAGTTTATGCTTAGGGGGGTGATAACGTGAATAAGAAAGAACTGATTGCCGAACTCGCTGCAAGAAAGAATGTAACAAAGAAGCTTGCTACTGACATTCTGGACGGCTTTGTGGAATTGGTCGGCGAGAGTCTTGCTAGAAACGAAGAAGTAAAGCTGGTAGGATTTGGAACATTTGAGGTTGCGTCTAGAAAGCCTCGAAAGGGCGTTAACCCCAGAACGAAGATGCCGATACAGATACCGGGGGGTAAGGTTCCTAAATTCCGTCCAGGCAAGGAGCTAAAAGAAAAAGTCAAGTAAGCGGAAAGGAAACGGTGGGATTATCCCACCGTTTCTCTTGACCACCTCACTATTTCCTCAACAACCCTTCTATTTCGAACAACCCTGATGAGTTCTTCTCTGGAGGCTCTCCTTATTCCGGCCACACTGCCAAAGGTTCTTATAAGGTTTTGCTTTGTCTTTGGACCTACACCAGGTACTTTGTCTATTGTTGAGCGAGAGATGCGTCTTTCCCGCAGGAACCTGTGGTAATTCACCGCGAATCTGTGTGATTCGTCACGGACAGCAATAAGCAACCGTTGCACCGGGTGGTCTGGAGAAAGTCGTAGACGATCGCGTTTGTCCGGGAATACAAGCTCCTCTCGCTCCTTGGCAATACCGATGAGATTATCTGCTTCTATGCCTATTTCATTGAGAGTCTTCTTCACGGCTCTGAGCTGTGGTTCACCGCCGTCTACAAGCAGCAGATCAGGAAAAGGATGCTTCAAGTATCGCCTAGATACCACATTGGATAGTGACTCGAAATCATTCGGTTCTGTAATCTGCCTGATGCTGTATCTTCGATACTCGTCCTTCTTCGGACTTCCGTTCTCATAGACAACTACAGAAGCAGTCGTCATCATTCCCTGGGTGTGAGAGATATCGATGCCTTCGATTCGCTTTGGAAGTTTTGACAAACCCAGGATCTTCTGGCACTGCTTCAGCGCCGATGACGATGCAAGCCTTACTTTGAGTTCATTGTCGATGTTTTCGTAGGCGATTTTCATGAGTCTTCGATCCTCGTCAGATGTTGGCTCACCAAGGTACTCGAAATCCTGCTTGAGAGCTCTCAAGTGACGGGCACTCAGCCCTGTGACGATCAGTTGCGAAGGCTTTCTGTGCTTCTTTGCGTAGTAGAACTGAGTAACGAAGTCCGCCGCGGTTCCTTGAGGAAAGTCGTAAATCAGTTTCCCAAGAAGCATACCACCTCTCACCTCAAGAAGGGCTGCGAGACCTGAGGAGATCACGACAACATCTTTTGATCGTGATTGGCCGTTATCAACAGCTTGAAATGAATATATACGATCCATCGAGGACAGGATATCCCGAATCTCTTTCGCACGCTCGTATTGTTTGAGATCAGATAGATGGAACATCCTGTCTTCAAGCATCTGACGGATTTCAGTTATATCTCCATCAAGAAAACGACTGAGCTGGTCCAGTTGTTCCTGGTATTCTTCTTGAGATATTCTTCCTATGCAAGGAGCAGAACACATTCCCAGATGGTTCAAAAAGCAGGCTCTCTTTATCCTGTGCAGTTCTTTTGTGCAGCTTCTGATCTTGAAAGTACGAAGGAGTAGTTCAACCAGTCTTCGAATAAGACTTGCAGTCGTGTATGGCCCGTAATAGGCCCCCTCTCTGTCTCTTGTTCTTGTAACTGCAATATAAGGGAAAGAATCCGCAGAGACATATATGTAGGGATATGTCTTTGAATCCTTGAGAAGGACATTCATCAAGGGCTTATTCTCGAAAATCAGGTTTGCTTCTAGGAGAATGGCCTCTCTCTCAGTAGTGACTGCTATGAAATCCACTTCAGTAGACCTTTCAACGATACTTCTCGTCTTTTCATTTCGTCTCCATGTTGATTCTCTGAAATACGATTGAACTCTCTTCCGAATATCATTCGCCTTACCAACGTATATGTATTGCCCTGACTCATCTCTGAAAATATATACGCCCGGCGAACGGGGAAAGAGATTCGCTTTCTCGTGCAGCTTTTCCTTCATCCTCGGTGACTCCTCGAACAGAGTATCAAGTCAGAACACTCACGGTGTTCGACCATCTTCAACACGATTTTACCGATCGGGTTGTCTACACCGCATAACAGATTTGCCACGTGCATGTGCAGGCACTTTATATGTGTGAAATCTTTCATACCACCTATTCCTCTGCCTTCCAGAGCCTTGAGAAACCACAAGGGTGCCCGTTTCCTTTTCAGTTGCTCCATTATGGCTTGGTTTGTGTTCTTGTGTGCATCGAGATAACTATTACACAGGACTTCATCTGAGGTCAGTCTTGCTTCTATCTCATTAATGAGTCCTTCAGCCTCTAATTTTGAGATCTCTCTTTGCAAGTAAGGGCAGCAAAGCCAGTGAATAGTGGGAAACGGCCTATCTCTTACTATTGGTGGAGCTGAGAAGCTGACCGGAAAATCCCATTGACATTTGGTACAAACTTCGAACTCATTTTCAAGAGTTCGACCTATTTGCCACTCGATAACTTTTTTGTCAGAATTGCCGATACCCATTCACCTTCTTCAGACATTTCGGCGAATTCAAACAACCCTTCGAGCGAATTCCTCATAAGCTCTTCGTTGCTCTTCAAAACACCAGAAATGATTAGTCTTCCCTTCTCAGCCATGTGGGGGATAATCTCCTCCTTCAAATTGCAGAGGAGTACTTCGTTCAGGTTCGCCACCATTAAGTCGAAATTCTCGTTCTCTCTAAGAGAAGAGACCAGGTCTGACTTCCTTATATCAAGGCATAACTCGTTGATTTCTGCAAGTTCCGCAGCCTTCTCAAGAGCCCGAGGATCGTTGTCAAGAGCAACAACACTTTCTGCACCAAGGAGAAGCGCAACTGCTGATAGTATGCCCGAGCCACAGCCGATGTCTAGAACACGTTTCCCAAGAGGATCGGCCGTTTCGAGCAGTCTGGCAGCAAGACGTGTGCTTTCATGGCTTCCGGTGCCAAAAGCGAGACCTGGTATGAGATATATCTTGCCAGGTTGCCGTATTTGGGGCGGCCGTTCTACTGGTACAACGATAATATTGCTGATCAGACGAATCGGCTCAAGAGATTTCTTCCATTTCTCTATCGAGCTGTTGATCGTAAGCCCTTCTTCCTGCCTCTTGAGAGGGATACCCCCAAGACAATCTGGAAGTTGACTAGCATCACTCAGGAATACATGCAGGATTGCACCTGTGTTCTCAGGGACTTCTTCAATGTAGTAATCACCGAAGCCGTAGCTGAAGAAATCCTCCTGCAAAAGGTCCTTTTGCTCCTGGGAGATTATTCCTGAAAAATGGATATATTCTATCAGTAAGGACACCTCCCTTCTCATTATATTCCATTTGTCCTTACCGTTGAACGTGCCCTCTATCCAGCAGTGGTGATACAATAGATCGGAAGAGGTGATCAGGATTGGACAAGAGCTTACTGAAGAAGAGTCTTGAAGAGCTAGTGAGATCTGAACTCCCACTGAAAAGCTTCTATCTTGAACGTATCAGTAGATTCAATGGTGAGATAAACGCTTTCACTGAGGTTCGCGATTTGAACACCGATTACCAGGAAGGACCTCTGGAAGGTATTCCTTTTGCTGCGAAAGATAATATCCATTCCAGGGGCTTTCGGACTTCATGTGGCAGCAGGATGCTCAAGAAGTATTGTTCCCCCTACAGTGCGACTGTTGTTGATCGTCTCGAGCGTGCAGGGGCTTGCCTTATCGGTAAGACAAACATGGACGAGTTTGCTATGGGTTCTTCAACTGAGAACTCCTGCTACGGAGCTACCAGAAACCCCTGGGATACACGCAGGATCTCTGGAGGTAGTAGCGGGGGTAGTGCAGCAGCTGTGAGTGCAGGACTCGTACCTTTCGCTCTTGGCAGCGATACTGGTGGGTCAATCAGGCAACCTGCAGCGCTTTGTGGAATCGTGGGATTCAAGCCTTCATATGGTTTGGTCTCACGTTTTGGTCTGACCGCTTTCGCCTCGTCTCTTGATCAGATTGGGCCGCTTTCAAGATCTGTCAAAGATGCGCTGGTTGTGATGAGGGTTATTGCAGGTAGGGATCCCAAAGATGCAACTACCGTTGACGTCGAAAGAGAGCTGTTTGACTATGACCTCGAGCCTCGTCTCTCTGGAAAAAAGTTTGCGGTCCCCAAAGAAGTCCTTGAGTATGAAGGGCTTGACGATCGTGTGTATGGATCGTTTATGGATACGATCGAGAAGATCAGGCAAGAAGGAGGAATTGTGGACGAAGTATCAATTCCTTCTATAAGACATGTAGTTGCAGTCTATTATTTGATAGCTCCCGCAGAAGCCAGTTCCAATCTGGCTCGATATGAGGGAACAAGGTACGGTTTCTCTGAACCTTCTTCCAGCTATCTTCGCTCAGTTGGAATCACCAGAGATATTGGCTTCGGCGAGGAAGTGAAGAGAAGGATTCTTCTCGGTACATTTACTCTGAGTTCTGCGTATTATGACGCGTATTACAGTAAAGCTCTTAAGGTCAGGAGAATCCTTGATAGCGAGTTATCCACATTGTACAGAGACTACGACTTCCTTGTAAATCCTACGTGTCCGGTTATTGCCCCGGAAGTCGGCGAGATCACTGATCCTCTTGTGTTCTATCTGATGGATATATACACAATTGCTGCCAATCTATCAGGGCTTCCCTCTATTTCTGTTCCTTGCCAACCGGCAGACAATATGCCGGTTGGGTTCCAAATTACCGGTCCCAGAATGAAAGACATGAGAGTTCTTTCAACAGGAGCAGCCGTAGAAGCTATTTCTCCATTCTTCCAGGAAGGCATTACCCCGATTCCCGAAAGGTGGGATTCATAATGTTCAAGACAGTTATCGGTCTGGAGATCCATGCTCAGCTCAGTACTCCCACAAAAGCGTTTTGTTCCTGTCCAGCTGATACTTTCGGAGATACAGAGAATACAGCGATTTGCCCTGTGTGTACTGGTCAACCAGGAACCATTCCTGTGCTGGGCAAAGAGACAGTAAGACTCTCGGTGATGTCAGCCTTGGCGTTGAACTGTGAAATCAGTGAATTCTCCTTCTTTGACAGAAAGAATTACTTCTATCCAGATCTTCCGAAGGGCTATCAGATCACACAGTTCTTTAAACCCCTGGCTAGAAATGGTTTCATCGAGTTTCGTGTCGGTAACGGGCAGAAGAGTCACATAAGAATCAACAGAATACACATTGAGGAGGATGCTGGGAAGACCATTCACGAGGGGGCTTCTTCAATATCTGCTTATCGTAAGCAAGGCGGGACTCTTGTTGACCTGAACAGGTGCGGTATCCCTCTGGTAGAAATAGTAACTGAACCAGACATCACTTCATGTCGAGAAGCCAGGTTGGCTATGGAGTCGATTCGGGACGTCCTGAGGTATATCGGTGTTTGCTCAGGAGACATGGAAAAAGGTGCTCTCAGATGCGATGCGAATATCTCGGTTATCGACACCAGAAGCGGACGATCGTCAAATAGAGTTGAAGTGAAGAACATAAACTCCTTCAGATTTGTTGAAAGGGCGCTGGAATACGAGTACAAGAGAATCACTCAGGCAATGAAAGATGACGAAGAAGTTTTGAAAGAGACCAGAACATGGGATTTTGGTTCCAGGGCTACGATATCAATGAGAGCAAAAGAGGAAGAGAGCGATTACAGGTATTTCCCAGAGCCTGATCTCCCTGCTTTGAGAATAACCAGGAGTCTTATTGAAGAAGTCAAGAAACAGCTTCCTGAACTCCCTGAAGAAAAGATTGACCGTTTCATAAGAGATTACGCTCTCCCTGAACATGATGCGGTTGTCCTCGTTTCAGACAAGGAACTGTCAGATTTCTTTGAAGAAGCAGCAAGAGTTACGCAGAGGCCGAAAGAAGTTAGCAAATGGCTAACTGGAGACCTTCTTAGAATTCTTAAGGAGAGGAATATAACAGTCGGACAGAGTGAACTCATGCCTGACCATGTTGCGGATCTCTTGAAGCTTCTCGATTCGGGGACTATATCCATAAGCGTTGCAAAAGAGATCTTTCCGGAATGCGTAAAGCTCGGAAAAATGCCTTCAAATATCGTTGAAGAGAAAGGTTTGCAGCAGGTTGATAATGAGGAAGAGATAGAGACAGCAATTCGCCAAGCCATGGAAGAAAACCCAAGGGCAGTTAACCAATATCGCTCGGGTAAGGAGGCCGTTCTCAGCTATTTCATAGGTGCGGCAATGAAAAAAACAAAGGGAAGAGCTGATCCTGCAATGGCAAGCAGTGTGGCCAGGAGGTTGTTAGAAGATGATTAGACGTTGGGTATCAGTGCTGATTGTAGTTCTCGCACTATCCTCCGGGTTGGCTTCTAGCCTTGAGGCGGACTTTCGGATGCAGAATCTGGACTGGACCGCAAGAATAGCCTTGCCGTTCTATCAGAGATTCTCTCTGAGTCTCAGCGTATCTGCAGATGATGCACAACTGGGTATTGCATATTCAGATTCATGGGACGAGTATACCCGAGGATTTCTGAGGATTAAGACTCGCGAAGGCAGATTTCACGGAGGCCTTTCACTTGGTGAAAAGGGTGTTTCACTTTCTGCAAAATACTCTTCCAGCATATTCACGCCTCCAGTGTTTTCGCATACTTATCTTGAGTCCGAGGTGAGTACCTGTGGAGACTACTCACTCTATATGAGATCATGGTTCAGAGTACCTCTCGGGAATCTAAATGGAGGCGCGCATGTTCTGGGATATGTTTCACCTGCGTTCAACTTCATGGATGCTGGAGCGTATCTTTATGCTAATGAATTTGAGAGAAGCCTCCGACTAAGGTTTGCGGGGCCGGTTGCAATGGCCACAGTTGATATCTCAACTCAGGATAGTCTTGGAGAAGTTGGTTATGGAATAGGTGTTGGGATGAATTATCGTTCGTTCAAATTAGGGGTTGCCATGTCCGGCAACATGGTTTTGTCTCTAAATGGGTTCAAGATTGTTGTGTCACCAGCGATCTGTGTTCGTCTTGATACAGTAGAATCTCAGTTCACGATAACAAAGCTTGGAACAGACAATAGTGTCTCACTTGGCTTTGCAATGGATGGCCTGAAGATTACCACTTTTTTCTTACGGTTAAGTGTACAATGAGATTTGGCCTTTACGTGCACTTCCCTTTCTGTATCAGGAAGTGCAGCTACTGCGACTTCTATACGGTTCTTTTCGACGAAGAGAGTGTGAGCCGATATCAAACTTGTCTGAAGACTGAACTGGATATGTGGGCAAGAGTAGTCAATGGGACAGTCACTTCCGTTTATTTTGGCGGTGGTTCGCCTTCTATTTGGCCGGTTGGAGGATTGTTTGATTTTATAGAGCACGTTTCCCGTAGATTTGATCTCCATCCGGACGAGTTCACTCTTGAATGCAATCCACAAGAACTGGTCGATGAGCGTCTTGAATCATGGAGAGCTCTTGGAATAGATCGTCTAAGTGTCGGAGTGCAGAACACAAGCAATGGCATTCTCGGCCGCGTTGGGAGGAGAACTCCGATCGATCTTCATGTCAGATTGCGAAAGGCAAAGAACTTCTTCGACAATCTGAATCTCGACTTCATACTTGGACTTCCTGGCGAAAGCACAGAGACAGTAGAAGCAAACCTGGCTCTCATAGAAGTTGTATTGCCGGAGCATTTGTCGTACTACGTGCTTGACAGGGACAATGAAAGCGATTTGATGCGACAATACCACAATGGTAGAATTGGATTGCCCAGGATGGAGCAAATCTCTCATATGCATGATCTGATTCTTGAGCGTCTTGAGAATATGGGTTACATAAGATATGAAGTCTCTTCATGGAAAATGAAGGGATTCGAGTGTTTGCATAATCTCTCTTACTGGGGGAGCAAAGATTACTTGGGTGTGGGAGCGGCTGCCGGCGGACACTTTAGAAACATCAGATACGTTAACACCTCCAACATAATTAGCTATGCTGATATGCTGGGTCGTGGTGTCTTTCCGAGGGAATATTACTCGGAGAACTCCCCGGTTCAGGAGCTGATAGAAGCACTTTTCATGGGATTGAGAATGACGGCTGGTATTGATCTTGCAGACCATATGCCGGATGACTCAGACCTCGTTGCCCAAATGGCCAGTCTTCTCAAGAGTATCTTTGGAGATCACATTTTTCTTAGAGGTTCAAAGGTTAGTCTCACAAGTGAAGGACTTGACCTTACAAATCAACTGCTCCAACGTCTGAGCGAACATAAGGAGGAGATCAGCAGTGTTTTCAGCGCACGAGATACTGGATATAGCAATAAGCATTGAAGAAGAGGGGATAGATTTCTACACGTCGCTTTCTAGAAACAGTGCCAGGGCAGATGCAGCATCAGCTTTTAGTTATCTTGCCGAACAGGAACGGCAGCATGTCGATACATTTAGCGAGCTTCTTGCTCGCTTCAAAGAAGAGGAACAGGAGCTCTTCAACTGGAGTGATGCAAGTGAGTATATTAAGAGTTTCAGCAGAAACAAGGTATTTCCTAAAGCAGCAGACGTATTGGGGGAGCTTTCCGAGGCTCCTGCCAGCAAAGCAATTAATTTTGCGATCGATGTCGAGAAAGAGACTGTGATTTTCTACTATGAGATCCTTGAAATACTGAATGATGAAGATGCTCGCGCTGCTGTGAAGAGGATAATCGAAGAAGAGAAAAAGCATGTTGTTGTTCTGAGAAAACTCCTTGACAAATGATGAGGAAGCAGATAGAGGAATTCTTGAAAGATTTCACTGTTACCCCTGTTGGTAAGAAGGAGAGAGAAAGCTGGGACAGTTATTTTATTAGACTGGCCCACCTGATCAAGAGACGGTCTTCCTGCCATCATCGGCAGGTGGGTGCTGTTGTAGTCAAAGAGAATCGTATTCTGGCAACTGGATATAATCAGCCGCCTTCAGGCTTTCCTCATTGTGATGAGATAGTTTGCATTAGGGATGCACTGGAGATAAGGGCGGGCGAGAACCAGGAGATCTGTTACGCTGCTCATGCTGAGCAGAATGCGGTTTCTCAGGCCGCCAAGTTTGGAATCTCTACTCGTGGGTCTACGATTTTCATCACACACAAACCGTGTTCCATTTGTGCAAGGTTGATTATAAACGCCGGAATTGTCAGAGTTGTCTACGCTGAAGGGTATCCAGATCCTCTGACCGAATTCCTTTTCTCGAAAACAGGAGTAGAGTTGATCTATTTTGAGAATAATGTCGAGGAGGACTATTGATGGCGGTTTCCAGGCTGGCAAAGTATCTCAGGCAAGATAGACTACCACATGTCTGGTGTCCAGGTTGCGGGAATGGGGTGGTCATGAAAGCGTTTATTGACGCGGTTGATCGCGAGGGTCTTGATCCAGATAGAGTGGCAATTGTTTCTGGAATAGGTTGCTCTTCTCGTGTCACGGGTTATCTGAACTTCAGTACAATGCACACTCTTCACGGTCGTGCGGTTGCTTTTGGAACAGGCGTCAAGCTTGCTCGTCCCGAATTCAATGTTATAGTCATGGGCGGCGATGGAGACATGCTCGCAATAGGCGGGAATCACTTTGTTCATGCCTGTCGCCGGAATATGGACATGACCATGATTGTCTTCAACAACAATATATACGGTATGACCGGTGGTCAATACTCACCCACAACGCCTTTCGGAAAGATTGCATCAACAGCTGTGAAAGGGAATGTTGAGGATGCTTTCGATATCGTGCAAATGGCTATTACCTCTGGGGCGACATTTGTGGCACGATCTACAGTATATCATTACAATCAGATGGTCAGAGCTATTCAAAAGGCTCTTGAGCATAAAGGTGCCGCGGTAGTCGAAATCTTGACCAACTGCCACACCTACTTTGGACGTTATAATGCGATGCCCGAAGCTACCCGACTTCTTGAGTTCTTCAAGAGTAACTCGGTAACAGTTGAAAAGGCAAAGAAGATGACTGACGAAGAGCTCAAAGACAAGATAGTAATTGGTGAGTTCATTGATACGAAAAAAGAGACATACCTCGACAGGTACAGTCGACTGATAAAGCAGAATCTGGCCATGAGCCATAAGGAGTGACTGTATGGCCGTCAGGAATCCTCGTTCAATAAGAATCTCTGGAATCGGTGGGCAGGGAAATGTAATAATGGGGATAATCCTTGCTGATGCTCTGGTCAGTCTGGAACACTGGGTTGTACAGACGCAATCATATGGGGCACAGGTAAGAGGTGGGCTTTCATTTTGTGATGTTCTATACAGTACAGAGCCAATAGATTATCCCATGGCTAATCAGTTTGGTGTTATCTACACAATGCATCAAACAGGTATCAGGGCACACATACCCCTTCTGAAGATGAACGGAGTTCTGATTGTTGATACATCATTTGTAACAAGTATTCCGAAAGAGGCTTTTAGAGCAACAAAGAAGATTATAACTAAACCTGTAACGACACTTGCCGAACAGAAATTTGGCACACCCCTTCCTGCGAACCTTATGGGGTTGGGAATTATTGCGAAGGCGACAGGTTATGTAACAAAAGAAGCTTTGAAGGAAGCTATGAAAAAACACATTAGAGAGAAGTACCATAAGATGAACGAAGAGGCAATAGACTATGGTTATTCATTGATCGAGAGAGTGTACAAAATCCGAGAGGAAAGGCGAGAATTCGCCGGCCAGGGTTTTGAATGAAACGTTTTGGAAAGAGTGTTAGGTTTGCCATTAGTGGTATTGCTCATCTGGTAAAGAGTCAGCGAAGCTTCCGAATTCAGCTCTGTTTTGCTATTACTGTGATCATACTCTCTATCTTCGCGGGGCTCTCGACGCAGGAGTCCTTATGGATTGTTCTGTGTGTTTTCTTAGTTTTGATACTCGAGGCAATAAACACATTTGTTGAAGAACTGGTAGATCTCATTGATCGGTCAACTAATTCTTCAGCAAGGGTCGTCAAGGACGTAGCTGCCGCAGCTGTCCTTCTAGCCTCGGTTTTCGCAGTGTTAGTAGGCTCAGTAGTGTTTGCTAATGCGTTCTTTGATCTGTCGTTCGCGTACGGACTTCTTTTTGGTATAATTATTACCGCGTCCCTTTTTCTTTTAGGTCTTCTTGGAGGTGGGTATAGGTGAAGCAGAAGTTTCTGCTGGTGTTTTTGTTAGTCATTTTCGTTCTTCAAATACCTGCTTTTCAACTTATCAATTACAAAGTGAAAGCTGGAGATACCCTCTATAACATTGCTAGAGATCATGGAGTAAGCATTTCTACAATTCTTGACTTCAACGATATCAATAACCCGCGTAACCTGAGAGCCGGCTCTACAATCGTATTTCCTCAGCCAGATGGTCTCTTGTATACTGTAAAACCAGGCGATTCTATGGCCTACATAGCCAAGTTATTCTTTGCACCAGTTGACCGCCTGCTTGCAGCTAATAACATGTCTTCGAGAGACGTTATTCATCCGGGCCAGACAGTCTTCATACCGGGATCGATCATCAACATGTATCAGTATATTCCAGTTACGAGATCATTCCGTTGGCCAGTGTACGGTATGATTTCTTCTTACTACGGATGGAGAACGCACCCGATAAGCCAGGAGATGTCTTTTCACTCCGGTCTTGACATGGCCGCCCCAGAAGGCGCACCGATATTCGCTGCAGCCAGTGGAGTTGTGACTTTTGCTTGTAAGTACGGGGGTTACGGTTTGATGGTCGAACTTCAGCATGACAATGGAATGAAAACCAGGTATGCTCACATGAGTCATATAAGCGTTTACGAGGGACAGCGAGTCCTTACGGGATCACTGATTGGCAGAGTCGGTTCTACGGGAGTATCGACAGGACCCCACCTGCACTTCGAGGTCCTTGACTCGGAATATCGTTCTTATGATCCTATCGGGCACCTTCCGGCAAGGGATCTTATGTATGTAATCAGTAGTCACGATCAGCAGAAGACAGGTGCAGGAGGAAACTGATCAGGGTGCCTGATAATCCCTTAGGCAATCCTTGATGAAGCTGTCAAGAGTGTTAAGTATTTCCTGAGGTTCGATCCTGTATACTGAACCCTTTCCCTGAAAAAAGCCATGTTCCTTTATGAGGTGGATGGAAAGGTCAGAGAATCGCAGTTGTTTCGACTTCTCAACATTCTTCACCGCCACATCAATCTTTTTCGCCAGGTATCCATGCCTGAACGGGCAGGGTATCACGCCCCTGTTTTCGTCCACCGTTATAACCAGGTCAACGCCTGCTTTCACAGGGTTTCCAAAGCCCTCACGCCCTTTATACATAAGTTTTTCCAGGACATGAGCAATGAAGTGACATGATAAGCCAAGATTATATAGAGCGAGCCTATCTTCTTCAAGAATTTCTGACAGCGGTCTTCTGTCTTCACCCAGAAAACCTGTAGCAGAAAGCTTCCCAGGTCTCATCAATTCCTGGATCTTGGTTAACTCAGGTTCTTGCTTCATCTGGTATTCTCTCCTCCATTTCTTGTGTTAGCCCGGGAAATACTATCCAAACTTGTCGTAGAAGATCTCGTTTTCTGTAAGGCCATGCTTTTTCAGGACACCATTGATGCATGCTTCAATCATCCCGGGGCTCCCACAGAGGTAAGCCTCTCTTTCCCTGCTTCCTTGCTTCGTCAGATAAGAGTCCATAACATCCGTAATCAGCCCCGTTTCACCTTTCCAACCAGGAGAATCGTCAGGAGCTGAGAGTGCCGGTATGTAGTGGAAGTTGTCATACTTGCTTTCTATGCGCCTGAAGAGATCAGTATACATAAGATCTGCAGTAGTACGTGCTCCAAAGAAGAAGTAAGTCTTTCGTTCGAAACCAGTCTTGACCATCTCATGAACTATAGCTTTGACCGGTGCCAAACCGGAACCTCCTGCAACAAACACGATATCGGAAGATGAGTGACGAAGATAGAACTCTCCAAAAGGGCCCAAGATTCTTAGTTCGTCACCTTCGTTCAGATGCTTGTGGATATAGGTTGTTACTATGCCATTCGGAACGAGTCTGATCAGTAATTGAATGGTCCTTTTCTGGGAAGACGGCGAAGAGATTGAGTATGCTCTCATCGTCGATTCTTTGATTTTGCCATATGGTGGAACGACAAGCTGAATGTACTGACCGGCCTTGAAGCTGATATCACCATTCAGCACGAGATTTAGCTCTTTGATATCGTATGTGACATCATGCAAGCTTATCACGCGAGCTTGATACTCCCTGATGTTGAACAATTCTTCAGGGATCTCGATTTCCAGGTCTTTCTTTACCTTAATCTGGCAGGCAAGTCTAACACCTGATTTAATCTCTTCTTTGTTCAAATACGGGGTTTCAGTTGGGAAGACAGGTCCAATGTCTGTAACTACTCTGGCCTTGCAAAGACCGCAACTCCCTTTCCCACCGCACGCAGACGGAAGAAATATCTTCTCTGTACCCAGCGTAGAAAGTAGTGTTGAGCCGCCTGTGGTGTCGATATTCCTTTTCTTGTTGACGGTGATCTTTACATCTCCGTAGTTGTTTACAATAGCATCGGAAACACTGAGCAAGGCTGAGAGAATAGCCGATATTCCACCCACAACCACTACAGTAACAAGAACCTCGAAAATCATCAACATTCACCCCATTACCTCACAGGAACCATTCCTGAGAAACCAATGAACGCCATTGCCATGATCCCAATGATTATCAGTGTTATCCCGGTACCGTTTAGCTGTGGGGGGATGTCTTTCTCTCTCAACCTTCCTCTTATTGCTGCAAGAGCTACGATTGCTAACCACCAGCCTGCGCCTGAACCAAATCCAAAGAGAAGTCCCTGCAACGCTGTATACTCTCTAATAATCATAAACAGTACTCCACCGAGTATGGCACAATTCACTGTGATAAGCGGGAGAAAGATCCCAAGGCTTATGTATAATGCTGGAGAGAAGCGATCTATGATCATCTCGAGCAGTTGTACAAACGCTGCAATTACAATAATGAAGACTATAAAACGCAGATATTCAAGCCCCAGTGGTATGAGAATATAATAATGGACAAAGTGATTAAGAACCGTGGTGAACGTGAGAACAAATGTCACTGCCAGGCCTAGGCCATTAGCAGTTTTCAAGTCTCTTGATACTGCAATGAAAGAACACATCCCCAGGAAATTACTCAGAATCATATTGCTCGTAAGTGCAGCAGCTATCATTATCACGAAAGGATTCAGTTCAACACCCATCTCATCAGCGCCCTTCGGATTTCTTCTTGAATGGTGTTCTGGCTATCCATATGATCGTGGCCATCACAAAGAAGGCACTTGGCGGCATTATCATTATTGTCCAGCTTGTTGAGCTTTCAGGAAGCAACCTGAAGCCAAATAGACTTCCAAATCCCAGAAGCTCTCTGACAAATGCAATCATAAGTAACACAAGGCCATAGCCGATTCCTGACGAGATACCATCAAGGAGGGAGTCCACAGGATTATGAGATTGAGCGTATGCTTCAGCACGACCCATGATTATGCAGTTTGTGATAATAAGACCCACATAGGGTCCCAGCGATCTGCTTATTTCGGGCAGATAAGCCTTCAGGAATGTATCAACCATAACCACGTATGAAGCTATGATGAGAACCTGAACAATCATTCTAACGTTTCTTGGAGTCTTGTTTCTCAATAGAGAGACTGTCAATGAGGAAAGTCCTGTTACAAAGACAAGTCCAATAGCCATTATGGTAGTATTCGTCAGGTCGTTCGTAACCGCAAGAACGGAGCATATTCCAAGAATCTGTACGAGAACGGGGTTGTTTTTCCAGAGATTCTGCAGGAAGTTCTTCTTATCTACCATTGTTATCACCCAAGACCTCCGCAATTTCCGGCAGAATATTGTTGATTGCCCTGTTGATAAGCTCCTGGATTGACTCAGAAGTCCTTGTTGCGCCGGTGATTGCTGCTATGCTCGACCTCTCTTTGGAGGCGTCCTCTTCAAACCTGACTACTGATATTCGCGCACTTGGATCTTCCGAGATCAGTAGACCTCTGAATTGATTCTTGAAATCAAGCCCGTCTATTCTTCCCCCCAAACCCGGTGTCTCGGAGTGTTCGTAGAATTCTATGCCCACCAGTCGTTCGTAGCTTTCATTGACAGCTACGACAGCCGTAATGGTGCCCCAAAGACCTGGGCTTGAAACAAGAAAAGCGATAACCCTATCCTGATCATTCTCCTTGAGATAGATGCTTCCATCAGAGTACTCTATTGTGCGAACACTCTCACTGAATATCGAAGAGATCATATCCCTTTGGGGCATATCATCCGGGTGAAGCATCCCCATAGCAAGAAGAATTGATGTCTGGAGTCTGATTTCCTCGTTCTCGATTATCCTGTTTCTGGTGGCAGCATTAAGGAATGCCAACAAAGCAACGAAGATCGCAGAAACTACGAAGGTGTAGAAGATCCCATATACCCTGGGGCTCATTTTTTCACCTTCCACTTGTCAAGGTGATCGATCAGAGGTGCGAAAGTGTTGGCAATCAATACTGCGAACATCAGGCCAGCCCCGAATAGAGAGAAAGTTCCTATGATTACTGTCAGTGATCCGATCAAGATCCCGTAGTACACTTTCGCTCTTTCCCTTCTGGGAGCGCTTACAGGATCCGTTGCCATGAAAACGGCTCCGAACAAAAGACTCCCGCCTGTGAGAGTAACGAATGGATCAATAGCAGACAGTCTAAACAGGTAAAGCAAAGACGAAAGAACAAATGCTGCAGAAATGGTAGAAGCGATTATCTTGAATGATGCAGTCTTTGTTATGACCAGGTACACTGCACACGCTATTATAAGCCATTTCGCCGTCTCACCTGCTGAACCAGCTATCGTACCAAAGAACATGTCCGTTCTGGAAACCGCTTCTCCATAACGAATCATTTCGATGGGTGTTGCACCACTGACGGGCTGGGGAAAGACCAGCCAACTGGTGAAGCCCTCACCCCAGAATCGCGTAGCTTGCGTCCACTGCACTGTAAGTGCAACAGGAAAGCTAATGTAAACAAAAGCTCTGCCTACCATTGCAGGGTTGAAGATGTTTCGGCCAAATCCTCCAAATGCCATCTTTCCGAACACTATGGCAAACACTATTCCAACAGCAACGATCCAGATAGGAACTGCTGGAGGAAGTATAAGTCCGAATAGCAGCCCTGTGACCAGAACAGCTTCGCTAACTGGTTTACCTCTTCTAACTTCAAACAGGTACTCAATAATAAAAGCGAAAGAAACAGAAAGTGCTACTACAAAGAGTACCCTGAGACCGAAATTCCCCACACTGAAAACGAGTATTGGCAGAAGCGAGTAGATCACCTTGCGCATATTTGGTTGTTTCATGAACAATCTTTTTCCCATGAGTTCCCCCAAGAAGCTTGACTATTATTATGGTCATATTCTATAATGGTTTTGAGGTGATATGTTGCCACACTTGCATGAACTGAACTTCTACTCCGTTGCGGATGCCAAGGCGCATCTTTCCAGGGTTATTGATGGAACAGCAAGTGGTGACTCAATTATAACAAAGAATGGAGTTCCAACTGCCGTTTTGATGGACTACCAGAAGTACGTGAGGATTAACAAGTTTCTTGAACAGGTATTCGATCTCTACTTGATAGATGTTGGTGAGAAAGCTTTTGATAAAGGAATCCTTGATCTCATAGTTGAGATTGACGAAGAATGACGGAGGTGTGTGATGGCTGAAGTGTTGCTGGAGAAGGTAGGAAAGGTCTTCCCCAATGGTTTCAGGGCAGTGGCAGATGTGAACGTTGAAGTTGGTGACAAAGAATTCGTGGTCCTGGTTGGACCATCAGGATGTGGGAAGACTACAACTCTGAGAATGATAGCAGGACTGGAAGAGATTACCGAGGGAACTATCAAAATCGGGGCAAAGGTCGTGAATGATGTCGAACCCAAAGATAGGGACATTGCTATGGTCTTCCAGAACTACGCCCTGTATCCTCATATGAGCGTCTATGAAAACATGGCTTTTGGTCTGAAGCTTCGAAAGACCCCGAAAGCTGAAATCAAGAAGAGAGTTGATGAAGCAGCGAGGATTCTGGGAATAGAACAGCTGCTAGATCGTAAGCCAAAGCAGCTTTCTGGTGGACAACGCCAGAGGGTTGCCGTAGGACGAGCCATAGTCCGTAATCCCAAGGTGTTTCTCTTTGATGAACCCCTTTCAAACCTGGACGCAAAGCTCAGGGTGCAGATGAGAGCAGAACTCAAGAGGCTTCATCAGAACCTCGAAGCCACGATTGTATACGTTACCCATGACCAGGTTGAAGCAATGACGATGGCTGACAAGATTGTCATAATGAAAGATGGTGTCATTCAGCAGATCGGAGATCCTTATACGGTCTACTTCGAGCCGAGGAACCTCTTTGTGGCTGGTTTCATTGGCACTCCTGCGATGAATTTCATCAACGGAAGGCTCAAGAGACAGGACGGGGCGATCTGGTTTGTTAAGGAAGGCTTTGAAGTAGCTGTACCTGACAGACTGGCAAAGGCTCTTGAGGAATACAAGGATGAAGAAGTACTGCTTGGGATAAGGCCTGAAGACATGTATGACAAGATGTTTGCCAAGGACGTGAAAGATGAGTTCACCGTAGCAGGCGCATGCGAGGTAGTAGAACCCCTCGGTAGCGAGACTCTTATTCATGCAAGAATAGGTGACGATGAGGTTGTCGCTAAGGTTGATCCGAAGACTAGAGCTGAAGCTGGTTCAAAGATGGATCTTGTTCTTGATATGACCATGGTACATGTATTCGATAAGGAAACCGAGGAGAATGTGCTGTTTGGGAAGCACTCTCTCAAGGAATTTGAAGCCTAGAGGACCGAGAAATCGATCGACACAAATTAGAGGGCGACAGACGTCGCCCTCTTAGTCATTAACAATGTCTCTTACCTGTTCTCTTGAGAGAGTGCTTTTACTCGAGAGGCCAGCCTTGATTTCCTTCTTGAAGCTTGATTCTTGTGTATCGCTCCCTTTTTCGCTGCACTATCCAGCGCAGCATAAGCCTCGGAGAGCAGACTCTCAACTCTTTCAGCTGGTTCCTGGTTGTCCAGGGCCAGAAGGAGTTTCTTTGTTGCTCCTCTATAGCGAGTCTTCACTATTCTGTTTTCGAGTCTTCTCTTTCCTGTTTGCCGTACTCTTTTCTTTGCTGATGCATTGTTTGGCACTTATCAAGTCCTCCCTTCTATTTCAGTAAATTCTATCATGTGTCCTCAAAAATTAAAAGCTCTCTTCAGCTCGGCCGTAGCATCGGTCTTCTCCCAGGAGAAAGGATAATCAGTTCTTCCGAAATGCCCATAAGAAGCGGTTTTCTTGAACACGGGTTTGTTTAGCTGAAGGCGATCAATTATTGCTGCAGGTCTATAGTCGAATATCTCAGTGAGAGTCTTCTGAAGTCTGTCAGGATCAACATGTTCTGTTCCATGTGTGTCTATCATGAAAGAGACAGGATGAGCTACACCGATCGCATAGGCAAGCTGCAGCGTTATTCTTTCTGCCAGGCCCGCGGCGACAACATTTTTGGCAACGTATCTGGCCATGTAGTGAGCGGAACGATCAACTTTGGTTGCATCTTTTCCGCTAAAAGCACCACCACCGTGAGGAATCCAGCCGCCGTAAGTATCAACAATGATCTTCCTTCCGGTGAGGCCTGTATCAGCAGCGGGTCCTCCTTTTACAAATCTTCCCGTGGGGTTTACGTAGAGCTCGACATTGTTCATCATGAGCTCTTCGGGAATGGAAGGTTTTATAACATGTTCTCTCACCGCGTTTTCGATATCCAATAGAGAGAGATCAGGGTCATGTTGTGCAGAAACAACGATAGTTTTCACTCCTATGGCGCGGCTAGCTTCATACTGCACGGTTACCTGACTCTTTCCATCGGGTCGCAATCCTTTTACAGTCTTTGACTTTCTTACCCTGGCAAGAGCGGAAGCGAGTCTATGGGCAAGCACTATTGGGAGTGGCATCATCTCGGGAGTTTCGGACGTGGCATATCCGAACATCATTCCCTGATCACCGGCGCCTATCTGATCGTAAGCATTCCTCTTCTGCTTCTTTGCTTCAACAGAAGTATTGACACCCAGAGCAATGTCCGGAGACTGCTCTTCAATGCTTGTAAACACGGCGCAGGTTTCTCCGTCGAATCCGTATTTCGCTCTCGTATAACCGATGTCGACTATCGTGTCTCTAACAACTCGTGGAATATCAACGTATGCTCTTGTGGTAACCTCACCGGCAATGACAGCTGCTCCAGTCGCCAGAAGTGTTTCAACTGCTGCTCGGGAATTAGAGTCTTGCTCCAGAAGAGCATCCAGAATGGCATCGGATATCTGATCTGCTACTTTGTCGGGATGACCTTCAGTTACGCTTTCACTGGTGAACAACCATTTCTTCATCTGTTTCCTCCTTGATCAAACAATTAACTCTTCTGCTCGAAATCCTCTTCGGCAATAAATGATCCTCCGGTGATTTCATATGTCAGGGGCCTGAAAGCCCGATTGAAAACAGCTGTAATCTGGATCCTGTTATGGCATTCGCTTCCAATGTATTCCTTCTGTAGACTGTACATGCTTCCGCCCTTTCCATAATCTACAGCAATGTCGTAGTACTTTCTCAAATGACTTCTGAAAGTTTCGTTGCATTTCTCACATTTGAAATATATGACCAGGTGTTCGCCTCTGTTGTAGAAAGGATTCTTTGAAATGTTCCTTTTTCGCTTTTTGAAGAACACACAATCACCTCTGCAGAAGAATTCTAAAAGCCCTCTCGGTCGAGTTACCCCAGTGATCTCTTACCACGATTCTTGCCTGTTGAACTTCAGACAGATCTACAGAGTCCCACCTGTTTACTGTAACGAGATTGTTTTCAATCTGTGTTCTCAGGAGGAACCAGTAGATTGTCTCTGTCGAATTCACGTAGACATTTTCCACCATATATCTCTCATTCTCAGTGAAATGGGAGAAGTCGATCTGATAGACAAGCAGATCGCCAATAAAGAGATCGATCCTTCTGGGACTCACATTGTGTCTCAGTCGCACATGAGTTCTAACACTGAGCGTAGTGCCTTCTGTAACTTCAATAAGGGGATTAGCTCCTGCGTCAAGCCTGTAAGCTCTTCCACCAGCCCTGATTTCAAGGATCTGAACTTCCGATTCAGGATTACCTAGATCAAAGTAATACCCGGGATTAATGTAGAGCTCAGAACCCATATCTCTGACTTCCATATGAAGGTGCGGTGGGACATCTCCAGTGTCGCCTGTCTTACCAACGATATCTCCCCTGCTTACAGGGAACTCCCTGGGATCGAATTCTGCCTCAACATATTCCCGAGGGAATGCCTGAAGCAAGTTCCTATAAATGTCACCCACTCGTCTTCCCGTCGGTGTAGAGAAATCGCCAACGCTGTCAAGGTGTGCAAAGAGAAGCTTCACACCTTTCTCGTTAGTAATAATGTTTTCGACGTCAGGAAGCGCGAGAACCATTGCTATTCCATACAGTGGGTGATTGATGATTATTGAAGATATGTACCCTTGCTCAGGTGCGATAAGGTCAACTCCTATTCGTCCACCGGTCGACACATCAATCCCTGTGTGAAAATGACCGGAATAAGAGAGCTCCCTCGATGTTCCTCTGAATTCACCAAAGTAACCTGTTACATCAACCGCCCTTGGAATCGGGAAAGCTAACTGCGCAATCGCACTAACGGAAAAGAAAAGGATCAGGACAGCTAAAAAAAGGAACCTCATGTTCTAACCTCCCCAAGACTGGAAACGAGCTTTCTATGAATCTTTTCCGAAGCAGAGTAGAGTATCTTAATCCTTCCGTCTCGATACTCTTCGCTAATGACTTCTACCTGACTTCTGAATCTCATGAAGACAGATACGTGATCCTGGTCTATCTCTATTGTTCTTTCTGAATGGTCCTTTTGGATGAACTCGTCAATTGCTTTCTCCAGTTCTTCGAGATTGAATCTCTTCTTTGCGCTGATGAATATTGCTTCAGGGAAGGCTGTTTCAAGCTCTTCGAGCCATGAATTCGTGCAAAGATCTATCTTGTTGAAAAGGACTACGTAAGGTATGGTGTCAGCGTTAATCTCTTCAAGAGTATCATCAACTGTCTTAAGTCTGCTCCTGAAAAAGATATCGGAAGCATCAACGACCTTCACCACCAGGTCTGCGTATGCCGCTTCTTCCAGGGTCGACCTGAAGGACTGCATCAGAAAGACCGGAAGGTCTCTTATGAACCCAACCGTATCAGTTGCGAGAAAAACTCTTCCTGAGCCAAGTACTGCCCTCTTTGTTCTTGTGTCGAGTGTTGAAAAGAGTTTGTCAGCTACAAGTAGATCGCTAGAGCTAAGTGCTGAAACGATTGTAGACTTGCCAGCATTTGTGTAGCCAACGAAGGATACTATGGGTATATCGGATCTCATTCGCTTCTTCCTGGTGATTTCGCGATCCGTTCTCAGGTTCTTGAGCTCATTCTTGAGGAAACCGATCCTTCTCAGTATTTTTCTCCTGTTCATCTCCAGAAGCTGTTCACCAGGTCCTCGAGTGCCTATTCCTCCTCCGGTCTGTGAGAGCGAATGACCAGTACCTGTCAACCTGGGGAGTTCGTACTTGAGTTTGGCCAGTTCAACCTCGTACTTCCCTTCAGTTGTTACGGCATGGTCACTGAAGATCTGCAGGATCAGCTGTGTTCTATCAACGACACTCGTTTCTAGTGTCTTCTCCAGTGCAGAAATCTGTGCGGGCTTCAGGTTGTGTCTAGTAATTACAACGTCTACCTCTAGCTCGCTGACCAAAGAGGCCACATTTTCTATTTTTCCCGAGCCAAGATATGTGACATATCCGGGGGAGTCTATACACTGGGTAACTGTTTCAACAATCAAGAACCCGGCAGTTCTGGAAAGCATTTCCATCTCTTCTATCGATGATGACAGGACGTTACTTTCAGCTTTCAGATAACCAACGAGCAAGACAGCTTTTCTTCCTATGATTGGTCCTCCTTCTTATTTGATGGAGTGAGTTTGACGTACTTGCGTGGCGTCATCATTTTTATCGCATGCTTATAAACAAGAGTCTGTTCCTGTCCATCCTCGAGCAAGACAGTGAAATTGTCAAAGGATTTGACAAGACCTTTTGTTTGAAATCCCCCTTCCAGGAAAACCTTAACTTCGATCTTATTGATCCGAAGAAGGTTCAGAAATCTGTCCTGTAGATTGTACTTCTCAGCCACGATAATCCCCCCAAAATGAATCGAATAATCCCGCAAATGCCTTCTCAATAGACGACCTTTCCATGGTGGATAGGTTTAGTCTAGATGAATTCTTGTAACGCCTGAACCATATCATCTGTCTTCTTGCGAAACGTCTCGTGTTCCGCTTGATGAGTTCAAATGTCTCGTCGGCTTTCTTCGAACCGGCGAGCAAATCGCATATCTCAGCATATCCTATGGTTTTCATCGCGTTCAAACCACATCCAAAACCCATAACAAGAAGTTTTTGGACTTCTTCAACAAGTCCGAGACATCTCATCTTGTCAACGCGTTGGCCTATCCTTGAGTGTAACTCATCTCTCTTTCTGTCTACTAGTATAACAGTGAATCGTTCAGAAATCGTCTCCTCTCGCTGCATGCTAGATAATTGTCTGCCCGAAATGAAGAACGCTTCCAGATATCTTTGCATTCTTTTGAGGTCATTGGGGTGAATTCTGCCCGATGCTACCGGATCGACACGTGACAGCAGTTGTTTCATGAAGCCCGGGTTTTCCTCTTCGAGAGTCCTGAGTGCAGCCCTAACGGTATCATTTCTCGGCAGATTTTTCACAAGACCCTTCAATATCGAGTCTGCATAGAGACCAGATCCACCAGCGAATACCGGGATTTTGTCCCTGCTCAAAACATCTCTTTCTGCTGCAAGAGCCAGCTGTCTGAATCTGTAGACATCGAATTCACTATCCGGCTCACAAATATCTACGAGGTGATGTGGAAGACGTTCACGCTCTTCCATGGTAGGTTTTGCTGTTCCAATATCCATGTATTTGTATACTTGTCGCGAGTCGAGCGATATGACTTCTATAGGGTATTTCTCCGATAACCAGAGAAGCAAATCGGTCTTTCCAACCGCAGTAGGTCCCAGAATTACAGGAATACTCATGAGCTTTCAGCCACCAGGAAGAGGATATCGCTACTCGAACGCTCGCGCGTACTGAATCCCAGGGAGATTAGTGAACTGAACAGCTTGTCAGTTTTTCGAACCTTAAAGACGACTCTCTGAGCTGCCACTCTAATCATCTGCACTATGTCATTTTCGGCAGGGAGTTCATGCGAAGCAAATGGCCTGAGAGCATTGATCGAACTTGATTTTGCCTTGGGTCTTTCGAACATCGGATCACAGTACACTACGTCAAAAGATTTATCTGGAGCTTCCTGAAGATAGTCTTTAAAAGATCGGTTCAAGACTTCTATTCTTGATGCGGCATCAGCCATCCATACTTCTCTAAACCTGTACTCTCTGAGTCCAAACCGTACTGCTTCACTTATGTGCTTTGACTGCTCAAGTGCAGTTACTGTTCCCTTCTTCGTGAAAGCCGCAATAAGCAGGGCTTCCGTTCCCAGACCAAGTGTTGTGTCGAGAACATCGGAATCATGATCCAAAGAAAGACTATCTATGAGATGATCGGGTTGTCCTTTGCAGATATTCAGCATTCTGATCTTGGCAACAGAAGGGTGAAAAAACAATTCTGCCCCCTTGTGAAAAATGGAAAGTGTTCTCTCTTGGGAAAACACGTAAATGTAGTTCTTTGAGGACAGTGTATCAAGCTCACCGATTTTCCTTCGTGGAATGTACTGAAGACCCTGTTCTAATGCATAATGCTTTGCTTTATCGCGGACTTCCTGTTTGGCACCGTGCGAGGTGGTAACAACTATTGGACTACTAGAGGCCATTCTCATCAAGCAACCTTCTCAAGGCCTCAAGCTCCCTCTCTTTGATTTCTATCTGTTCTTGCAACTGATTGTACCTTGCTTCAGTCTCTCTAAGAGTTTCCTCAGATTCCTTGTAGTTTCTGTATGAGGAGAAGTTTGTGTATAGAAGAAAAGCAAACAGCAAAACCAGAAATAGTGTGAAACCTATTGAACGTCTTCTCCCTATTTCAGATCACCTCTATCCAGTTAAGAAAGAGTACTTATGAGCATCTGTAAGCTTCCTTGCCAATATCCAGGATACTCCGTCATAGTTGTTCGGACAACGGATACTTCGCAATTTCCTTTAATATCTTCACGACATTCAGATTCTCCAAAACATCGTGGACCCTAACAAAATCAACGCCCTGAGTTGCACAATAGGCTGTTATTGCAAGTGTTCCATCTAACCTGTCGTTGACCGGAGTGTCGAGTATCTTGCCAATCAGTGACTTTCTGGAGTGCCCAATCATAACAGGGAATCCCAGCTGCTTGAATCTAAGAAGACTAGCCAGTATTTTCAGGTTATGCTCGTGGGTCTTGCCAAAACCTATTCCAGGATCAAGAATTACTCTTTCTTCTTTTATACCGTGTTTCACAGCATGAGCAACTGTTGTCTCAAAATACTTGATAATATCTTCCACAACGTTATCATAGGTTGGATTGTCCTGCATGTTCTGAGGAGTTCCTTTCATATGCATTACTATCACAGGAACTTGCCATCTGGAAGCAACATCTATCATTTCTTCCGATCTTAATCCGGTTACATCATTGAGTATATCTGCACCAGATCGGAAGGCAGCCTCAGCAGTCTGTGGGTTTCTCGTATCTATCGATACAAGAGAAGACTTGTTCCTCGATTTTACTGAACGAATGACGGGGATAACACGTGATATCTCTACTTCTGGAGACACTTCTGTTGATCCAGGTCTCGTTGATTCCCCACCAATATCAACGAAAACCGCACCCTGGTCAAGCATCCGGATAGTCTTTTCAACTGCTTCCGCAGTAACAATGGAACGGCTGTCCGAAAAGAAAGAATCAGGAGTGACGTTAACGATCCCAACGATGGCTGTTCCGCTGGTGTTCAAATACCGTTCTTTTAGTAGTAGTCTCATACCTCTCATCTTCCTTGAGCGTTTTCGTCAGGCGTCTAGCAGTGCTTTGAATAGCGGATGTGGTAACCCAACTTTTGACCTGAACTCAGGATGAAACTGCACTCCAATGAAGAAACTGTGTTCCTGCAGTTCGATGGCTTCAATGAAGTCTTCTTCTGCACATACTGTGAGTTTTCCGGAACAGTTCTGCCCTGGGTAGCAAAGAAATGGACTGGCGAGTTCTCTATTTACTTCAAAACGATGCCTGTGTCGTTCCCATATCTCGTCTGTCTCATAAATGGAGAATAGATTGGTCTCACGGAAGATCTTAGCCTTTTGTGCTCCCAGTCGCATTGTTCCCCCCATCATCAGGAGTTTCTTCTGGTCTTCCATAATATCTACAACTGGATAAGGCGTCTTGAACCGAAATTCCGTCGAATCAGCCTGAGTCAAATTCTGAACGTTGCGAGCGAACTCAATTATCATCAGCTGCATTCCCAAACATATTCCCAGGATTGGAACGTTATTTTCTCTCGCGTAGCGTATTGCAGCAAGCTTACCTTCAATCCCTCGTTTTCCAAAACCTCCTGGAATAATGAGAGCTTCGTACTTTCTCAGTATTAGATCGAGTTCTTCGGGAGATAGCCCTTCAAGTGATTGTGAATCCAGGATCTCGGGTTTATCATTACCACAGAGAACGACGCTTTCTATGATACTCTTGTAAGAATCTCCCGTGCCCAGGTATTTGCCGATCAGTGCAACCTTCTTTGAGGCAAAAGTGCGCGGGTACTCCCAGTTGAACTGACCATCGGTTTTCATGTTCAACCTGGAAGCAATCTTATGGTGCACACCGTAAGAGTGGAGTATGGCTGGAGCTTCGTAGACATTCTCAATATCAGGAAAATTGAAGACCATAGATCTGGCAACCCCTCCAAAGAGAGCGATCTTCTCAATATCCTGTTCTTCAACAGGAAACTGAGAACGGACGACTATCATGTCCGGCTGTATTCCAATTCTCCTAAGAAGTTGCACGGATTGTTGCGTGGGTTTAGTCTTGAATTCGTCTGTGACTTCCAGGTGTGGAGCGTATGTCACGTGAACGAAAAGGAAGTTCTCTTTGTCGTTCTCCAGTGTCATTTCCCTGACCGCTTCCAGGAATACTTCTCCTTCTATGTCTCCAACAGTGCCACCGATCTCGATGATTATCAGTTCACCATCAAGATCCGATATTCTCTGTTTGATCTCGTCAGTTACATGAGGGACAATCTGGACAGTGGAACCCAGATACTTTCCTTCTCTCTCTTTATCTATGACAGACTTGTATATTTGCCCAGCGGTCAGATTATTATGGCGCCTCATATCGACACCTAGAAATCTTTCATAGTGACCCAGATCAAGATCTGCTTCGTACCCATCTTCTGTGACAAACACTTCTCCGTGCTGATTGGGGTTCATTGTTCCGGCATCAATGTTGAGATATGGATCGATCTTGAGAGTATTAACTCTGACACCAGATTCCTTCATCAACCTTGCGATTGAGGCTGATAATATACCCTTGCCAACACCGCTGAGTACGCCTCCGGTCACAATCACGTAGTGTTTTTTCATTTTACTTCACCACTCAGGCTCAATATTTCCTTTATTGTGGCAATATCCTCTGCATGCTCTTCATCATCTCCAGGTGTCTCGAGAATCCATGGAACACTCTGAACGTAGCTGTTACTGAGAAAACATCTGAATCCTTCTCTACCAATGTAACCTTCTCCAATTCTGGCATGTCTATCCTTTCCCGCTCCCAAAGGGTACTTAGAATCATTTACATGAATCATCTTCAGCCTCTGCAAGCCGATCTTTCTGTCGAAGTCCTGAATAAGAGCTTCAACCATTTCTTTGGAGCTGAGATCATAACCTGAATCGAAACCATGGCAGGTGTCATATGTTATGAATAAACGCCTGGAATAAGAGCTGAGATCAATGATTCTCTTCAGTTCTTCAAATCTGCTTCCAATATGACTTCCCTTTGCGGCAACATTCTCAAGAAGGAGCAGAACCCCGGTGTCTTCATTCTCATAAATGACAGTATCCAGACCTTCAACAATTCTGTCGATTCCCGAATCAAGACCAGTTCCAAGGTGACTCCCGGGATGAAACGTCAGATTCCTTATCCCGAGCGAATTCACGATCTTCATTTCAAGTGAAAGCAGCTTGATAGACTTCTCCCTGACGTCCTCTTTAGGACTGGCCAGATTTATAAGGTAGCCCGAATGAACCAGCACGTCTTCTGGAGAAATCCCAGCATCTGTCATTCTCCTTCTGAACTTTGTGGACAGATCGTCATCAGGCATTTTGGCTCTCCACATGGACGGGCTGTGGGGAAAAATCTGGAACGTATTCGCGCCGATTCTCAGAGAGTCCACCGGGACCTTGTCATAGCCTCTAGAAGTAGACATGTGAGCTCCAAGGCGAATACTCTTTTCTGTCACGACTCATCTTCTCCTACTCTGAGAAGGGCCAGGAAGGCAGATTGTGGAATACTGACACTCCCAATCTCTCGCATCCGCTTCTTACCCTCCCGTTGCTTTTCCAGGAGTTTCATCTTCCTTGTGACATCTCCTCCGTAACATTTTGCAAGGACATCTTTTCTGAGGGCTTTAATAGTGCTACGTGCAACGATCCTTCCTCTCGACTTGGCCTGTATGGGAATCTCAAACTGATGTTGTGGGATGAGATCCTTAAGCTTCTCGACCACTCTGCGAGAGAGTTCGTACTCTTTTTCCTTGTGAACGATGAACGAGAGGGAGTCAACAGTCTCCTTGTTCACAAGAATAGTGACCTTGACAAGGTCAGAATCCCGGTAGTCTGAGACATCGTAATCCATTGATGCAAAACCCCTGGACAAAGCCTTGATTTTGTCAAAGAAATCGAACATGATCTCTGCAAGAGGGATTGAGAAAGAGAGTGAAACACGGTTCTTACCTGCATTTTCAACTGTCTTGAATTCTCCCCGCTTTTCGCTTGTTATGAAACCGATAATGTTACCCATGTATTCGGATGGCGTTATTATTGAAAGGTCTGCAAAAGGCTCCTGAACGCTCTCAGATTCATCAACATCGGGGAAATCAGATGGATTTGTTACTTCGACTGTTCTACCATTCTTGAGCCGGGCCTTATAGACAACGTTTGGGGCAGTAAGGATTATTGCGATATTGTATTCGCGTTCAAGGCGTTCTCGAACGACGTCCATGTGAAGCAGTCCGAGAAATCCAACCCTGAATCCAAAACCCAGTGCAGGTGAATTCTCAGGGTCAAAGACAAGCGCCGCATCATTGAGTTTCAGTTTCTCCAGGGCTTTTCTCAGTTCGTCATAATACTCAGGCATTCCAGGGAACATTCCAGCATATACCATCGGTTTTGCTTCCTTGTATCCAGGAAGGGCTTTTGTTGCTCCTTCAGGGGCTGACGTAATGGTATCGCCTATCCTTGCGCTGGCTATGTCTTTAATCCCCGCTATTATGTAACCAACCTCACCGGTTCCAAGGGAGTCAGAAGGAAGCGGCTCAGGAGTGAAAATCCCAAGCTCCATTACTTCAAAGACCTCACCGGTGCTCATCATTCGAATCCGGTTATCTCTTGCAACCTGGCCATCAAATACTCTTGTATGCACCACAACTCCTCTGTACCTGTCATAATTTGCGTCAAAGATCAGTGCGCGTAGAGCACTTTCTTCAGAACCTCCTGGAGATGGGATAATCTTTACAATCTTCTCCAGCAATGCAGGAACGTTCTCGCCGGTTTTTGCGCTCACCATGATACAGTCGGATTCATCAAAGCCCAGCAAGTCATGGAGCTCTGCGATGGTCTCCTCGATATTTGCATTCGGCAGGTCTATTTTGTTGATGACAGGTATTATTTCAAGACTGTTTTCAATGGCGAGATAAGCATTGGCAACAGTCTGGGCTTCGACTCCTTGGGTAGCATCAACGAGGAGTATTGCCCCTTCACATGCTGCAAGGCTTCGCGAGACTTCGTAAGTGAAATCAACATGTCCAGGGGTATCAATGATGTTGATTTCATAAGAGTCTCCATCGGATGCCTCGTACATGACCTTTACTGAAGTAGCCTTTATAGTAATGCCTCTTTCTCGTTCGATATCCATCGTATCGAGAAAGTTGTGGTGGACTCTCTTGCGGTCTACTGGGTCTGTCAAATCCAAAATCCGATCGACAAGCGTAGTTTTACCGTGATCGATATGCGCAATTATTGAAATGTTTTTTATTAGATCTCTTCTGTACAAGAAAAAACCCTCCCGGTCCAGAGAGATTTTATCACGTGTCCCGACACAGGAGGGATAGCTCCCCTTTATATTCAGGCTTTTCCAATCAATTCTTTGACAAAAGTCGGAAGAGAAAACGCCGAGTGATGTATCTCCCTGTTGTAGTAATGCAGCAATTTCTCCATACGGGCTGCTCTTTCTGTGTCAAAATCGCTCTGAGGATCTCGCGACTTTGATGCAAATGTGTAAGTCCACATTCCAGAAGGGTATGTGTTCATGAACCCACAATATACAGCACTATTGGCAAAGACAGAAGATATGCGGTTGAACGCTATTGCCACCCAGCCTTTGTCGTAGAAAGGGTCTTCAGTCTCAGCAGAAAAAACGCCGTCAGACTTCAAAGCATCAGCACAACATCTGTAGAAGTCCTTTGTGAAAAGGTACCCACCCTCTCCTGCCGTAGGATCTGTTGAGTCCACAATGATTGCATCAAAATAGTCTTTGAACTCTTTGATGTAGTCTGCGCCATTTTCATTAACGATCGTTGTCTTCGCGTTATCAAACTCAACAGCTGTCTGAGGAAGATACTTTTTTGCTGCTTCGATGACGTATGGATCAATCTCGCAGACAATAACTTCCGAGACGGATTCATGTTTTAGTACTTCACGCAGAGTTCCGCCATCACCGCCTCCGATAATAAGCACTCTCTCAGGTTCAGGGTGTGAGAAAAGAGGAACATGGGCAAGCATCTCGTGGTACATGAACTCGTCCGCCTCGGTGCACATAACTATTCCGTCAAGTGTCAAGACTCTACCGAAGTCCGGGTGCTCGAATATATCGATTCTCTGGTAAGGACTCTGGTATGAGTATATGAGCTTCTTCATTTTCATGAAGAGTCCTGTGTT
Organism: uncultured Thermotogaceae bacterium; assembly: GCA_964611155.1. Classification (GTDB taxonomy): domain Bacteria; phylum Thermotogota; class Thermotogae; order Petrotogales; family Kosmotogaceae; genus UBA9910. The sequence continues at coordinate 43,801 of CAZSXB010000009.1, forward strand.
TCCTCCGGAGTAGTACTCCATGAAGAGAAGGTGTCGCATTGTACGAAGCTCTCTATCATCCATTCTTACACCTCCAGACTACGTTGCGATCTTATGTGGCGAGCCCTCGGGAACGCCGATATCTGAGTACTTTCCTCTAGAGTGCTCAGTAACATCTGTTCTGGATGACTTGAGCTTCTTCCTCAAGTAATCAAATGCTTTCCATGGGTGGACCTCATCACCACAAGTAAAGAGGTCTATCGCTGCATACTCGTACTCTGGCCACGTGTGAATAGTTAGATGAGATTCCGCGATAACAACCACACCGCTTATTCCATGAGGTAAGAAGCGGTGAAAGGAAGTGTCGACGATGGTTGCGCCTGCTATTACTGCTGCCTCACGCATCGTCTGAACAACAAAATCGATGTCGTCAAGTGCCTCAGGGAGGCATTCAAAAAACTCCGCCACAAGATGGCGCCCGAGAGCCCTATTGTTCTTCAATTTCACTTCCCTCCATACAAAAATTATTGACCCCCCTTTCAGGTAAGGTCAACGATGGCAGAGATAGCCATGCGATAAGCATTATATTCGCAGCTGTTGCTCAAAGTCAAACAAACTGTTGTAAAAATAGCGTTAAGGTGAATTTCAGGCTAACTGGTGGAACGTGCTTACAGCTGAAAAGCCCATCAATAAAGCGAATAAAACATGAACCATAATTGTTGCTTTATTATGAATTGTTGATTGCACAGACATTTCTTAACAAAAAGACCCCTTATGGGGTCTCAGGATGATTCCATGTCAGGACTGGTGGCGGCGGTCAGAATCGAACTGACGACTCTGCGGGTATGAACCGCATGCTCTAGCCAGCTGAGCTACACCGCCTTTAAACTGGTAGCGGGGGCAGGATTTGAACCTGCGACCTTTGGGTTATGAGCCCAACGAGCTACCAGACTGCTCCACCCCGCAACGTTATAAAACTATCTATCAAAGGCCATAGGCTTGTATTCTTTCCTTCTGGTGCCGGGGATGGGAGTTGAACCCACACGAGACCCTCGTCCCAACGGATTTTAAGTCCGTAGCGTCTGCCAATTCCGCCACCCCGGCAGCCTGTATTATATTATCACCGGGACTTATCGTTGTCAAGGGAACTAACAGTCAACAACACTTCAAACAAGGCAGCAATCAATGTCAGAAGACAACTTCTTCCAGGTTGGAAGGTATGTCCACATCGAATTCGTACATCACCTCGTGTGCGATGTTTTCAAGGGCATTGCTGTCTCCGTGAACAAGCACAAGCCTGGAAGAACCCAGCTGTCTCGGAATAGACAGCAGCTCTTCGTAAGTAGCGTGGCCTGAGAAGTTCATGTTCTCTATCGCTCTACAGCGCAACTCCACTTCTTCTTGATCAAAGAGGAAGGTTTCTTTTCCCTCCTTGAAGGCTTTCAATAGGTGAAATCCAGGTGAATCAGGGCTCTGATAACCCATGAAGATTATGGAATCCCTCTCGGATTTGACCATGTGAGATGCAAAAAGGTATGAGAGTGTTTCTTCTACCAGCATCCCTGAGCTGAGTATCATGATAGCAGGTTTCCTGGACAGGAGTACTCTGTCAACGTTCTTCGGAAGAACAGTGGTATATCTGTTCATTGCCGAAGCAAGCCAACTCCTGGTCTTCTGATCAGCTCTAAGATATGTCTGAAGGTATATTCCCGTAAGAGCTGATATCATGCCGTTTATGTATACCGGCACTCTGGGAAGCCGCTCTTCTTCAATTGCCTTCAGAACCATGTAAATCGCTTCCTGTCCCCTGCCCAAAGCAAAGACTGGCAGCAAGACCCTTCCTCCAGAATCGACAGTAGCTGAAATGAGATCGATAAGCCGTTTCAACTCTTCATATCTTGTCGATACACTCTGTTCGCTCATTCCGTAAGTTCCTTCAGATATCACCACATCTGAATTCTCAGGGAGGCTTGCATGTGGAACAGTAAACTGGTTTGAAAGAGAGATATCGCCTGTGTAGAAAACCCTGTTTCCATTCAGAGATAGTAGGGCGGATGAAGCCCCCATCACGTGACCAGCGGGGAAAAGCTCGAGTCTCAAGTCTTTACCCAGGAAAACAGTATCTCCGTATTCGATATCCTCGATTGTCTTCTTGAGTGCGTTGATCTCACCATGGTTATAAAGCACAGGTTCAGAATCCTTCTCATTTCGCTTCTTCATGACTTCTACCGAGTTATGGAGTATTCTGAGAGCAGTCTGTTTGTTGTCAGCAGAAGTGATAACCCGAACTCCTGGCCAGCGTTGAACAACGCATGGAAGAGAAGAAACGTGGTCATAGTGGGAATGGCTGATAATGACCGCGTCGACATGATCTATAGCGTCTAGTTCAGGGAGAGAATCGTAGCCGTCTTTTGTGGGGTGTCTTCCTGCATCCAGAATAATCCTTGAATTACCCAGCTCCATGTAAAAGCAGTTGGCTCCGATTTCTCTCCCACCACCGAGTGGGATCAATTTCAAGTGTCTTCACCTCTCATGAATTGTACCAGGTTATCTGTTCGTTTTCACTACGGAAAAAACGTCTTCAGATTTCGTTTTTAGCAGACAGAATTGCTATAATTGTCTGATTCAAATCGAATAAAGGAGGGATTGAGATGAAGAGAGTAATCCTTTTTGGCTCTCTAATCCTATTGTTACTCATGGCGTTGACTGCTTGTCCGCCAAGCCTTCGGCCTGTTGTAACTATTTTGGGCCCTGAAGGCCCTGATATTGAGCCTGGTGATGTTCTGCTCGAGTGGGAAGTAGACGATCCTGCGGGAACTGATTGGGTTGTGGACGTCTTCTTTGGAGATGATCCGGGAGATCTTGAGAAGGTAGTTGACTCGGGGCAGGTTTCGTCAGTGTCAGTCAATGCCGAAGGCAACGAAACATACTACTGGATGGTTGTTGCAAAGGGATCAACTGATCTGGAGACTTCTTCCAGACTGGTTACCTTTACTACGTGGGACCCGGATAAGGCTGCAGTCATTCACCTGGTTGATTACACTTCAGGTCCCCCGGCCGTGGGTGTTGAAGTATCTGTATACGATCATGACAGTGGAGAAGTTGTCGGCGTTTTCACCTCTGATGAGAAAGGAAGGGCCGTTCTTCTTCTTGAAGAAGTGCCAGAGTACGCAGACCTCAAGCTGAAAAAACACGGCTATGCCCTGAGCCAAGTTGCTGGTTTGATGTGGGAAAAACTCTCTGAAAATGGATTTGAAGTTGTCATAAAAGCAGCTGAGCTCAACCCTGATCCTGATACACAGACTCTGCCAGAGATTGCTGTCGATTTCCTGAATCTTGATAATACACCGCTGGATATTACTAGCAAAGTCAGCCAGGACTTCAAGGTTCATGTCGAAGCAACGTCAGAAAACCATATGAACATAATCTATGCGGCTCTGGGTTATGTTCCTTCTGCAGGGTTTTTCGGGCCAAGGGGATTTGCATCTGATTCTAACACCCTTGACTACACAGTTAGTGTTGCAGGTTTTGATGGAGTTGCAGAGTTTCACATCGTAGTATACGACTACAATGACAACAGGGTCCATCAAGTCTTCTACCTGGATATTGAGGCTCCTGAAACTCCGCCAGAACTGGTTAAGTTCACCCCATGGTTGTGGAGTGAGTACGGGGAAAGCAACCTTGACTCCTATACGCGATACCAAGGATTGAGCTTCTACTCAGAAGATCCTGTAGTTTTGAGAGGCTATTCGGAACGAGTGGCAAAACTTGAGGACATTGAAGAGATCTCTGTTGTTGCTGTCGACTCATATGAACCACTTGCAGCTCCAGATGACTGCAATCTATGGATAGATATCTGGTGGATACCATGGTCTTTGGTCGGTGCAGGAGATGAACCGCATGGGTATCGCATCTACAGATCCTTTGATGGCGAAAACTTTGAGGTAGCTGGAACTGCTCTCGGTTCAGACACAATGAGCTTTAGAGATAAATCAGCGAGACTATCTGCTGGAAATAGAGTGTGGTACAAAGTTACCTCGATATATGATAACGTAGAGTCTGAACCAGCCGATCTTGGTTCTGTCATTCCTCTTGACGCTTTCAATGTTGATCTGTTATCACCAACCCATGGTGAGATCGGAACTTCAAGAAACCCTGTATTCGAGTGGGCGCCCACGAAGGACCTCGGCACTGAAGATGGTGATGCAAAATATGTCTATACGATATGGATATATGACCTTGTGCAGTCAAATAACCAGATTGCTCCTGTTGAGGTAGTTGACGGAGCTGCATATCTCTATTACTGGGAGACAGAAGGTCCGGAAACGATTTCCGTCAAATTCCTCGGGAATCAGAAAGATCCTGAAACTGGATTGCAGTGGTACAGGTTCAGTCCCGACTGGTACGGGAACACGCTCTACCCTGACCCGATGCTTCACAAGTACAGAGTATACAATTGGGGTATCGATGTTGCTTTTGCAGAAGTAGTAACCGACGTTAGTGCTGCAATGTCTTTTGCAGTAGATCTCAGAGGATTCAACCCCATTCCTATCGAAGCGGATCTTCATGCAAGATTTACCACGGGTCTATTTGGTGATGACAATGATGAAGCTCTGCTATCAGTGCCAGACTACTCACTTTTGTTTGGTGCCCTTGATGACAGGGAGTACTTTGAGAGTGTTCTGATTGTCGGATACGATGAAAGAGAAGTAATTGATAGTGTATTGGCACTGCTGGATGCAGAGATCAGGGTTGATATTCCTGAGATCAGGGCGTTTTCAGTTGAGATGCCTATGCCCGTGAAAGAGGCTTATGGATTACTAAGAGAAGCACGACTGGATGGTCTAAGGTACGTTGAGCCCAGTTATGTCGATTATCTTATCGAGCCGGAGATTGGAAGAGGACCCGAAATTAGTGCACTATCAGGCGAAGAAGATCCGATGAGAAAGCACCAGTGGGCTCTTGATATCGTCAATGCAGAGGATGCTTGGAATTACGCCACAGGTGAGGGTATCGTAGTCGCTGTGATTGATACAGGAGTTGATGGAACTCACCCTGATCTTGCTGGTCAACTGGTCACAGGGTACAATCCATTAACCGGAGAGACATTTGAACCGACTGAGAACTCAGATGCCCAAGGCCATGGTACGCATGTAGCAGGTATTATCGCTGCCATCAAGGGAAATAATGAAGGTATCGTCGGTCTTGCTCATAATGCGAAAATCATGCCTGTAAGGATCTTCGATCCAAACTTTGTTGGACGAGACAAAGCTGCTGAAGGTATTGTTTGGGCTGTCAACAATGGAGCGCATGTTCTCAACAATAGCTGGGGGGGAGGTGGGTACTCTCATCTATTGAGCGACGCCTTCAACTATGCCTTGATAAATGGAGTAGTTGTGATAGCCTCGGCAGGAAATGATCACTGGGTATCTGACTGGGATTATCCTTCTGGATATGCTGGTATCGTTTCGGTAGCTGCAAGCAATGCGCGTGACGAAGTGGCAGGATTCTCGAGTCGTGGTCAACGAAACTCCTTAGCAGCACCAGGAGTCAATATCCTTTCGACTTATCCTTTTGCAGAGATTGAAGGCGAGAAGTACATATACATGCAGGGGACCTCTATGGCAGGTCCGTATGTGGCTGCACTTGCAGCGATGCTCAAGGAGAAATATCCCTATGCGACTCCTTACCAGATCCAGCGGATGATGGAGAAGAGTGCTGTTGACATTGATGAACCTGGTTGGGATCCAGCTGCAGGACATGGGCGAATAGATGCCGCAGCAGCAATGCTCATGAATCCATCTGGGATTAACTCAGGAACACTACTTATAAACGTGTTCAATCGGGATGGTAGCTGGGAGCTCCCAGGAGTGTACGTTTCGCTGACCCGAACAGATGGAAGAGACTATTATGGTAAGACAAATCAGTTTGGTCAAGCGCTGTTCAGCAGTATCGATGCAGATGTCTATGACATAATCATTGGTGGGCCTGAGCATCTTGATGCGTTAGCCTACAACTTCAGGATGCAAGAGGAACTCAGCTTCAAAGCAGAAGAAGTGTACATTTCCGGACTTCATACCATAAGTGTGAACCTGGAGTCTTCATTTACTGCTCATCTTATCGGTGACAACGAAGATGCAGAGTATCTCTTTGAGTTCTGGAATCTGGACACAGATGAATCTGTCTTCATTCCTTTTGTTGGTAGCGTAGAGTATAACCATCCTGAAGATGCAGAACCCGGGGACTATGTCATCGTAGTATATGTCCTTGATGGTGACACAGATGAAATCGAAGGGAATGTCACCATTAACGGCTACAAGATCGATGTGTATGGCGAGTTCGATGAAGGCTTTGCAATCGTTAGTGACGGATTCGTTCCCTGGTGGACTATC
>CAZSXB010000010.1:0-48253 GCA_964611155.1 uncultured Thermotogaceae bacterium
CGCGTAAGGGAATACGAGTCCTCTCTTCTTTCCAGAGCTAGGAAAGAGCAGGAGGCTCTCCTGAGAGATATCGTCGAGAAGAAAGATCTGACACCTGAGATGGAGGATTTGCTGAAGAAGTTCGTCGAAGAGTTTACAGAGGAATTCAAGGGTTAAAGGTGGTTTCATGAGCAAAGGCAAGCTCAGGCAAATCAAGAAAAGGATAGACTCGACCAGATCAACGATGCAGATCACTCGTGCCATGGAAATGGTGGCGCGAGCAAAGATCAAAAAGATTGAAAGAACTCTTCAGTACGTGAGGATGACAGAAGAGGGTCTAAGAAGGGCCCTGAAAATAGCCGCAAGAGAGGTCAGTGAGCTTCCATACGAGGCCGGAGAAGGGGAAGTCCTGGTTATTATGACGTCGGATATGGGACTGTGTGGTTCCTTCAACAGTGAGATTCTGAAGCACTCCGACAGAATCCTTGAGAAAGAAGACATTCGTTCTATTGTGACGGTGGGAACCAAGGCGGAGGCCCATTACAGACACAGTGACAGAGTGAAAGAAGTTTTCAGTAAATTCTATGATGAACCAGATATAGAAGCTGCCGGAGTTATTGCAGACAGGCTGTTCGATCTGATGAAGAGAGAGAATACTTCTGGTCTCAGACTTGTGTATTCGCGTTTCAAGAGCTCTCTTGCTCAGACTGCAGACACTATGAGAGTCTTTCCTCTGGATCTGAGTGATTCTGACAGTGATGTATATGATTTCGAACCAGAAGTTGGGATTCTGTTTGAGGAGCTCGTTACTTCATGGGTAATTAACTCTGTCTTGCTGGCAATGCATGAAACAAAGGTTGGAGAGCTTCACGCAAGACAGAACGCGATGAGAAACGCGACAGAAAATGCTGAAAAGATGATAGAGAGGCTCACGCTTGGCAAGAATAAATTGCGACAGGCTACAATAACCCAGGAGATTATTGAAGTTGTAAATGGTGCGGAAGCCTTGAGAGGGTAGTAATTGGAGGTGCTGAAGTGGCTGCGAAGACAGAAAAGAGATCACAGAAAAATCCGGTCGGAAATGATAAGGGGAAGATAATAGCGGTCTACGGTCCGGTAGTCGATGTTTCTTTCGAAGGGGTGAAGCTCCCGGATATCCTGAATGCTCTTGTGACGCATAATGATTCGCTGGAAAAAGATGTGATCCTTGAGGTAGCCCAAGTAATAGGCGACGATGCTGTAAGGACTATCGCGCTTGACTCGACGGAAGGTTTTGTTAGAGGCCAGGAAGTTGCGGATACAGGCAGACAGATTTCTGTGCCCGTGGGCGAGAAGATACTTGGCAGGATCTTCAATCTTCTTGGAGAACCAGTCGATGATCTTGGAGAAGTCGAATTTGATGAACGGTGGGATATTCATAGAGAACCCCCAGCCGTGACTGATCAGCAAACAGATATCGAAATCCTGGAGACCGGCATCAAGGTAATTGACCTGCTTGCTCCCTTCAATAAGGGTGGCAAGATTGGTTTCTTTGGAGGGGCCGGTGTTGGCAAGACGGTCCTGGTAATGGAGCTAATAAGGAATATTGCAATAGAACACAAAGGTCTTTCAGTCTTTGCGGGAGTTGGAGAGCGAACAAGAGAGGGGAATGATCTCTGGCTGGAAATGCAGGAATCCGGAGTCATCGGCAATACAGCGCTGGTCTTTGGTCAGATGAACGAACCACCTGGAGCCAGATTCAGGGTGGGGCTCTCAGCGATTACCATGGCTGAGTATTTCCGAGATGTCCAGGGAAAGGATGTTCTTGTCTTCATAGACAATATCTACAGATTTGTTCAGGCTGGGTCGGAAGTTTCTGCTCTTTTGGGAAGGATGCCCTCAGCCGTGGGCTACCAGCCAACACTGGCAGGTGAAATGGGAAAGTTGCAGGAGCGGATAACATCTACGCAGAAGGGTTCAATCACTTCTGTTCAAGCGATATACGTTCCTGCAGATGATTTCACGGATCCTGCCCCGGCAACTACTTTCAGTCATCTTGATGCAACCATCAATCTTTCAAGACAGATTGCAGAGCAGGGGCTGTATCCTGCCGTCGATCCGCTGGACTCAACTTCGAAGAACCTTGACCCCGAAGTGGTGGGAAAGGACCACTATCAAGTTGCAAGAGGTGTTCAGGAGGTTCTCCAGAGATACAAGGATCTTCAGGACATAATCGCGATTCTTGGTATGGAAGAGCTTTCCGAGGAAGACAAGACAATAGTGCACAGAGCGAGGAAGATTCAGAGGTTCTTGACACAACCAATGTTTGTTGCTGAGAGTTTTACAAACGTGGAAGGAAGATATGTGACCGTAAAAGAAACTGTGAGAGGTTTCAGGGAGATTCTTGAAGGCAAGCACGATCGTCTTCCGGAGCAGGCGTTCATGATGGTTGGCTCGATTGATGATGTGCATGAAAAAGCTAAGCGGATATCTGGTGACACTTAATGTCCATAGAGCTTGAGGTTCTTAGTCCCAGAGGAATTGCCTGGAAAGGAGCAGCAGAATTCGTTTCTTTCAGGACTGAAAAGGGAGCGATTGGCTTCTTGCCTTCAAGGGCACCAGCCATAATGAAGCTTTCAGTGGATGTTGTGACGATAGTTAGCGATAAAGGAAAGAAAGTTCTTGCAGTTCATGGAGGTTTTATAATTAACACGAGGGAACATGCACAGATAATCAGTGGATTCATAGAAAGGCCAGAAGATATTGATCTGAATGAAGCCAAAGAGGCTGCACGCAGGGCAGAGGAACTGATAAGAATGACTGAAGACGAAAGGGACCGCGCCAGGCATTCTGCTGCGCTTCAGAAGAATCTGACACGTATAAGAGCCATTGAGGGGAGCTCTTCAAGGGGATAGATGGTGCTGTCGTTATTCAGTGTTACCTGAAAGGCGTTTCTTAAAGGATCCAATCAGGTCTGTCTTCTTCTCGGTGCCATTCAACAGTCTCATGATATTGCTTCTGTGCCTGTAAGCGGAGAGTGTTGCGATCGCCAGAGCCCACAATCCAAAATCCAGTCCAACGATCAAGAAACCAAGGACTGCTAGAGAGTACAGAGCGATTATCGAAGAGATCGAGACATACTTTGTGATCAGTACCAGAGGAAGCCATACTGCAAAAAAGATTGCCACAAAGTACCCTTTAACAGCAGTAAAGGTTCCTACAGATGAAGAAACCGATTTTCCTCCCCGAAAGAGCAGAAAGACAGAATAGCTATGCCCCAGGCAGGCGAAAAACCCCATCATCATTGCTTGACCAGTGGTTATCCCAAAGACATATCTGGCAATCATTATCGGTATGAAAGACTTCAGACCATCCATGAGCATTGAGAAGGCTCCCCAGTAGCCGCCAAGTTCTCTCAGAACGTTTGTTCCTCCAACATTACCGCTTCCGACTCTCCTGATGTCGATTCCCTTGAGCAACGGCAAGAGAAAACTAAATGGAATAGAGCCACAAAGATAGCCAACCAGAGCTATTAACATCTATCTCTTCCTCCTCAATTTCAGAAAAATCGGAGCCCCGTCCATGGGATCGATATTCTTCCTGATGGCTCTCCTGAAACCTTTAAGAAAGGCCTCAGAAAACAGTTCAGGATCATTCACATGAAGCATAATCAAAGGAGGCCTGCTAGATACCTGACTCGCATAGTAAGCTCTCGCCTTCCGGTCTCCCTTTCCAGGTGAAGGTGTGAATGCGGTGTACCTTCCCAGGAGCTCATTTATTGTGCTCGTGGGGATTCTGAGGTCGAGGTTTCTTGTGACCAGCAGTACTGCGTCTATGAGCTCATCTACTCCCTCAGAATTGGTAGCAGCAGTGAAAATCACCGGGCTGTAATCGATGAAATATAGCTCATCTCTGACTGTTCTTTCAAGAAGTTCAATTTGTGCTCTCGTAACAAGATCTGATTTGTTGAAGACCACAACTGTGCCCTTACCGTTCTTTTCAGCAAGACCGGCGATCCTTTTGTCCTGTGCGCCAATTCCTTCTCTCGCGTCGATTACCAGGACCACTATCGTGCTGCGCTCTATTGCATCGACGCTCCTCATTACGCTGTAGTACTCCACGTTCTTGACTCCAACTCTTGTTTTGCGTCTCATTCCGGCGGTGTCAACAAATGTGAAAGGTTTGCCGTCAAGCAGGATCGTTTCATCTATAGAGTCCCTGGTTGTGCCTGGAAGCTCTGTAACCAGGCTTCTCTTACTTCCAAGTATGGCATTGAAAAGTGAGGACTTGCCGACATTCGGCTTTCCCGTGACCGCCACCCTGATTGTCTCCGGGTCAGCTTCTTCGGGAATATCAAGATTGTGACCAGTCTCTTCAAGGCGTGAAATAATTCCATCCAGCAAGACATCAATATTAAGACCGTGTTCGGAAGAAACAGGAATCGGTTCACCAAAACCCAGACTGTACAGCTCTGGAGCCATAAGAGACTCAAATAGATGAAGTTGTTCAACCTTGTTTGCAACCAGCAAAGCAGGTCGTTTTGACTTTCTGATTCGATCTGCTGCAGCCAGATCAGCTGGAGTCACGCCGGCTCTTGCGTCGACTACAAACAAAATCAGATCTGCTACCCGAAGAGCCTCAATCGTGACGTTCCTCATCTGGTCTTCCAGGATGCTTTCAGGTGACTCAAAGAGACCGCATGTATCTACTATACTGAAGCGCTTCTGCTGCCATTCAACCGTTCCATGAACGAAATCACGCGTAACACCTGGTTGGTTATCGACTATTACTCTTCTTCCTCCTGAAAGGCGATTGAAGAGGGTCGATTTACCAACGTTTGGCCTTCCTACTATGACAGCCGTCGCCACTAATTCTTCTCATCCTCCATCTGACGCTTGATCTTCTCGCCAAGGCTCATTCGGGTTTCTTCAACGTCGTTGAGCTCGTTCATTACACGGCGTGCTTCTTCAATATCTCGATCCTTCAATAGCTGCCTTATGGAGACAACCATGTTTCTCGTGTCTTTCTCAGGATCGTAAACAAGCCTGATGACCTTGAAGTCCTGTTTATGTCCAACCTGAACATGGTCAGAAACATCTTCAACACGCTCTGTAGAGACCTGAGAGATAGGAAGAAAGGCTTCTACGTTGTAATTATCAACAAGAACAATCGCCCCAGCTTTGGTTATTCGGACTATCGTTCCCTTGATTCTGCTACCTACTCTGATCTTCTTTGAAACGGTTACCCATGGATCTTCTGTGGTCTGCTTTATGCTCAATCGCATTCTCTTGTTCTCTTTATCAATCGAGATGATCTTTGCCTGGATCGTCTCACCTTCTCTGACCACATCTTCAACCCTGTCAACGAAGTTCCAAGATATCTCCGATACCGGAACAAATCCAGATAAGACTTCAGTTATCTCTACTATTGCGCCAGTAGGAAGGACTTTCGCTGCTTTTCCCTCAACAATGCTTCCAATCTGATAGTCTTCTTCAATTGTCTTCCATGGATCTCCTATAGCCTGGCGATAGCTGAGTGAAATGCGCCTGTTTTCGGCATCTGTTTCCAAAATCTTCACTTCAATCCTGTCACCAGGGCTCACAACTGACCGCAGGTCTTTCTTCACGTTTCCCCAGAATACCTCTGATATATGAACAAGGCCCTCTATACCAGGCTCCAGCCAAACAAAGAAGCCAAATGGCTCAATAGACTTGACGGTTCCCTCAATAATGGAACCTGTCGGGTATTTTTCATCGATTCTCAACCAGGGGTCTTCACTCATCTTCTTCAGACTCAAAGAGACCTTCTTCTTTTTCTTGTCCAAACCGATAACCTTTGCCGTAACCTTTTCTCCGACATTTATAACATCACTGATTCTTTGAGAGAAATCCCAGCTGACCTCTGATGCGGGAATGAGTCCAGAAATATCTTCAGATAGGGTCACAAAAGCCCCAAAATTATGTATTGCTTCTACCGTCCCCTCGACAATCTGATCAAGTTCAATATCTGAGAAGAACTCCTTGATTCTTTCTTCCTTGATAGCTTTCAATGAAACTACAACGTTGAGACCTCTCTTCTGTCTCTTGAAACGGATTACTTTGAAACGAAGGGTCCCCTCCGGATAGGGGTCTCCTTTCCTAATTCCTGAATGAGAACCGGGAAGAAAGGCGTTTATAGTCTTTTCGAGCTTCACGTTGTATCCGGAGTTCACCTCACCAACGATTTCTCCTTCAACGTAATCACCATCACGATAAGCCTTTTCCACGCGTTTCATAATGGTCACGTTGTGAGCGCGTCGCTCCGAGACAACCACACGGCCTTCTTCTTCATCGGTCTTGATAACATTGACAAATACTCTGTCTCCGACATTGTATTCCCCTATTGGTCTTACAAGCTCACTCTCAGGAAGGAAACCGTCAAGTTTTCCATCCATCAAGACCATTATTCCATCGGGGTGTGGGGCAAATACTTCTGCCTCTTTCCTTGCACCTCTTCCTGTAGGAGAGGGTCGAATCTGTTCAAATACCTCTTCCATGCTCAGGTCATCATCAGGTTTCCGAGCATTATCGTCCATAAACTTACCTCCTTGCCATCTTTTCTATATTATCCAGTATTTTCTGGACCTGTTCGGTCGATGCAGATGTTCCACTTATCACACCCACAGTCTCAGGTAAACTTACACTTGAGAGATCTTGTGAATCCTCGACAAGGATAGCACAAGTCCCTGCGTTCTTCACAATGTTGACCAGCTTGATAGTGTTCGAGCTGTTAGGTGCTCCTACAACAATGACAAGATCTACCTCGTTGGCAAGACGCCGAGCCGTGCACTCGCGCTCTTTGGTGAATCTGCAGATCGTGTCGAAAGCCTTGATTCGCCTGCCTAGTTTCTTCTCAAGACGTGCCTGAGTCCGTTCGAATATCTCACTATCCATTGTGGTCTGAGATATGAGTGCGATTCTCTCGTCGCCTCTCTGTAGTTCAACGATTATCGGATCGAGATCTTTCAGGTCTTCAACCAAAAAGTGCCTGTGTATTCTACTAACCAGTGCCCTTACCTCGGGATGCAGTCTTTTCCCCAGCACAACTACTGTGTAGCCCTGTCTATCCAATCTCTCCGCCAGTTGGAATACAGAGCTCACAATAGGACATGTGAAATCCAGTACTCTTGAGAACGTTCTCTTGAGTTCATTCTCAGATTCGAGATCAATCCCGTGAGCCCTTATTAGTGCTACAGAGTCTTCTGCCACAGGCTGAGGGATTTCGTGGTCAGGATGCACTTTCAGTCCCATTCTCTCTAGTTCGGAGCAAATCAAACGATTGTGTACAATCTGCCCGGAGACCTGTACACATTCATGTACCCTGAGAGCCTCGTATGTACCTCGAATGGCATTCTCAACACCTTGACAGAAACCTATTCCTTTCGAGACGATCACTTTCACTCTGCTGAGACCCTTTCAACTATATCATCAACTATTTCATCTATTGTCATGTGCGTGGTGTCAACAGTGGCTGCATCGGGAGCAGGCCTTAGAGGAGCCAGGTCTCTCGTGGAGTCATTCAGGTCTCTTTGCTGAATCTCACGCATAACCTGAGTATCTTCCGCTTCTTGCCCCATTTGCTGTAGTTGATTCACTCTTCTGCGGGCTCTTTCCTCAGGTGAAGCAGTAAGGAATACTTTGATCTCCGCATCAGGGAGGATCACCGTCCCTATGTCTCTTCCTTCCATAACTACCCTACCATCTTTTGCAAGCTTTCGCTGTTCTTTCTTCATATACGCCCTCACTTCAGGGATCTGAGCGATCAACGAAGACAGCCTGGAGATCTCTTCGGTTCTGATTCTTGAGTCCAAAGGATTGCTGTCTATCAGCAATTCATTGTTGCAGGTGCCGAAAGATGTTTTATCCAGGATTTCTCTCCTTAATAAAACTGTATCCGACGGATCGACGTTTTTCAAATGGACCTTTAGTGCCAGTGCCCTGTACATTGCTCCAGTATCTACGTAGGAGAAACTGAGTCTTTCAGCGACTTTTCTGGCCACTGTTGATTTGCCAGAAGCGGCAGGTCCATCAATCGCTATTCTAATCCTCTTCATCCTTTATCCTCAAACGAAGCTCCTTAAGCTGATCAGAGCTTATCTCTGAGGGGGCCCCGGTCATAAGGTCCGAGCCGCTCGCGGTTTTCGGAAATGCAATCACATCCCTGATTGAATCAGAACCTACAACGAGAGCCAACAGACGATCCAGACCTGGAGCGATCCCTGCATGCGGCGGCGGTCCATACTTAAATGCTTCAAGCAGGAAACCGAATTTGCTCTGGGCCTCTTCATCACTTAGTCCCAGCATTCTGAAGACCTCACGCTGGATATCCTGTCTATGAATCCTCACTGATCCGCTTGCTACCTCTACCCCATTAATGACCAGATCGTACGCTCTGGACCTGATCCTCAGAGGATCGTCCATGCCATACTTCTCAAGATCTTCAAGGTTCGGCATCGTAAAGGGATGATGTTCTGCGACTATTCTCTGTGTCTCCTGCTCCAGTGAGAACATCGGGAAGTCTGTTACCCAGAGAAATTCAAATCCATCTGCAGAAAGGGATTCTTCAGAGATTATCTTCTTCCGGATTTCTCCGAGTGACTTTGAGAGAATTGCTGCCGGTCCGACGGAGAAGAAAACGACGGATCCTTCTGAAATCGCATTGTCTTCGATGAGCTTATGTACTTGTTCAGAACAGTGCTTCATTATTGAAGACTTTATGCTGCCATCTTCTTCAATCTTTATCCACATCAGTCCGCCCAGGCCCAGTTTCTTTGCTGCTTCAGTATACTCATCAACTCTCTTTCTGGAGAAAGCTCCAGCCAAACCATTGGCAACAAAGCCCCGAATTGAATGTCCTTTGTCGAGGGCATTTGCGATAACTGCAAAGGGTGTTTCACGGAACCATGGAGCGAAATCAAACTGCTCCATGCCGTACCTTGTGTCTGGTTTGTCAGAACCGTAAAGAAGAAGGGCCTGTTTATGTGTGAGTCTTCTGAATGGAATACTCACTTCTGTGTCTGTTGTGCATTCAAAAGCGTGTTTCATAAGTCCTTCTGCCAGGGAGAACACATCTTCTTCATCCACAAAAGACATCTCGATGTCTATCTGTGTATGTTCAGGTTGCCTATCTGCTCGCAGGTCTTCATCGCGGTAGCATTTTGCGATCTGAAAGTATCTGTCAAAACCTGATACCATCAACAACTGTTTGAACAACTGCGGCGACTGCGGAAGTGCGTAGAAGCGGCCGGGTCGCAATCTTGACGGAACAAGAAAGTCTCGAGCGCCTTCAGGAGTAGATTTCGTCAGAACAGGTGTCTCTATTTCAAGAAATCCTTGTGCATTAAGAAACTCCCGCACAGCACTGGTGAAGAGGTGTCTTGTAATAATTCTATTCCTCATCAACGGTTTCCGAAGGTCAAGATATCTGTATTTCAGTCGGAGCTCCTCGGATGACTTGTCATCGATATTTATGTATATCGGAGGAATCTCAGAGTTGGAGAAAACCTCAAGCTCTTCGGCGAGGACTTCAACCATTCCAGTAGCCTGGTCACTTCTTTGAGCTTCCGGAGGTCTCTTCCTGACAGTTCCTGTAACGGCTATGCAGAACTCCGGACCAAGTGAACGTGCCCTGGAAAAGAGGCCCTCATTCTGTGGATCAAAAACCACCTGTGTGAACCCGTAACGATCCCTAATTCTTGCAAACTCGATACCGCCAAGGTTTCTGATTGTATCGACCCATCCGCAGAGAGTTACCGTGGCTCCTTCGTCTTTTTCTGTTAATCCACCACAGGTGTGGGTTCTCTTCGTCAATGGAAAACACCTCCTGATGGAGATATTACCACGCATACAAGATTCATGAGAAGTGATATGTGGTAAAATCATGACATCAAGCGACTACTGAGGGAGGTGCAGCAATGCGCGTAAAGCTTATTGTTATTGCGTTTCTTTTCGTTCTTGTCTTCTTTTCGACGGTCTCAGCCCAGGTTGACTACGCAGACGTAGCACGAACTCACTGGGCATACGATGCGATCGTGAGACTCACGGATCTTGGAATACTGAGCGGCATCAGGGGTACAGACGGCAGGTATTATTATCAGGGAACTGATCCGTTGAACAGGTATCAGGCGGCAGTTTTGATTGAGAAACTCCTGAATTATGTTGATGAAACTTACATGGGTAGGGACCCTTCAGACCTGCCTGTCTCTGATGACGCGTTGAGAGCACGGCTTCAGCAGCTTGAACTGGCAATGACAGACCGGTCCGGCAATCTGGTACAGATGGCCAGTGTCCTGGAGCGTGTTAGAAGTGTCGAGAGCCAGATTGAGCGAATAGCTTATGAAGGCGTTCCAAATGGTAACTTCGCAACAGTGGACGACCTTGATGCATTGAAACGGCAGGTTGTCGTTCTGGTTGACAGAATTTCCTACGCTTCGAGAGACGTGGATAATCTGAGTGAGAAGTTTGCTGCACTTGATAAGGCTCTTGGAGACATCAACCAGAGTCTGAGCAGGCAGATCAATATCGTAGGAACAGATGTAACAGAGTTGCATCAGTCTGTAAGAGACATTGAAAGAAATCTATCAAGAGTGATGGAGAACTACGTTTCAAAGAGTGTCCTGACAGACTACGTAACACGAAGTGACTTGAGTTCAACTCTGAGACTGTATGTAGGTGTTGGAGATCTGGAAGATCTTGAGAAGAAACTCTCCGCAGACCTTGCGAGGATCGAAGATACTGCCAGTGATCTCAGCACACGACTCGCAAATGCGAACAGAACGATTGCCAATATAGCAGCAGATGTTGAGGCAAACAAGGCAGCCGTGGCAGAAGTAAAGGAAATCGGGACAGAGCTTTCTGCGATGAAGAACGATATATCTGGTCTGAGATCGCAGCTCAATGATCTGACGAGAGCAAACGCTGCTTCCTTCTCTGCCCTGAGAGAGGGTATGGATGAGCTCAGCGACATGACAGGTCGTAATGCAGAAAAGCTTGAAGAGCTCGATTCTTTGATTCAGTTGCGTTTTGATACTACTTTCAACCTGGCATCGAAGAATGAGCAGGCTATTAGAGATGTGGCATTGAGAGTAGATGGTCTGGAGCAAGAAATCGCTGCGACAAGAGATGCCCTCGGAGATTATGTTAAGGCAGATGAGCTCGAAGAGACCGAAGCCTTTGCAAACATGGCTGCACACATAGGCGAACTGAATAATGCTGTTACTGATAAAGCAGATGCAGATGATCTTGCCAGAGTGAGGAGAACGGCGAATTGGGGAATCGGAATTGGAACCACTGGATTGCTGGTAGGTATTGGAGTAATTGTATATCTCTTGATTGATGCAGGCATATTCTGAAGAACTTGATTTCGTGAAAGACCCGGGGCTTCGGTCCCGGGTCTTTTGTTATAATGAGGAAGTAGACGCTGAGCTGGAGGTGCGATAATGACAGAGGCTAAGATTTCGAGCCTGAGTAATCACGTTTCAGAAGAGGTCGAGATTAGAGGGTGGCTGGTAAGAGCAAGATCGAGTGGTAAGATACACTTCCTTCAGCTGAGAGATGGCTCGGGGTTCGTCCAGGGTATTCTGGAGCTCAATGAGTCTAATCATGAGCTATTTGAGAAAGCAAAGAGGTTGAAGATGGAGACCAGTATTATCCTCAGAGGACTCGTCAAAGAGGATAAGCGTGCTCCTGGGGGGGTGGAACTTAAAATAACAGGGATGGATATTGTCCAGATCCCGGAGAAGGATTTCCCGATAAACAAGCCTGATCACGGAATTGATTATCTCATGGAAAATAGACACCTCTGGATAAGAACCAGAAGGCAGGCCGACATACTTCGCGTGAGACATGAAGTGTTAAAGGCTGCAAGAGAATTCTATGAAAAGGAGAGATTTATCCTTATAGATACCCCGATAATCACAGGTTCGATAGGGGAAAGCGCTGGCAACTGCTTCGAGATCGATTACTTTGATTATGGGAAGGCTTATCTTGCTCAAACCGGGCAACTCTATTTGGAAGCTGCCTGTATGTCACTGGGTAACGTCTATAATCTTGGTCCGACATTCAGGGCCGAGAAGTCAAAGACACGTCGTCATCTCATAGAGTTCTGGATGAACGAGGCTGAAATGGCATATTACAGCCATGATGATAACATAAAGCTACAGGAAAAACTGGTTTCGTTCATAGTCAGGTCGGTTGCAGAAAGATGTTCTGAAGATCTTGTTTCACTTGGACGTGACATATCAAAACTCAGGAAAGTTGAACCACCTTTCCCAAGGATTACCTATGAAGAGGCGTTGAGTTTCCTTAAAAAGAAGGGTATTGAGATGTCATGGGGAGATGATCTTGGGGGTGACGAAGAGACTGTACTCGCCGGAGGCTTCGAAAAACCCCTTGTAGTGGAAAGATATCCTGCTCGTTCAAAGGCCTTCTATATGCAGCCTGATCCGAATGACGAAAGGGTTGTCTTGTGCAATGACATGCTTGCACCAGAGGGTTATGGAGAGATAATAGGAGCGTCTGAAAGGATCAACGATCGCGGTACGTTAATCGATAGAATAACTGACTTCGGCTTGAACCCGGAAGACTACAGGTGGTACATCGAGCTCAGGGAGTTTGGGACGGTTCAGCACAGCGGCTTTGGTATGGGGATTGAGAGGCTGGTTTCCTGGATTTGTGGTCTGGAGCATGTCAGAGAGGCCATACCTTTTGCCAGAACGCTTTACCGTATATATCCGTGAGGAGGTCACATGTCGTCAGAAGAGAGGTTTTTGAGCCCGGTAGAACTGAGTGATGATAAAGGAATCATAAATCTCAGGCCACGATCTCTGGATGAGTTTGTCGGGCAAGACAGAATAAAGAAACGTCTGGATATCTCAATAAGGGCCGCTCGAACAAGAGGTGAGGCTCTTGACCACATTCTCTTGTCCGGACCACCAGGATTGGGCAAGACAACTCTTGCGAATATCGTTTCCAGTGAACTTGGATCTAACATCCACACAACAAGTGGTCCAGTTATCGAGAAGCAGGGAGATCTCGCGGCCATCCTTACCAGTATTGAGAGATTTGATGTGCTGTTTATTGATGAAATCCATCGTCTTAGCAAGACGGTCGAAGAGATCCTCTATTCTGCTATGGAAGACTTCCAGCTTGACATTCTCATTGGAAAAGGTCCAGGAGCCAGGTCAATAAGGATAGACATAATGCCTTTTACCCTGGTTGGTGCAACAACCAGATCAGGTCTGATAGGGGCCCCTCTGAGAAACAGATTTGGCATGGTGCTTGAGATGGACTTCTACTCAGTAGAGGACCTGTCAAGGATTATTAAGCGATCTTCAAAACTTCTTGATGTCTCTACTGATGATGATGCCTGCCAGTTTCTTGCGGAAAGATCAAGAGGGACTCCCAGAATTGCCAACAGACTTCTGAAACGCACGCGAGATCTTGCAACTGTCAGTGGTTCAGGCAGGATCTCAGTAGAGACAGTCAAGGAGTCGATGAAAATGCTGGGAATCGACTCGTACGGACTGGATTCAATGGATCGAAAGATTCTTGAAACGCTTACTGAGAACTACGGTGGTGGACCAGCTGGCGTGAAGGCGCTTGCAGCTTCTCTGGGGGTCGAAGCGGAGACAATTAGCGAGGTCTACGAACCATTTCTTCTTCAAGTGGGATTTCTGGTGAGGACGAGCAGAGGCAGAATGGCAACCGACAAGACTTACGAATACCTGGGAATAGCCAGAAAGAGTTCAACGAGACTTCTCTGGTAGCCCGGTGTCAGGGTGAATACTTTGTTTGTTCTTTCTAATTTGGTTTTTGCATTAGCAGTGATCTTCAGAATAGTGGTTGAATTTGGGATCTTCTGTGTGATCTTTTCTATTGTGCTCGGTCTTCTTAACCCCAGTAGCACTGGTTCTCTCAAGACCTTCATTGACGGAATAAGTGAACTCTTTGTGAGACCAGTGAGAAGAGTATTCCCGGCTCTAAGAAGAAGAGCATTTGATTTTTCGCCACTTCTAACTATATTGATTCTGGTGTTCATTGACCTTTTCCTTATCTCGACGGTCTTTGATATTGCCAGACTTCTGGGGTGAGGATTTGAGAGCTTTGCTCGTAGTGAATTACAGGCGTATAGACCAGGTCTTACTGAAGATGATCACTGAAGAGCTAAGACAAAAGGGAATAGATAGTCGGCTGTGTTCTGACGAGAATCCTGACAGGAAACCAGATGTTGATATCCTCATGACATTTGGAGGAGATGGGACTGTCCTCAGAGCTGTTAGAACTGCCATAGGTCAAGGTCTTCCGATTCTTAGTTTTCGCGCTGGAAGTGTGGGATTTCTGACTTCCTTTGACATGGAACACTTTGCTGAAGCGCTTGACTTGCTCGTGAGGGGCCAGCTCATCTATGATCGACGAAGGTTGCTGGAGATTGTAATGGGAGGAAGCCCGTATTATGTCCTCAACGACTGCGTTATTGAAAGGGGCACACCGAGCAGAACGGTTTCATTGCAGGTAAGAATCGAGGGATTTGATTCGTACCATATTGCTGGCGATGGAGTTGTAGTTTCCACCAGCACCGGATCAACGGCCTATTCACTTGCTGCGGGTGGGCCTGTCATTGATCCTGCAGCATCCGTATACTGCATAACGCCTATTTCACCACACAACCCTTATGTGGGTTCCATGGTGGTATCGGGGGAGAAACTCTCCACCATTGGAGTTATATCCGGCAAAGGCTATCCAGTGAATGTATACGGTGATGGACTCTGCACCAGAGAACTAAACTCAGGGGATGCTTTGACAGTCATACTATCCGAGAAGGGGATCGTTCTTCTAAGGAAGGAACCGCTTGATTACGTTGAAGTTCTGAGAAGGAAACTCGCTTTCGGTGGGAGACTAAAGAATGGTTTCTGAAGTTGGTTCTAGACTGGTTGATGAAACGAGACAGGAAGTTCTCAAGATGGCTCGACTTGTCCAGAGTATTTTCCATAAAACAGCATCTTCTCTGCTCGATAGGAGTATTCATAGTGCGAGAGAGGCGATTTCTCTGGCTTCATCTGTAAGGCATTTCGAGAACTCGATAGACCTGCGTGCGACAGCGAGTTTGGGTGTACTTCGCTTGAAAGGTCAGAAACTGAGGTTCTTCTCTGCCGCGATGTCTATTACAAGGTTGCTGAGGCTTATGTCTGAGAAGTCAGCAGAGTTATCTGAGAGTTCTCTGGTTTTTGCAAGGAGACCGCCCTTTGGTTTCCACGAGAATCTTCGGTGTACCCTGGATACTGTTGACATCATGCTGAGAGAGTCTGTGGAAAACCTCATTGCACCTTCTACGGCAGACGCAGAAAGGGTTTGCAGAAAAGACTCAGAGCTCGACGAGAAGCTGGAATCAACTGAAAGAGAGATCATCGAAGCTATGAGCAAAACACCTGCGCTCATCGAAAAGGGAATTACGCTCATAGCAGTGTTCAGGGATTTAAGATCTTTTGCTCTTCTGTGTGGCGATCTTATGGAGCTGTCAATGTTTATCCACACAGGTGACAATTATCGCTGTTTGGAGGCTGACAGAAAGTCATCAGCTACTGAGAAGCATTAGTCAGGGGGCGCAAGTTAGTTGAGTATTCTTACAAAGTATGTGATCAAGCAGCTTTCAGGTTCATTCTTTATTGGCCTCGGTGGCTTTCTGATATTTGTTAGCCTGGAATTACTCTATCAACTGTCAGACATAATCGTTCGGTACCGTGTTGGCATTGACAAGCTCTTTCTGCTCATCTTCTATAATCTACCGTACTTCATTGTCCTGGGAATACCCGTGGGAGTTCTTCTGGCGATATTCTGGACGCTTTCACGCATGAGAACAGATAATGAACTGATGGCCATGCAGACCCACGGTATCTCATTGAAGTCAATTGTTCTTCCTTTTGTGCTAGTTGCACTCATACTTAGTGGTTGTGTCTACGTTCTAAACGACTATCTGGTTCCAGAAGCGAACAGAAAAGCTTCAGAAGCTCTGGCCAGGTATGTCTACCGGCGCCCTGAAGTGACCCTTAGAGAGAACGCCTTTATGGAAGACGGGATGGGAAGATATCTGTATATCAAACGGGTAAACACAGAAACCGGTATCTTACAGGACGTACTCCTATATGAAATCACTGGCCGGGTGACGAGAGTTACCAGTGCCAGGCGAGCTATAAGAGAAGGCAACGACTGGATTATGCAGGATGGAAGAATATACGAAGTTGACGACACAGGTTTTCTCAGGCTTGATATCTCTTTTGAGACGCTTGAACTACAGTTTGAGCATAGCATTGATGAGTATATAAGGACTACAAAATCTCCCAGAGAGATGACAAGCACCGAGCTAAGAGAGAGAATAGCGTCTTTCAGAAGGATTGGGGTCAATACTGCTTCACTCGAGGTGTCTCTTCAGGAGAAGTATTCCCTGTCAATCGCACCGCTTGTGATTGTTCTTCTAGGTGTCCCTGTATCTGTTCTTGTGAACTTGAAGTCAAAGTCCTGGTCAGTGATCCTCACTTTTGTTCTTGTGGTCGTCTACCAGGGCTCAGGAGCCTGGCTCAGTGCACTTGGGAAGGAGTTCAGAATAACACCATGGCTTGCCCCATGGATTCCGAATATCGTGTTCACCGCAATTGGTGTCCTGGCTTTCTTGATGATAGATACGAAAGTATCATACCGTCTGTCAGAAACACTCGTTCGTGTATTCAGAATCTCTGTTATCTTTCTCGTCATAGTCATTCCAGCGTCAGTTAGTTTCTCGGCCGATGTAAGGGTTCAGGGTGGAAACGTTGCAGGTACGGCGAGAGAGATTCTTCTGAGTGACGGGGTGAGCTTCAGCTATACGGCAAAAGAGTACTGGATTACAGTTGAGTCAGACAATGCCTCTGTGTTGATGAAAGATGGAGAACCCGCATCAGTTTCCTTTTGGGGCAATGCTAAGCTTTCAATGGAAGATCGCGTGATCGAAGCTGATCGATTGCTTATTGACCTTGAGCGTCTCTTCTTCGAGAGTCTGGAAGTATACACATCAGCAAAAGTCCCGGTCCCGTCAGTCGAGGATGAAACGAAGAGAGAGGAGACTCTCTTTTTTGTTTACGGGAGACATCTTGAGGCTCCTATCGATGAAGATGCAACGCTTGTGCTTTCAAAGGGCTACCTCACGACTTGCGATGTATCAAAAGATCCTCACTATGTGTTCAGAGTATCTGAAGCGGAAGTTGTGCCTGAAGAGTACATCCTGGTGAAGAACCTGGTAATGTACATAGGAAGAGTCCCGGTCTTTTATCTGCCTATCTATCGTTTCCCCCTCGATGATCCTGAAAGAAGACCCTTCAGTGTAGATCTCAGTTCCATCGGAGAAGCCAAGACGACGCTGACTTTGCGTTATCTTGACATAGACTGGCTTGTTCTGAAAGTGGTCTGGGAAAGGAATTGGGCTACCACGGAAGAAGACGTCGCAATTGGAGCTCAGGTAGATACACGTCTTGGCGAGATTGATTCGCTGGGTTTCGTCGGAGAGCGTATCCATGGTGATGAATACATCATGGATTATGGTGGCTACCTTCTATTGCGTCCTTCGACATCCTTAGGAAGCATTGAAATAGGAGGGATGCATCTCCAAGGTGTTGCAGCGGAAGAGCTCAAGACGCCTTTCAGCACTTTCAGCTATGGTTTGAATACAAAACCGAAAACCCCAGCACTACTGACTGTATTTGATGTTAAAGACAGGCTTGACTCTGAATCAGTTTCTCATGCTCATCTGAGCTATAAGACTCCTCCTGGGGCGCAGCTGATTGCTGATTTCAGTGCGCAATATGCTCGTTTTGAAGATGATTACCTGTGGACCGTCAATATGAGGCAACTCAATCTACCGGCGAATATCTCTATTGAGACGGAGAGACTGTCTCTGAAGTCGGAAAGATTTGCTTCAAATGCCCTGATCGGAAGACGCTACATTGAGAGCAGCAATGCTTCGGGGATTTTGTATGACCTGCGGGCTAGCGCGTCATTACTAAGCACCAGGATCAATTATGGAGCCTTTTCTTTCAGTGTCTCTTCTCTCTCTGTTGAGATTCTGGCAGATGCAGAGAGTATGGAGGAGCTTCTCAAAGTAGATAGTATCGAGGATTTTCTACTCAGTGCGAAGAATTACGAGCTGAAGTTCATGGGTTTTCAGACGAAAGGTGACATAGAAAGCACATTCGACGCTTCTCCTCGTCGTATCACGGTTGTTATGCCTTTTGACAAGAACAGGATTGGTAAGAACACGTTTTCCCTTTCAGCTTTTTCTGAAAGGTTGAAGATAGAGGGAAAATACGCTCTTGACTATGATTCTGATATTGATTCTGATAGCGATAAAGAGCTTTTCTGGGTTGATCCGATCAAGGGAACCTACCGGGGATGGCTTTCCGTCGATCTTGAAACGGATTTTCGTTTGCGTTACGATGGGTCCTGGATCTCCACTACTGACAAACTGCAGATATACAAGGACATTGAGATCGTCAAAACCCGTTTCTGGGATTTCTCATACACTTCAATTCTCACACCGAAGTACGAGATAGCATTCCTGCTTTCTTCGAAGTCGGAAGAGGTAGAGATCACAAAGAGCTGGATCGGTGTTGTCTCAAAGAACAAGTTTTCCTTCAGTCCTGGTGAATACCTTCAGACATCTATTGAATACAATCCTGAGATCGGCTATGACTTACTTGAAATGGGGCCCGATATTCGCCACCCGGGGAAATACTCTTACTCTGCTAGAACAGGCTTGCTGAATGTTTCATATGCCGTTGATCTTGACTATGAGGCGCTAGTTTCCGATCCCGGTTCAATGGAGTGGCTGGGCGATGGGATCCTCAGTACTGATGGAAAGGCCGAGATCCTGTTTGTGGAGTTTGCGCACACGTCGAAAACTGAGCTGAAAAAGAGAACATTTGAGGAAGGCTGGGACATAGGAGAATTCCTTCTCGCTCGTCCTTCAAAGACAGAAGCATCTATATCGTTTTCTGTGGGCTTTTTTTCTCACAAGAGTCAGTCAACGTACGATTGGGTTGAGGGGACCTGGGGGGACATAGTTAACACCGAGAGGCTTACTCTCCAGTTCGAAAGAATCGAATACAGTCTCGGGGTGGACTGGACCTACGATCCTTCTGAAGATGCAGAAAGAGAACTCAAGAGTATATCTTTGACAACAGCGTTTTCGTTTGATGATTTGTTCAAGATCTCCGCGAAATTCAGCTACCCTTATAAGCGAGGAAACACGGAATACCTTGAACGATTTAGAATAGAAGTTGGCGAACTTCGCGTATGGAACTACTTCAAATGGAAGAGTGCCACTGTTGACTTCATGACTGATCAGAGGCTGATCGACAAGAGTCATGAAGCTTACACCAAGTACTTCAGTACAACAGACAAGGAAGCCAGATTCGCACTCTTCGCAATAACCGACATGGAATTCAGCAACATCTCTCTTGGAGCGCTGTACTTTGCTGCAAAGCATGTAAGTGATGAAGGTTTTTCCCTTTCTCTTGGAATTAACAGACTGAGAATAGACGGTGTTCAGTATATCGGAGGCAGTACAACTTCTGTTCGCGATCATGGCTTTTCGGTTGAGTACATCAGTCGTACTGACAGGACTGCTGTTATAATGAGTTTGAACGAATTGGGTCTTTCTCTACCAATGGAAGATGAGATTCCCTTTGTGCTTCACAGGATGACTTTGAACATTGGTACTGCAGACACCGACAATTACCTGGAAATAGGGACATACTCAGGTCTGCTGGATGATCTTAATACGTCGATCAGCAAGGCAAGACCCCTTTTCTTTGATTTGCACTGCATGGCTCTTGAGTTCTTTGCCCGTATTCGTTTCGGAGAAGGAGTAACGTTATCGAATGCTATCGAATCCGTAGGTTTCAAGTATTACATAAAGGCGTTTCCTGATAGATACCTTACCATTGGATTCTATAGAGGCGATCTGTTCTTCAGATTCAGATTTTGAGGTGTAGAGTTGACTGATTATGCGAGACGAAAAGAGCTGATACAGGGGATTTCCAGAAAGATCAAAGAATGTACGGACTGCCCGCTTCATTCTGCAAGATCGAACACTGTGCCCGGAGAAGGTTCCGTGGAGGCGCCCGTGATGTTTGTTGGAGAAGGGCCTGGGGCAGATGAAGATGCATCAGGGAGACCTTTTGTTGGAAAGGCAGGTTCGTTACTCACCAAAATACTGGATTCTGTTAGGCTTTCACGTGATGAGGTCTATATAACGAATATTGTGAAATGTAGACCTCCCAAGAACCGTGTTCCTACAGATAATGAGCAGAATACATGTGCCAGATATCTTATAGCACAGATTGCAGTGATAAATCCAACGATCATAGTCACTCTTGGAGCAACGGCTCTCTCGTTCTTCCTCAAAGATAATGGCGTAAAAATGACAGAGGCGAGAGGTGAACTCTTTGACTGGAAAGGCAAAGTGAAGATCTTCGCCATGTTTCATCCAAGCTACCTGCTTCGCTATCCTTCAAGAGAGCCTGGTTCTCCGAAGAGCAAGACGTGGGAAGACATACAGAAAGTTAGAAAGATGTATGACAAATTGATTCAGGGAGAGAGAATTTAGGCGGGGAGGCTGATATCTATGGCGGACAATATCCTGGTAACAGGAGGAGCGGGGTTTATTGGATCTCATGTTGTCGACAAACTGATAGAGCGAAATATGATACCGATTGTAGTTGATAATCTTTCAAGCGGTAAGCTAGACAATCTTGATCCAAAAGCACTGTTCTATCATCAGGATATCAACGATGAAGAAATGATGGAACGAGTGTTCAGAATACACAAGCCAAGGTATATCTTTCATCTTGCTGCACAGATAAGTGTGTCAAAGTCGGTTCGAGAACCTCTTGAAGATGCAATGATGAATATCATCGGGACCCTTAAGCTCCTGGAGCTTGCCACAGTGAACGGCGCGGAGAAGTTCATCTTCTCTTCCACAGGGGGGGCGATCTATGGGGATGATGTGTCGACGGTTCCTACGCCTGAAACAGAGCCAGCAAATCCTTGTTCTCCTTACGGAATTGCCAAGTTGTCTGTTGATCACTACCTGAGGTTCTACTCGGCAAGCCGCGACATCAGGTGCATTTCTCTGAGATATGGGAATGTCTACGGCCCCAGACAGGACCCCGATGGAGAAGCTGGAGTTGTTGCGATCTTCGCAAAAGGAATGATAAGAAACGATACTGTAAGAGTCTTTGGTGACGGTGAAAACGTCAGGGATTACGTGTATGTTGAAGATGTTGCTGAAGCAAATGTGAACTGTGTCGCCTATGAGAAGAGCGACATGTTAAATATCGGTACAGGCACAGGAACGACGGTGAACGGATTATTCAAGATAATGGCAGAGATCACTGGTTACAACAGGGAACCAGCCTATGAGGATCCAAGACCTGGTGATCTCAGGGCATCTGTACTGAATAGCAACAGAGCTCAGGAGACATTGAAATGGAGACCAAAGACATGTATCGAAGACGGCCTGGTGAAGACGATTGACTTTTTCAGAGAAGAACTGGATACCTCTGAGTGAAAGGTTAAGACCTGAAGTATTTGATGATATCGTCGGGCAGCCTCACCTGACGGGTGAAAGAGGGATAATCCGAAAGGCTGTTGAATCAGCCAGGCTCTTTTCAATGATTCTCTACGGGCCTCCTGGAACAGGAAAGACTACTATAGGGAGGATAATTTCGGGCTTGCTTCCCCCGGAGTATGAAATTGTCTTCTTCAGTGCAAGCCTTCAAGGAACCGCAGACCTGAAGAAGATCTTCTCAAGGGCAGAACAACTCAAGAGACATCGTAGGCAGCTAGTACTCTTTGTCGACGAAATCCACAGGCTTAACAAAGCGCAGCAAGACGTCTTTCTTCCTGTGGTGGAGAGTGGGACCATAATACTGATTGGGGCGACCACAGAGAATCCCAGTTTCGAGATCAATCCCGCGCTACTCTCAAGGTGCAGACTTGTCATTTTCAGGCAGCTAAGCAGCAGAGATATTCTTCAACTGCTTGAGACTGCCTTGGCGAGAGACACTATGCTTAAAGACATGGGTATAGAAGTAGGGGAAACAGTGCTGGATGTTATCTCTGAGAATTCAGGAGGAGATGCAAGGATTGCACTGAATCTGCTTGATACGCTCTGCGAGAGTGCTTATGCAATGAATCGACCTTTACTTGATCTGGAATTGATGAACGAGCTGTCCACACTGCCAACAGGTCGTTACTCAAAAAAGGGTGAGGAACACTACGATCTCGCTTCCGCTTTCATCAAGAGCATAAGAGGAAGTGACCCCGATGCTGCCCTATACTACATGCACAGAATGCTTGAAAGTGGGGAGGACCCGAAGTTCCTTGCCAGAAGAATGGTCATTCTCGCTTCAGAAGACATCGGTTTGGCTGATCCCATGGCTTTGCTAGTAGCTGTAGCGGCTTTCGAGGCAGTGGAGAAGGTTGGGCTCCCGGAATGTGCACTCAACCTTTCCGAAGCGGCGATATATCTCTCGATTTCGCCAAAGAGCAACCGCGTATATCTGGCTATGTATGATGCAAAAGGCACTGTCAAGTCCACTGTGAACGAACCAGTTCCACTTCATCTCAGGAATCCTGTGACAGATATGATGAAAAAGTTGGATTATGGAAAGGGGTATGTTTATCCACACAACACGGGGGGATTTTATGAGCGCTACTATTTGCCGGACAGAATCAAGAGCAAGGTGTTCTACAAGCCCTCGGATATCGGAAAGGAGAAATCGGTCAAAGAAAGGTTAAAAAGGCTTTGGAAGCAGCTCAAGAAGTATGACCAGAATGAGACTTCTGATTGAGGTGATTGTCTTGGAATTCAGAGAAGATAGTTACTGTGGACTTTTCTGTGGGGCATGCGACTCACTTCTCTCTACAAGAGAGGGGACTCTCGAAGATCTGGCAGAAGGATCGAGATACTCTCCCCAGGAGCTCTTCTGTCAAGGGTGCAAGAGTTCAGCGACTAATGTGTTCTGTAAGAAATGCTCGATCAGGCAATGTGCACAGGAAAAGAAGTTGGAGTTCTGTTACATGTGTGCTGAGTATCCCTGCGAGAAACTGAAGTGTTTTCGTAGCGATTCACATCCTCACCATTCGGTTGTTTTGCGTAATCTTCGTTCTATTTCCTCCATGGGCGCAAGGAAGTGGCTTGAACAGCAACGAATTAGATGGCAGTGTTCAAGTTGTGGCAGACGCTTCTCGTGGTACGAGGAGGTCTGCAAGAACTGTGGAGCAAAGCTGTTTAGTTGTGTCTCCGAGGATAAGACGCTGAGTGAAAACGACCATCAAGCGCCTATTGGCTAGAGATCGGGCAAATCATCCTGAACAATTTCAAGAATTCTTACCGAGCGAAATAACCTAGGTCTTCCTGACATCCATGTTAATCGCTGTCAGGTTCATTGGGGCCAGAGTGGTCAGTGAGTCTTCCCCCACACCTATGAAGTCTTCTCCGAACATTTTGAAGAAATGTGAACTGATATTCAGTTCAGGCAGCCGTCCAATGAAATGTTCGCCATCGAAAAGAATAGGGAATTGCACGGGCGAAGCGAAACTCCCATCGGAAGTGAAATCTCCTCCACCCGCTATGAATGCAAATACCGCCTTTCTTCCTCCAAGCAAGTCTCCTATGGTCTTTTCCGACTGACTGATCCTGAACGATGGTATGTCAATGTTCGGGACAGAATCATAATCTCCGCCTGCGTCGCCGGTTAATGGAATTCCAAACAATGATGAAGCTTTCTTGTTTGTGTAAGGTGCCCTCAGCACACCGTTTTCGACCAGCGGAAAGCGGGAGTCATTATTTATTGTTCCTTCCGTATCAAAGAATGCTCTATACACTCCGTCTTCGTTATTGCGTGTTGAATGAAGAGTGAAAGAGTCAGCAAAGAGCTTCTCACCGATTTTCCCTGACAACAGAGATCCGCCAGAACCGTAGAGCATACCATGAAGACTATCGTAGAACTTCATCATATGAGAACCATCTGGTAGAAAGACGACCGGATATCTCCCGTCTTCAAAATCCCTTATTTCATTGAGGTAGGCATTACAGATATTGTCAGTGAACCTCAGAAACTCTTCTTTTTCATACCTGATACCATCATAACCAGTGAAAGCATCCATGATGTTTGCCGATTCCTTGTGTTTTATGACGAGCAGTATCTCAATGAACGATGTGTTATCCACGAGTTGGGTATCCCGGGTATTGTTCAGAGTCACTGATCGTTCTGTCAGGATAATCTTGTTCCCGAATGAAAAACCGGACTGTCTCTTCCTGAGTTCTCCAAGCAGTGACTCCGCTTCAGAAATCAACTGCTCGGCAGAGCGAATATCAGAACCGACACTCCTGTGATCTTTAACTCCGGTTGTCAATTCGTATGGGTAGGGAATGCCCAATTCGAGCGAGTCTTTTGCTCGACTCTCCAGTTCTTCTTCATTTGCTTCACCGAGTGTTCCCGCCACACCGATTTTCCCTTCATTCACCATTCTTAATCCTGTTCGCCTGATTTTTTTCGATCGAATGGAATCTATTGTTGTCTGAACTACATTGAGACAGGTCTGATTTACTTCAATGGTGTAGATTTCTTTGTCCATAGTTGTCCCTCCTGACTACTGAACGTTAAGGTTCTTGACGCGCACGTAAGGCCCACCAAAGCTTACGGGAAGAGGATATTGTTCCATCTTGCCACATCCTCCGAGTGCAAACGAAAGGATCTGAAGGTCGTCGGAGAGCCCGTCGATCTCGTTCAGTGTCTGAAAAACGTTACCTGTTATGACTGAAATCCTTATAGGATAAGATATTTCTCCGTTTTTTATGATATATGCCCTTGCGGGCGCCATTGTGAACGTCGACATTCCAGAACCATGGTTCAAAGTCTCTACAAAGATACCGTCCTCTATTTCACCGACCAGCTCATCAAGCTTCCTTGTACCCGGCTTTATATAGGTTGTACTCATTCTTACAATCGGTTCATATTCGAAGTTTGTCGCTCTGGCGTTACCTGTTGGTTCTTCTTGTAGCGAAGCCGCAGTGACGGCACTATGAAGTCTGCCGGAAAGCACACCGTTACGTATTAGATAGGTTTCTTTTGCTTTCGTGCCCTCGTCATCATATGGTACATATCCCACGGATTTGATGTTACCGTCATCAACGATTGATAGTATGTCGCTTCCCACCTTCTTCCCGAGATGCCATTCTTTCAGCATATGAGTGTCTCCGAGCATGAAGTCAGCCTCGCTCTTGTGACCAAAACTTTCATGGGCAAATATCCCTGCAGCTTCTGGAGACAGGATAACTGTATATCTTCCAGGTTGTGCATTCTCAGCCTTCTTCAGGAAAGTGACAGATTTCTGAAGGTTTTCTGATATCCTGTCTTCAAGGTCTGCAAGATCATGGTAGTAATTGCTTGCCAGATCAAATCGATCTCTGAATCGTTTGTCTCCGTCTGAGAGTTCATATCCAATTCTGATTCCAGCACGCTGGAAGTCAAAAGCAAGATCAGCCCCGATACTTGAACAGAATCTCTTGACGATTCTCTGGTCAATGTAGGAGCCCGCCCAGTACCTTACGTGTCCACTGTCCGAAACGATGGGGAAATAAGCAGAAACATCATCGAATTTCTTCTTAACAGGGATCCTCGAGAGGTCGTTGTCTCCGGTGAATTCGAGGTACTCCCCGCGGTTGGACTCGAGCCTCTTTACCATAGGATGGTTATATGGATCATCCATTGGGTTGCCCATAGATGCGAGTCGATCAAGCTCGTTCTGGATTGAATCTACGTTTGTGGTAGAAGCGAAGAACCAGCGCTTTCCATTGAAAACCCTAATAAATGCTGCGGTATATTCCTTGACTCTGAAGTCGTCGATTTGCCCAAGTGTTACCGTGATATTGGTCTGAAAAACATCTTCAATTCTTACATCTGAATAGAATCCTTCTGGAAAACGGTACATGATTCACCTCCTGTAACAGCATGGACCTTGCATTACTATCACTATAGCATGTGAGAACGGTGATGTAAGAGAACTCCTTGTCGAATTCAGTTGGAGCGAACAGATAGTGCGTGTTATCATTCAGTAATTGACCTATTAGGAGGTGTGTTATGAAGAGGACACTGGTTATTGCAATTTCCCTTATTTTCTTCGTCTTCGTCGGATTTGGGTGGTTAATTGAGCTTGAACCTGAGACATGGGAGACGTATGAACTGAAAGGCAGGGTCAAAACACTCACGATTACTTTTGAGGTTTTTGACGATTTTGATTCGCTTTTCGATGACTGGGATGATTGGGATGATGATGATTTCTGGAGCGACTGGGACGATGAAGAAGACTGGGATTCTTGGGACGACTGGGATGACTGGGCTCTTCCTGGGAAGATCGTTATAGCTTTCAATGAGTTCGGCAAAGTTACCTATGAAGGCTATTTTGACGAAGCAGGAAATCTCATGGAGGAGTATGAGTACGTTTTCGACAGGGATGGAGTTCTTATCGGTATTCCTTTTGATGAATCCCTGGGAGTAACTGAGCTTGTCATTACTGACGGGAAGATAGAGAAGATAGCATTTGACATTCCGGGCGAAGGTCTTTATCTGGTCACAATGGGATACGATGCCAGGGGCAATCTTGTTGAGCAAGTTATGGGAGGCGGAGAAGGTGAAGATTACTTTGAAATGTCAATGTCCGCCTCGTACGACAGCGAAGACCGGATGATCGAAGAACTGACGTACTTCTTTGGCGAGCTCTGGTCGAAGATTGTATTTGAGTATGATGCTGCAGGCAGAAAGATCGCTGAACACGAATACGTCTACTTCTGGGGTGATGAACCTGACGCATTTACCACACGTTTCGAGTACGATGAAAGGGGAAATCTTGTCAGAGAACTCGAAGAATCTCCTTATTACCCCGAACCCGATATCACTGAGTATCACTACGATTATGATTCGGAAGGCAACATTCTACAAATGGTTGTTCTGGATTCCTGGGGGGAAGTTACGCTTTACGTATATGAACTTGATGGGCAGGGCAACTACACAAAGAAGACAACCTATTTCCTTTACGACCCAGAAATGCTTGCCCAGCCAGACTGGTTGGATTACGCAGAGGTCTATGAAATAGAGTACAGAGAGATAGAGTATTTCTGATCTGTTGCGAGTGACGGTCTATCGATTGATTCACGCAAGATTATCCAGCCATTTAGTTATATCCATGATTCTATGGTGATCAGAAACAACACAGAGGCCCACATATTGTGGGCCTCTGTGCTACTGGAGAAAGTGCTAGAGCTTCAGTTGGCCTGCAAAGAAGCAGGCAACTGAATGGTCGTCATCAAATGCTTCAAGCGGTGGTTCTTCTTTTGAACAGATATCTTTCGCAATGGGACACCTTGGATGGAACCTGCAACCTGACGGAGGATTGATTGGGCTGGGGACATCTCCTTTTAAGATCATCCGCGTCTTCTTTTTTTCAGGGTCAGGTATGGGAATTGCTGAAAGCAATGCCACCGTGTAAGGGTGAAGTGGATTTGAGAACAGGCTCTTCCTATCAGCCAATTCAACGATTTTCCCAAGGTACATGACTGCTATCTTCTTACTTATATGCTTTACAACGCCCAAATCGTGAGCAATAAAGAGGTAGGTCAAACCAAGGTCTTTTTGGAGACTGCTCAACAGGTTCAGAATCTGAGCCTGAATTGAAACATCCAGGGCGGAGACTGCTTCGTCGCACACAACAAGTTTCGGGTTAAGAATCAGTGCCCTTGCAATCCCGATTCGCTGTCGCTGACCACCGCTGAACTCATGAGGGAATCGACTCATCTGATCTTCGGAAAGCCCGACCTTCTTCATTGTCTCTGCAACGAGTTCCATGACTTGTTTACCAGTAGCTATCTTGTTTATGCGGGCGCCTTCAGCAATGATGTTCTTCACTCGCATTCTTGGGTTCAAGGAAGAGAACGGGTCCTGGAATATTATCTGGGCATCTTTCCTGAAGCTTCTTCGTCTTGCGTCTCTCGATGACAGGAGCTTGTCCATGAACTTACTTGGGGATTTGCCACACTCTTCAAAAAAGAACCTCGCCATCTTTCTGTCAAACTCATCATCGAGTGACGAAACAATGTCTTCAATGTTGTTTGCTCCATTCTCCAGGGAAGTGAATCGATCAATATATGTCTTCTTCAAGTATGTTCGTGCCTTGTGCCAGGGCATGAAGAGATGAGTAGTATCCACGTCTTCTGCCACTATTCGTCCTGATGTCGGTTCATGTAGACGCAGTACAGTCATTCCTGCCGTAGTCTTGCCACAACCTGACTCTCCAACAAGGCCAAGCGTCTCACCTTCCTTGACTTCGAAGGAAACACCGTCGACAGCCCTGACCTGGTTTACAACGCGCTTGAAGACACCGGCTCTGACAGGGAAGTGCTTCACCAGGCTGTCTACTTTGAGGAGAGTTTTCCCGTTTTCTGTCACGCAGATTCACCTGCCCTTGAAACACTGATCTCATCAATCAGTTTGTCAATGTGCCAGCAAGCAGACTTGTGGCCCTCTTCGATCTCTTCCAACGGTGGTTCATCCTTGGTGCATTGTTCAGAGGCCAGCGGACAGCGAGTTCGGAACCTGCACCCATCAGGAAAACTGAGAGGATCGGGGACGACCCCGGGAATGTTATACAGAACGTCCTTGGACACATCGATACTTGGGATGGCATTCATCAGTCCCCATGTATAAGGGTGTCTTGGATTCTTGAAAAGCGTCGTCACATCTGCATGTTCCACGACTTTGCCTGCGTACATCACAACCACACGCTGGGCGGTTTCTGCAATTACTCCAAGATCGTGAGTGATAAACACTACTGCCATTCCGAAGTCTTCCTGTAGTTTGATCACGAGTTCCAGTATCTGTGCCTGTATGGTTACGTCAAGAGCAGTTGTAGGCTCATCTGCAAAGAGCAGTTTCGGATTGCAGCACAAAGCCATGGCAATCATGGCACGTTGACGCATGCCTCCGGAGAGTTCGTGAGGATACTGATCGACTCTCTTCTCGGGTTCTGGAATCCCCACCTTTCTCAGCATATCGATAGCCTGTCTTTTGGCTTCACTCTTGCCCACGTCTTGATGCAGAAGAATAGCTTCTGTTATCTGGAATCCTATTGTATATACAGGATTAAGTGAAGTCATCGGCTCCTGGAATATCATCGCCATATCATTACCGCGAATCTTCATCATTTTACTTTCAGGGATTTTCAAGATGTCCTTTCCTTCGAATAGGATCTCCCCTCCAGCAATTCTGCCGTTCTTGTCCAGAAGACGCATCACTGTGAGAGATGTTACACTCTTGCCACACCCTGATTCACCCACTATTCCAAGCGTTTCACCCGGGTACACCTCAAAACTCACTCCATCAACAGCTTTGATCATGCCATCTTCAGAATGGAAATATGTCTTAAGATCCTTGACTTGAAGTATTGGTTTCTTTTCCACGATATCACCTCAACCCCTCAACCTTGGATCGAATATATCTCTAAGAGCGTCTCCCACCAGGTTCCAGGCCAGCACGAACAGAACCATGGCGGTGCCGGGATATATAATGGCAAACCAGGAGCGATCGAGAACGGTCATCCAGTCACGAGCATAACTCAGAATCGTTCCCCAGTCTGCGTAACCAGGCTCTGCACCGACTCCAAGAAAACTCAGCGCGGCAGCAGTTATAACCAGTGAACCCATTCTCATCGACACCTGAACAACAACGGGAAAGATCGTGTTAGGCAAAAGGTGCTTTATTATGATCACCCAGCTGTTTTGCCCAAGAGCTTTTGCGGCAAGCACATATTGTTCTTCTTTCGCTTGAAGGATATTCCCCCGGATAAGACGCGCTGTGGGCATCCAACCAAAAACAGTCAGTGCTATCATTACGTTATCCAGTCCCTTTCCCAAAATGACGGTCATCACCATCGCTGCGATCAAGAAAGGTATTGACATAAACACGTCAGTAATCCTCATCAGTATCTCGTCAACAATGCCACCAAAATATGCTGCTATTGATCCGATAACCAGTCCGATCAATGCGGATATGGCAGAGACTATGATACCTATCCTGAATGCCGTTCTCGTTCCCCAGACTACCCCGTAGAAGACACTTCTGCCTCCTATTACTCCAAAAGGGTGTTCAGCGCTCGGAGCTTGAGGGGCAGCTCTCCACGATGCTATCGGTATCTGGTAATTGCTACCGAACTCGTTAACTCCGGCTATTTGAGGGGCAAAAATCGCAACAATGACAAAGAAAATCAGAAGACAAGTGCCAAGAACCGCAGTAGGGTTTGTCCAATATTTCTTCATAGCTTTCCTGAAATCGCTTTTTCTCTTCACGACAGCACCCCCTTACGATAGCCTGATCCGGGGATCGATCAAAGCATAGCTTATGTCGATAATCAGGTTTGCCAGAACCAGTATGACTGAGTAGAAGAGCGCTCCGCCAATGATTGCCCAGTAGTCAAGTTGCATAACTGCAGTTGCAAGAAACCGACCAATTCCGGTTCTATTGAAGACGGTCTCAATTATCACTACGCCTGCAAGCAATGTCACGACCATGTGACCTGCAACAGTAACAACCGGAATGAGAGCGTTTCTCTTGGCATGTCGGTTAATGACAACCTTCTCAGGAACGCCTTTTGCGCGTGCCGTTCTTATGTAGTCTTTGCTCAGAACGTCGAGCATGCTCGATCGCGTTATTCTCAGAAGGTATGCCCACCAGAGATAGGCAAGTGTCATTATGGGCATGAGCAGATGCCTGAAAGCGTTAAAAAAGACATCGAGTCGCCCATTCAGCAAAGCATCTATGGTTGTCATCCTTGTAAAGGTCATCCATCCAGAAGCTGGATCACGAATCATCAAATCGTAAGTGGTACTAAGCATTCCTGGAGATAACCAACCAAGCATCCCGTAAAATAGTAGCAAGAGAAGAAGACCAAACACAAAGTCAGGTAGTGACCACCCCACAAGGGCGAAAACTCGTAAGAAATGGTCTGTGAATCTATTATGACGCACAGCGGAAACCTTACCCAACCACACACCAATGAAAATCACAGGTATCATTGCATACATGGCGAGTTCAATAGTGTGAGGTATTCTTCGTACGAGTGCTGCCGAAACCTCTTCGCGTCCAACGTTTGAATAACCCCAATCACCTTTCAGTATGTTGCCCAACCAGCGCCAGTACATAACGTATGCCGGCTGATCGAGCCCGTATTTCGCGACGATTCGCTCCCTTGCATCAGGGGTTCGCAAAGCTTCGGGGCTCCTTACGTAGGCAGAAATCAAGCGATCAGGTCCAAGAGACCAAATCATAAGAAAGATGACCAGCGTGACACCAAGAAGAATCACAGGAAGCAAAAGCAATCTTCTGATTATGAAGGCAATCATATCATGCAGACCCCCTCGAATTCCGGATGATAATATTCTATACCAAAAAGCCGAGGCCAGGAACCCCTGGCCTCAAAAAACGTATATCTGGTTACGCTTACAAGTACTTCTACTCGCTCTTACTCAGTTCGTAATAGTATGGCTGGGTCCTGGCCGGATGTGGATACCACCCATGTACCCATTCTCTCATGACTTCGTAATCAACTACCTGGTATGCAGGGAAACTGAGAGCGTTTTCAATCGCGATTTCCTGAATCTGTCTGTAGAGTTCTACACGTCTATCAAGGTCAACTTCCTTCACAGCCTCAAATACTAGAGGGTCAAGATGCTCCTGAGCAAACTCAGTGAAAGCATCACCGTGATAGGCACCGTAAGTTCCTACAGAGCTGTAATATGTTCCGATGAAGTCATGTGGATCAGGGAAGTCAGAGAACCATCCAAGAGCAAAGGCAGGCATCTGTACATCCAGGTAAGTCTGAAGGTACGTTGCCCAGATAAGCCCCTGAACTTCCACCTGGAACTTCGGGTTAATCAGCCTGAGGAAGTGTGACACCAGCTCACAAATAGTCTGTCTGGCAGCGTTTCCTGTGTTGTAAAGCATGGTCATTCTGAATCCTTTTTCCCAGACTTCTCCGCCCCATGCTTTCTGGAATTCCTCCCTGGCTCTAACGAGGTTGAATTCTGTCAATGGCAGAGTCTCATCGTAACCAAGGTAGCCTTTGGGAAGATTTGTTGGGACTCTCATTCCCAGACCATTCAGAACCTCGTCAATTACGATAGATCCTTCAAAAGCGTACTGGAATCCCCTTCTCACATGTATATCTGAGAAAAAGTCCGGTGGAATACCCCGGCCGTCAAGCTTACCGCTGCCGATAAACTCGCTATTTGGATCAACTTCCCAGATCATGAAAACGGTTGTGATTGAGTTAATGGGGATATCCATTTCAACTTTCAGTCCTGGAATCTTCGATCTACCGTCTTCATCAACAAACTGATCCACGAATATCGCGTCAGTGTAAACAAAGTCAGCATCGCCTGCTTCGAGCATGGCCTTCCTGGTGGAGAATTCGTCAATTGTCCATCTGATTACATTCTTGATTGGTGCAGGTTCTCTCCAGTAATCGTCAAATCTCTCCAGGATGGTTTTCTGCTCACCCGTATCCCATTCGACCAGCTTGTAAGGACCTGTTCCTGACATTGCTGTGTGCAATGGAGATTCCTCTGCGCTTATGTCATGCCATTTCCACCAGCCGTCAGGATTACCATCCCATGCCCCACTAGCAATTGTGTACTCAGAGTCAAGAATGGAACTCCATGTGCCGTAATGTGCAAGGAGCCACATGAACGGACCATAAGGTTCTGCAAGAGTGAAGATAACATTGTTTCCGTCAACCTCAACTATCGGGTCGATAACTTCGTTGTAGAACCCAATCAGCAGATCTCTTGCTTCGGGCGAAGTTGGGTTACGATCCGCACCGACAGCCTCGGAGTAAGGAATACCTGAGTAAGCTTCAAACCATGCTTGCAGCGAGGAAAACTCTGCACCAGTGAAAGCCTCTAT
Organism: uncultured Thermotogaceae bacterium; assembly: GCA_964611155.1. Taxonomy (GTDB): domain Bacteria; phylum Thermotogota; class Thermotogae; order Petrotogales; family Kosmotogaceae; genus UBA9910. The sequence goes on from CAZSXB010000010.1 coordinate 33,041, forward strand.
CAACATCTTTATCGGGCCACCACTTCTGTCAAAGAGAAGACCTCGTTCAAAGCTGTACTCGACATCTGCTGGTGTGAGAGTATTTCCAGAGTGAAACTTCACACCCTCACGGATAGGGAAGACAAAAGTCCTACCACCATCTCTGATCAGACCATTCTCGTACGTTGGAACTTCTGTTGCAAGCATCGGAGCGAAATTCTCCAAAGAGTCTCCTTCGTACATGATCAGATTCTCATATACGTTGAAGAGCACATTACTGCTTGCTGTGTCGTATGCATAGTGAGGATCAAGTGTCTCCGGGTCAGCTATCCCTAAATAGATGAATGTGTCGGGATTCTTGACTGCAGCAAAAGACACAAGAGCCATCACCAGTACTAGAAGTACTAGGAGTTTCTTCACAATTACACCTCCTGAAATGAGTATTCGATACAATTGATTATATACGATAAATGCAAGAAATCAAAACGTGATCGGCCTGAAAGAGAACCTTACGCAATGGATCAGGCCAGCTTTAGGGCTGTTGTTTCCTTATCCAGCAGGAGGCATATGCTCGACCGCCATTATGTTTATAACAGGTACTTCGTATGGATGAGCAGTCATAATCGCCTCATGAACCCTGGCAACATCTCTTTCACTGCACCTGGTCTCAATTTTCACTTCTTCCGCTTCAGACAACTCTCCAGGAGTTCCGGAAAACGGAGAAGCGTTCTCGTGTGGCTTCCAGAAACCTTTTACATGTGTGACTGAAAAGCAGTAGTCGTAATTGCCAGTGCTTCCTGCTCCGGCTTTTGCCATTGCATCCATGATGCTGCGAGCATATTCTTCTGGGGCGAAGACCTCTATCTTGAATATACGTCCCTGCTTATTCACACTATTTCACCTCAATATCTATTCTACATTAGTCGCCTGTTTCTTCCGTGCCAGGTGAACAAGCTCATGAGCCCCCTTGTCGAAAGCAGTAGTTGGATTGATACAAGAGGTGAGAAAATGTTGATGGTAGAAAGGATCACAGAGCTTGTTGAAGAGCTATATGTTGAAGTAGAGGGATTCGATGCGGAGGAATTACTGGATGAGCTTTTTTCAGATGAGGTGTCAGAAATCGAGCTTTCAAGGCAAAGCGTTGTTGAGGGGATTGATGCACTTGCAGAGACCATCGAAAGACTGACAGAGGTTGTGAAGTTGATTGATGAGATGAAGGATGATCTGGAAAGAATAGTATTGCGAAAGCTCCATTCAGGACAGAAACGATTCGATGATGAGGAGTAGTACCCCACGTTATGTGCAAGCTTGATCAACTGCGCATCTGTGTAATGATGACGTGTTAAGCTATTACAGGGAGCGTATATCTGTACCTAGTAGGTAGATTCATAGATAAACCCGGAACAAGCTCTTCCGAAATGACCATCAGAAGAGACCTCAAATAGCATGGTTTGTGGTGATTACGAGAAGCACGCGACGTTCGGCTGGATTACACAACTAGGGAGGTGGGCATTCTTGAAATCAAATAAGGAAAAAGTCGTGAAGATCTCTGTAACAGGCGAGGTTTCACATCCCCTGAAGCGATCGCCATTCAGACTTGATGGCGAAGGCGTTCCTCATGCTTTTCCAGGAACAGGAGGGATTACGTACAATTTCACTCTGGGAGACAACGCTTTCAGACTTGCCGGCGATCACGTTGAACCAGATGTGTCGACCAAAAACCCTGACAAGGACAAGAACATTGCTTACGTCAGCTATTCGTGTCTTGGAAATGAAGCCATTGTTGTTTCCGGCGACGCCAAGGGTTCAAAAGGACATGTGATTGGCAAACACGGAGGCATAGACCATATCATGATTCATTTCGACGAAGAAGCCAAGCAGAAGCTGGTCATCGGGGACAAGATCCAGGTCAAAGGCTGGGGGCAGGGGCTCGTCATTGAGGGGCTTGCGGGGCTCAAAGTGTACAACATTGATCCAGATCTTCTGGACAAGCTCCCGGTATCGATCAAGGACGGGTTTGTGCTCTTTCCTGTTGTTGCAAGTATCCCTGGTTATCTCATGGGATCTGGAGTTGGTTCAGGGAATCCGACTGGGACCGATTACGACATAATCACACACGACAGAAGTCTCATGAACCGCCTGGGTATAGATAAGTTGCGAATAGGAGATTTCGTGGCAATTGAGAATCATAACAACAGTTACGGAATCGGTGGTTACAGGGAAGGAGCGATTTCCATTGGCGTGGTGGCTCATTCTGACTGTATCTCGACCGGCCATGGCCCGGGAATTGTCGTAATAATGACAAGCCCTGATGGCATCATAAAGACTGAAATCAGCAACGAGATGAATCTGAAGCACTTCCTTGGATAGTATACGCGCCATATTGTTTGGTGAAGTTCCCGGCTAGTCTGGGAAACTACTTATAATGTGATTCGGAGAAGTTAGAGAGTCCTTTTTTGTGATGATGTAAGATATATATAGGAACAGTATATATCGAAAAGGGAGGTAATAGAATGAGTGCTTACCATGAACCTGTAGAGGAACTGAGTGCTAAAGCCCGAGACATCACTAGAGTTCTTAATAGTTTGAAAGAGGAAATCGAAGCCGTTGATTGGTACAATCAACGTGCAGAGGCTGCAACGGATCCTGAAGCGAAGGCGATTATCGAGCATAATCGAGATGAAGAAATCGAACATGCAGTTATGCTTCTGGAATGGTTGAGAAGGAACATGGATGGCTGGGACGAAGAGATGAGGACCTATCTCTTCACAAAGAGTCCCATTACCGAAATGGAAGAGTCGGGGGACTCAAATGGTTCTTCAAGCAATACTTCGGGTGATCTGAACATCCGAGGCCTGAAAGAGTAGAGGGAGGTGTAAGTATGGATTTTCTGAAGAGGGAACGTGCTCCTATAACCAGCAGCGCCTGGGAAGAGATAGATGACAGAGCAGTAGAAATTCTCAAAGCTCAGCTATATGCTCGCAGATTTGTTGATATTGAGGGTCCGTTTGGATGGAGTTACTCGAGCCATTCGCTGGGGAAGCTACAAGTTGTCGAAAACAAGAAGGATGAACCGCGGTGGGGGATAAGACAGGTTCTGCCAGTAATTGAAACGAGGATCCCCTTTGAACTCGGTATATGGCTTCTTGACGATATCGAACGTGGCGACAAGACCCCAGATCTCGAGCCCCTGGAAAATGCAGTAAAAAAGGCTGCAGAGTTTGAAGACGGTGTGGTATTCAACGGTCTTGAACAAGCAAAGGTAACAGGAGTATTGAGTGAGGCCTCAGAAAATGCAGTTAGTGTATCTTTCGAAGATTTGGGGTCATTTTTTGCCGGGTTGTCCAAGGCGACCACGGTCTTCAGCTCAGAAGGAGTAGAAGGCCCTTACGCGCTGATTGTGAATTCTGACATCTGGGCAAAAATGCATGCCAGGAAGACAGGCGGCCAGCCTCTGGGTAACCACATATCGAGTATAATCGGTGGTCCTGTTATCAAGACAGGCAGAATTGATGAAGCATTTCTTGTTTCGAAGAGAGGTGGGGATTTCTCCCTGATTCTCGGTCAGGACTTCTCAATTGGATATGAGTCCCATACTGCGGAGTCTGTGAGACTATTCATTGCGGAGAGTTTCACGTTTCAGATCGTCAGCCCTGAAGCACTGGTTGGACTAAAAGGATAGTAGCTGTGTCTCCGATCATCAGGCGGGTGGGAGCGATCTAATACCACCCGCTTTCTGTTTCTCGAAGAAGCCCTTGAAGGAAGCAAGGATTCGGTCTTGCGATGTGTAATAATTGGTGTTAGGTTGTACGCCTAATGGGGGTGGATAATGACTTCCGATGTGTTGATCAGCGTGCGGGACCTGAAGAGGCATTACGGCACTACTAAAGCTGTCGACGATGTTAGTTTTGATGTTTACTGTGGTGAGATACTTGCCATTCTGGGTCCGAACGGTGCTGGAAAGACAACAACTGTAGAAATAATGGAAGGCTTGAGGACTCATGATAATGGAACTGTGCAGTTCTTTGACGAGAAATTGAAACCAGGAGATTCGAGGGTCAAAGAGTCAATCGGGGTTCAGCTTCAGACAACAAGCTTCATGGACCATCTCACAGTAAGAGAGACCATAGAGCTCTTTGGAGGACTTTACAAGAAACGAGTGTCTACTGATGAGATACTGAGTGTCGTTTCACTGGCAGAAAAAGCAAAGACATACACAAAGCATCTTTCTGGTGGTCAGAAACAGCGTCTGGCAATTGCCACTGCACTGGTGAATGATCCTCAAGTAATCTTCCTTGATGAGCCAACGACGGGCCTGGATCCTCAGGCAAGGCGAATGCTATGGGGAACTGTCGAAGACCTCAGAAGAACTGATAAGACGATCATTCTTACAACTCATTACATGGAGGAAGCTGAGAGACTGGCTGACAGGATACTGATTTTTGACCAGGGCAAAATCGTAGCCTCTGGCACTCTTGATCAACTCGTTGCTCTTGCCGGGGCAGATAATGTGGTTGAGTTCACCACGAATAATCAGGATGAGGGAGTTTTTTTCGATTTGACGGGTTTTCCAGGTCTTGAAAAGTTGGAAGAGAATTCTTATGCCGTTACGACACAGAGAGTCGAGGAAACGCTCGCGAAGCTTTTCAAGCTTGAAAGCGATAAGCACTTTGAAATCGAGAACATAGTTATAAGAAAACCCAACCTTGAAGATGTCTTTCTGACGGTTACTGGTCATTCACTGAGAGATTGAGGTGTGGACATGAAAAGGATATTCCGGCTTACAGGAAAGCTCTTCAAGAACGAATTCAGGCAGTTCGACACGATATTCTGGAGTCTTCTCTTTCCTATAATACTCTTTTTCATTCTTAATGCGATTTTCGGCGGGATGAATGCTCAAGGTTTTTCTCTTCCTGTGGGTGTGGTAAAGGAAGACAGGATATCCGGAGTTATTGATGATGTTCTTGACGAGGTTTCTGGCCCTGCTGGACCTTTCAGTATTACTCATTATGAAAGCAGAGACGAGGCTATCGACAAACTAAAGCAGGGGAGAGAAGAACTGGTGATCGTCGTTCCAAAGGGTGCTTCGACCAGAATGATGGCTGCAATGACTATTAAGGCTGCAAACATAGGAGCAGTCCAGCTTGAGATATACCAGGTCTCCGGGAAGCAGTCGTCTGAAATGGCTGCAGACATAATGGAACAGATAATTAACACTGTCAATCTTGAGATTGGAAGGTTCCAGGATGATGACTACAAGGCTTTTAGTGTCTCTACAAAAGGTCTCGTCACCGAAGAGAGGACAAGTTACAATTACTCCGTATACATCTTCCCAGGTGTAACACTTATGCTTATTCTCGCAGTTGCCCTGTTCAATACACCGTTGAGCCTGGTTTTTTTCAGGACAAATGGCACAAACAAGAAGCTGTATACTACTCCGATAAGACCACTCGAGTACTTCGCTTCAATGTTCACTAACTGGTTGATAACAATGGTTTTAGGTTTTATTCTGCTCCTGGTGTTTGCTTCGTTGTTTTATGAGGTTGGGCCGAAGATAATGAGCATGAATTTCTTTCTCTCCGTCTTGTTTTCAATGATCGTTCTTCTGGCCTTTGGGATGATGGTTTCATCTTTTGCAACAAAGCTGTCAACGGCAACCGTTTTTGGACAGGTGTCAATGCAAGTTCTCATGTTTCTTGGAGGGCTTTATTTTCCCGTGTTCACCTTGCCCTGGGGAGTCAGGTGGTTCGTCTATGTGCTTCCCACGACGTACCTGGTTGAGCTACAAAGGAGATTCATTGGTCAATCTGTAAGCCCAATGCCGTTCTATGTTCTGATTGTTGTGCCACTTGTCTGGTTGGTCTTTTCAGCAACTGTCTTCGCTGCTAATTTCAAGAGGGTGATGGGCTATGAGTGATTTCCGTGTGTTTGTCTCTCTTGTCAAGAGTTTCGTTCGAGAATCACTGCGAAATAAGGTTGAGCTATTCTTCACTATATTCTTTCCTCTGGTCTTTCTCGTGATCTTTGGGCTCTTTTTTGGTGGTGAAGCCGGATTCACTCTTAATGCAGAAAGAGTAGGGATAAACATCCAAACAGACCGTTTTGCTGGACTCTATGAACAACTGGAATCAAAAGGTATATGGGATCTGCGTCTCTTTGGAGATTCAGACAGCATGGCAGAAGCTGTAAGGGATAACGCCGTCCTTGTTGGAGTATCAGTGAGTGAAGACGAGCTATTATTCTACTTTCCTGAAGGTGATCCTGGCAGGATAAGCCGCGCAGAGATGACGAGAGCTTCGTTAGCAGCAGCCATTGAGGAGTCGGTCAATGACGTCAGAAGAGTGGTCAATATTGAGAGAAAACCAGTTGCCGCTGGAGTTTATGCTGCTTCTGGTATAGATTATATAATCTCAGGCGTTGTGGCAATATCGATTTTATCTGCAGGAATGTTTGCAGTTATTACAGTCTTCGGTCGATACAGGAAGACCGGGGTCTTAAGACGTATCAAAGTGACACCCGTGAATCCCACGGTGTTTATTTTGGGCAGCACTGCTGTAAGGTTTCTTATGGGTTTTCTGGCGGTGTTCATCCTGGTTTTCTTTGCCAGAGTTATGTTTGGTGTAGGTTTTCACATGAACTGGGGGATCTTCGTATTGTCGATTATAGTTTCAATACTGGGGATGATGGCTCTCGGGATGCTTCTTGTGCTGGTTTTCAGGGAACCGGAATCTGCTTCAAATGCTGCAAGCATTCTTATGATGCTCATGATGTTTCTCTCCGGGGTGTATTTTCCTGTGATATTCCTTCCCAACTGGATGCAAGTGCTTGCGAGCTTTTTGCCAGTAACCTATGTGGCCAAGCTGATCAGGTTTTCTGCTGGGATTGAGGCAATGAGCATCACTTCTTTTCTTGCAATTAGTGCAACGTTTATTGGTGCAGGTTTTGTTACCCTGGGTTTGGTCGGGAAAGGGCTTCTGCGTGCGGAGTAGAAGATGATAGAACTGCAGTCTCCTGTTTGTTCATGTAGTTCTGATAACGCATTGGTTTTTGAAGGCTAGAGGAGGTGCTGGCTTTGGATTGTGCTGTCAACATAGCCGATCAAGTTTACTGGATTGGGGTTAACGATCATGATACTGCGTTATTTGAAGCTCTTTGGCCTCTTCCAATGGGTGTATCATATAACGCTTATATCATTGTTGACGAAAAAATCGCTCTTGTGGACACAGTGAAAGGTTGCTACTTCTCCCAGTATCTTGACAAGATCAGGGGTATTCTGCCAGAAGGAAGAGAAGTCGATTACCTTGTAGTGAATCACATGGAGCCGGATCATTCAGGAGCAATCAAAGCTCTGAGAGAGGCATTCCCGGATATGAAGATTGTGGGTAACGCCAAGACTGCCGAGTTTCTGAAAGACTACTATGGACTGGTTGATAATGTAGTTGTTGTTGGTGATGGAGAAAGCCTTGATCTTGGGATACGAGAACTGAGTTTCTTTCTTATTCCCATGGTTCATTGGCCCGAGACCATGGTTACCCTTGATAGGAGAACTGGCGTCCTTTTCTCTTCAGATGCTTTCGGAGGTTTTGGGGCTCTCAACGGTGGAATCTTTGACGATGAGGTAGATACACGTTACTATGAGGATGAGGTATTGAGGTACTTCTCTAATATCGTGGGACGCTACAGTCCTATGGTTCTCAGAGCGATTCAGAAGCTGAAAAAACAGCAGTTTGCAATTGTCGCTCCTTCGCACGGTCCGGTTTGGAGGGAAAACCCGTCACAGATCGTCGATCTTTACGAAAGATGGAGCAGTCACCAAACGGAGAACGGGGTTGTCATCGTGTACGGTTCAATGTATGGGAACACACAAAGAATGATGGAATCTGTTTCCAGAGGACTTGTCGAAAACGGTGTGAAGAAAATCAGGGTTCATAACGCCTCCAATTCTCATGTCTCATTCGTAATTCGTGACATCTGGCGATTCAAGGGTGTTGTAATTGGTAGTTGTACATACAACACGGAGCTATTTCCACCTGTGAAACAGGTTCTCAGTGCTCTCAAGAACAGGATGATAAGTGATAGGGTGCTTGGGCTCTTCGGTTCATATACCTGGAGTGGTGGGGCACTCAAAGAATTGCAGGAATTTGCCGACAGCTGCAACTGGAGGAATATCGATCCTGTTATTGAGGCAAAAGGAGCACCAACCGAGACTGACCTGGAGACATGTCGACAGCTGGGAAAGAATCTGGCAGAGGAGTTAGGACAATGAGTAATCGTTCTCATAAGGGGGTTCCATGAGGGTTTTTGCGTTCTGCATTCTGTCGGGGTTCACACTATATCTGTTTGTCCATACTGCTCTTGTAGCCTTTCTTGAAGCTCACTTCCTGGGTGGGGCGATCATTTCACTGATGGTTACTGGCATTGTCTTTTCACTCTTTGCTGAAGCCAGGAGACTCAGAGAAAGCAAGGTCAGTTATAGCAAACACTCAAAACAGACTCTCGTGTTTCTGGGAGTTGTGTCTGGAGGAATTCTGACTTATTCTATGAGCGCATTTCTTGAAACGGGACCTGTTGTAGCTGCCGGGCTGGTCGGGATCCTGGGCGCACTGTTTGTGAAAGATCTTGCAGTTCCGGTATATTGCGGTGCTTTCGTCGGGATGGTGTGCTGCACACTTTTCACAGTTCAGATGACTGTAGCAGCATCCATCATAGCGGGACTGGTGTTCGTTGTAAGTGAAGGCGTTCTTGAAGGGTTTGGCGGCAGGCTGGGGACGATTGCCTTCATAGGGACCATGATCACGGTGCTCTCTTCACCTGCTGTATTCGTCCCCGAAGACTTACTTCAGAGAGAACTGCTGCTGCCGGCAATACTGTACTCGGCTGTTGCTGCTGGACTAACCTTCTATCTGAGTGTGAAGAAGGGGCATGGTCCGGTAATGGCATCGGGATCTGTGGGCCTGGCTGGAGGGATAGCTTTGCCAGCTATTCATGAGCTTCATGGAAAAGTGTTCGCGGCAGTGGTCATCTGTGCTTCATTTGTTGGAATGTCGTCAGATACCAGACTCAGGAATTCTATGCATTCGGTCCTTGCGGGAATGGTTGCCGGAGTGGTTTTTGGTTTTAGCACACACATTGCAACAGGCTCAGGAGGAAAGCTTGGAACTATAGCATTCGGAACTGTCCTTGGCTTCTACGGGATCGAGAGATTACTGGGTCGTTTCATTGTTAAAGAGTGAAGAAGGGCGTATACTGGTCAGGTGAATGAACCACATCTGATAACGGTCATCGACCGTTCTTTCAAGGGGGAGTCTGGGTTGTGGAAAGAGTTCAGGAAGTTCATATCGCGTGGTAATGTCATTGACCTTGCCGTTGCTGTAATTATTGGAACTGCTTTTGGAAGGATCATCTCCTCATTCGTGAAGGATGTATTGATGCCGCCGATTGGGATGCTTCTTGGAGGGGTTGACTTCACAAACCTGTTCGTGAGTCTGGATGGACTACACTACGAGAGCCTGGCAGAAGCAGAGGCAGCAGGTGCAGCAACGCTGAACTATGGCCTTTTCATTAACACCGTCATTGATTTTGTCATAGTTGCTCTTGTGATATTCATTATCATAAGGCAGATCGCCAAAGCTCAAGAACGACGGAAACCTGCCGCTGCTCCTGCAGCCCCAACCACGAAAGCATGTGACTTCTGTTTCACTGAAATTCCGATCAAAGCAATTAGATGCCCAAACTGTACATCGGAGCTTTCTGTTCAGAAGTAATTGAGTATGGCCGAGCGGTTCATGCTCGGCCATATCGTTTCAATTGCTTCTTGAACCTTCTCTTCCCGGAGTTGACGTTCACTGCCTGAGTTTGGAGACAGCTTCTTCGAGTCTGTTCAGTCCCTCCCTGAGTTTGACTCTTGGACAGGCAATATTCATTCTCTGGAAGCTCTCACCACCTGGCCCAAAAGAAGCCCCGTCATTCAGTGCAATTCGGGCTTTCTTGACCATGAATTCACCAATCTCCCTGTAGTCCATAGGGAGACCACTGCAGTCAAGCCAGACCAGGTAGGTAGATTCGGGACGAACAGCAACTATTTCTGGAATCTTTGTACTCAAGAAGTGGTTGAGAAACTCGAAATTCCCTGCTACATAATCCATCATCTGGTCTACCCATTCATCTCCGCTGCTATATGCCGCTTCGGTAGCAACTAATCCGAAAATGTTGATAGATCGTAAAGACAGAGAGTTGAGAACAGTATAGAACTTGCGCCTCAACAACTTGTTAGAGATGACGGTAATGGATGTATGAAGGCCTGCGAGATTGAATGTCTTGCTTGGAGCCATAAGTGTTACAGTGCTTTCAGAAAGCTCATCAGATAGTGAAGCTACTGGGAAGTGTCTGAGTCCTGGAAAAGCCAGATCATGATGGATTTCGTCAGAAAGAATGATAACATCACGTTCAATGCAGATCCTGCCAAGCTCTAGCAATTCCTCCCTGTTCCATAACCTTCCCACAGGGTTCTGTGGTGAGCATAGCAGAAGCATCGAAGTGTTTCTATCGATCTTGTTTTTCAGATCGTCAAAGTCTATCCGATACTTCCCATCTTCGCACGTTAATTTGTTGACAACTACCTGTCGCCCACAGTCAGAAATCACGTTGAAAAAAGGCGGGTATACCGGTGCTTGGATGATTATCTTGTCTCCAGGTAGAGTAAAGGCATTTATGGAGAGTGCGATCGATGGTACGACTCCCGGGCAGAACAAAACCCAATCACGAGAAACGGTCCATGAGTGCCTTCGAGATAACCAACCCAAAACCGCTTCGTAAGCCATATCAGGTATTGCGGTATAGCCGAATGCGGGATGTGCAGCTCTTTCTCTTATCGCCAGTTGTATCCCCTGAGCAACTGGGAAGTCCATGTCGGCTACCCACATGGGTAACAGGTCTTCTCCACCGAAGATCCGGTCGCAATAATCCCATTTGTAAGAATGTGTACCCCTTCTGTCAAAAGGTGTATCGAAGTCGTAGATAATTGAATATCACCCTGTCCTGTTCTGTACGTTTTCCTTCTTATCAGAAGGCTTTGCAGATTTCGACTGATCAGGGCCCCTCTTTGAGATTCTCCCTTCCCAATATGCGATCAACCAGGATAGTGCCAGCAACTGGATTGCAAGCTCAGGTAAGCCAACGAAATGATATCTCAGAGGGATCTGAGTCAGGACCATTCCTTCGATAGTGCCAACCCCCGCAACCGCTGCCCCGATACCTGACAGGACAAACAGCAGGAACCATAGTCTTGCCCAGCCAAATCTGGCAGAAAGCAGTGTCTTCTTGACCGGTAGCAATGCTATGGCCAATATAAAGCCACGCCCGATCTGAAAGAACACAGAGGCAATGATCCACGGTGAATCTGAAGGACGCATCAGATTGCGCATTTCTTCCGCAGCGAAGTCGCCACTATATCCGATTATCAGATTGAACAATACCCGGAACATCACGTAAGTGATTACGTGAATAAGTGTGAACCTGCCAACAAAGCTTGAGACAAACCTTACCCAGCGACTTGTCTTTGTTTCAGTCAAGATCATCCCCTCCCTGATCACTGGCAAAAACCACGATGTGGAACATGGCAATACGGAAAGCACCAGTATGGTCTTTCACCCGGATTCCATTTAGGTTACCTGAGAACACTCCTGAAAAAATCAACTGAGATTTCTTCGAGAGAGTGTTGCGAAGAGTCGAAAGCGATCTCTTTCAGATAGCTATAAAAGTCAAGATCATAGTAGTAAACACGCCTGTGCTCAACGTTTGTGTAGTACCTCTCACGCAGAAGCTTTGCAAAACCCTCAACAAGGTTTTCCTCACAGAACGCCCACCAGGAGTACACGGTATAAAGACTCGGTTGATTGTACCAGTGAACTGCAAAGCCCCAGTTTCTTACGAAAAGATCATGGAATAACTGGTAGAACTCCTGAGAGTCTATGAATTTCCTGTAGAGGTCGTGAGTGAATTCATGCAGAGGTGTGTGGTAAAGAAGATCAAAGCTGACAACATTTCTTTGAATAGTTGAAATCATCAAATCTCCATGATTAAAAGACCATGCACCGGCCGCCTGCAAAGAATAGTACAGCACAACAGCCTTGTCTCCAAGGCTTAGACCACTCTGTTCCTCCATGAACCTTATGATATTCTCTCTCTTTAGGGCCTCTGCAGTCATTTCTTCTGCAAGAGGTATGAACTGCTTGACGTTCTTCTCGAAATAGGCTGCGAAGTAGTTGTTATAGAATCTGGGGAATAAGAAAGCTATCAAGCTCTTTGTACCATCATCAAGATCAGCTTCACTTGAAGTCAGAAGGTCTACGATTTCTTCAACTGTAGCGTCGTCTGCGAGCCTGGTTGTAAGGTTCATGAGTGTCCAGGGGTTAGTGATTTCGAAAAGCTCAACCAGAGTGTCCTGTGCGTCTGAGTTGAGTTCTTCGTACGTTTCTATCAACCATGAATAATGATCAGCATAGCCGTCTACAGGGACAGCATAAGCTGAAGCTATCTGATCCGGGACGAGTATGTTGGCCCTGTATATCTCATAGAGCGTTTCTATCAGAGAATACTTAAGTACGGGAGCCCTTACGGATATGTACTCCGGGATAGATTCTTCCATAGGGTTCTCGATTAACATGACAGTCGAACAGGAGGCCATAAGTATAAGCACAGCCAGTAAGAGCCCTGTAAGTAATTTCATGTTATCCCCCTTTTCCCGAACTGAGAATTCTACTCTTAAACCATTATAAACCAAATCCATGCCAGATATCAGAAAAACAGAGTCTATGTGGCCATGGTATACTATCCGCAAGTGAAGTTGGGGGTGAGAGAGTGTTTGAAGGAAAACTGATAAGACTCAGAGAGTATCATAAGGAAGACATTCCTTTGGCCTGGAAGTACATCAATGACCCTGAAGTCAGAAGAAATCTCACGCCAGGTGTGCCTTTTCCAATGCGGTTAGAAGACGAAGAGAAGTGGTATGAACAGCAAGAAGCAGGGAAAGACACCTTCAACTTTGCAATCGAGAGAAAGGAAGATAACACATATCTCGGCGGTTGTGGAATAAACGAGGTTGATTGGAAGAATCGCTGTGTTACGGTGGGGATATTCCTTGCCAGAGAGTACTGGGACAAAAGTTACGGAACCGATGCCATGAAAACGCTCCTCAGATTTATCTTCGAGCAGATGAATACTCATCGTGTTGAACTCAGAACGTACTCATTCAATCCAAGAGCACAGAGATCCTACGAAAAGTGCGGATTCAAGAGGGAAGCAATACTGAGACAAAGGGTGTTTCGCGATGGACAGTACCATGATGAAATAGTAATGGCGATCCTCCACAAGGAATGGATTGCACTGAACGACTAGCTCATCAAAGACCTGTTGTTCTTCTTGGTGTTAAATCCAGCGATCCGCAATGGCTTCAAGGACTACTAGCTATTCGTACTGCCGTTTTTCAAATAGCCCTAATCTCAGATGCATTTGATCATCCGGAATAAGGAGACTACTAACATAGAAACTGTTGAGGAGAGATGGGTGTGCAGTTCGCGAAAGATATGGGCCTGAAGTCGTGGTTTAGCATTGCAGAGATTGAACCTCAAGCTATAGAGCAGGTCAAGAATGTCTGCAGTATACCGAATGTCTTCAAATGGGTAGCTCTCATGCCTGATGTCCATCCAGGGTTCGGAATGCCTATTGGTGGCGTAGTAGCCTTCAAAGACAAGTTGATTCCGAATGCTGTAGGTGTTGACATCGGGTGTGGCGTCGTGATGGTGAAGACAGATATCCGAGCATGCGAAGCAGAATACAACATAAGGAAAGTTCTGAGCAGCGCACTCGAAGAAATACCGGTCGGATTCAAAAAGAGGAAGAGAGCTGTAGTTTCTTCAATCTGGGAAGATGTTCCCGAGGATCAGGTGATTCAGAAGGAGCGAAAAAACGCTACATTGCAGCTCGGGACACTTGGAGGTGGCAATCACTTCATAGAAATCCAGAAGGCGACTGATGAAAATGTCGTTTTGATGGTACATAGTGGCTCAAGGCACCTGGGGAAGGCAGTCGCCGATTATTACAACAAAGTGGCCAGGGCTTATCTGAAGAACAAAGAGACTGATTATCCTCCCGGACTGGCATGGTTACCCCTGGATAGCAAACAAGGAAGGGACTACTACGAAGCAATGAGATTCTGTCTGCGCTATGCGTCTGAAAACAGGAGGATAATGATTGATATTCTCCTTGAGCTCATGGGAAAGCACTTCGGAGCGTTCAGGACACTTGAAAGACTTGAGACTATCCACAACTATGCAAGTCTTGAGTCACACTACAGAGAAGAGGTAATGGTCCACAGAAAAGGTGCAGTACGTGCTTCAGGAAAAGTCATAATCCCTGGATCCATGGGAACACAGTCATATGTGGGTCTGGGTTTAGAAAACGCAGAAAGCTTCAAATCATGTTCACATGGAGCTGGAAGGGTTATGGGAAGAAAACAGGCCAGAGAGCGTATTGATTATGAGACTGTGATGGACGAACTATCGCGATCAGGGATCAGCGTTGTCTCACCTGATAGAAGGTCAATTGTTGAGGAAGCAAGGGAGACTTACAAGGATATCGATGAAGTAATGGTCCTGCAGAAGGACCTTGTGAAGCCACTCGAAAGACTGGTTCCTCTTGGTGTTATGAAAGGATGATCTGAAGCAGTCTCTAGCCAGAACAGCTTGAACAGTTGCTTGTGGTACACCCACTACAGGCAGATGCTGACCCCTGGGCTCTTTTCACAGATACTCTCGAAACCTGCTTTATAAGCTCTCCTCCACAATGACAACACCTGGGCACTCTGTCTGTGAATTTCATCAGAATCTCTTCTTCAGAATTACACTGCCTGCAAACAAACCTGTATATTGGCATCTGATCACCTGCAAGATTATACACCAAATGTGAAATCTCATATCAGCCAGAACCTGCAATATCTACCCCTGAGACCATCACAGATGGAGTAATGGTCGTTCTTGGCATCGGTATAGAGAAAACCCTGTCGTTTCCCACTGCTTCCACACTTCTGAGTATAGTCAGAATATCTGATGCAATAGTTATTTGCTCTACACTACTGGTTTTCTTACCGCCTTCTATTAGAAATCCCTGTGCTCCTAGAGAGAACTCTCCAGACATGGGTTTTGCTCCAGAATGCAAACCTTCAACAGAAGTTATAAG